>JANPGB010000112.1:0-11971 GCA_031423695.1 Verrucomicrobiota bacterium
GTGATCTGCCGCGGCGGTCTGCGCGCCCGAAAGCCAACCTCGATCTGATCCGATGCCACCCACTGAAATCATCTTGACGCTCCTGGTGTGGCTGGCGGCCGGGGCGGCCTTCCTCCACTACCGCCGCCGCGCCGGGGCGGACAGCGCAGTCGCGACTCGAGCCGGCAAAGTTAAGAAGCAGTAAAATTTTGGCAGCGACCTTCGCGGCGACGTGCTTGTGGTGATCCCGGCGGGGCAGGGGTGAGGCCGCACACAAGGCCCGGCGCGGTCTTGCCCGTTTTTTCCGGGCGTGAAAAAATCCGAACGAGATCGCGACCGACCTCGTCCGGATTGAGGAAAACAATTTCGCTTAGTGACAGCCACAGCCGGAACCGCAGCTCCCGCCGGCGTCCATGTCTTCGTCGGTGGGGACGCGGCCAAGCTCAAGCGTCTTGGACACATGTTTGTTGATGGATTCGTGAACGTGGTGCAGTTCCTCCTGGGCTTCCAGAAAATTGCGCGAGACGGGGTTGCTCAGCACGACGTCACGCTCCTTTTCAAAAGCGCTGATCTCGTCGGCGGCCAGTTGCTGGCCGCTCTGCTGTTTTTGCTGGAGCGACTGACCCTTGCTCATCAAATTCTCGTACTGGAGTTTCGCGCCGTCATCGGCCATGAAGCGATCAATTTTCGCGCGCGCCGTGCGCAGGCTGGGCTCGTCCAAAATCGCCTGGCAAAGTTCCTTGGTTTTCTGGGTTACGATGGTTTCTTCAGTGATCGTTTGCATAATATTAATTTGTGACGGTGGCAGGTGTCGCCGCCGTTTTCGTCGGGGCATAATACATCACAGCAGCGGCGGGATTGCAAATGATTGTTGTGCGGACTGGCTCAGGCCCGCCCGCGGAAGGCTCTACCCAGCCGCGCCGCCCTTGCCGGCGTGCCGGATGTCCTGCGCTTCGCACAGATAGACGACTTCCTCCGCCACATTCTTCGCGTGGTCGGCGATGCGCTCCAGGCTCTTGGAGGCGGTGATGAGGTGGAGGCAGCGTTTTATCGTGTCCGGATTGGCCACCATGTAGTCGGCCAGGATGTTGCCGACGGCTTTATTGAGTGCGTCCACTTCCTTGTCACGAGGGATCACGGAGCGGGCGGCGGTAGCATCACGGTTCACAAATGCGTCCAGCGACGATTTCAACATCCCCAGTGCGAGGGTGGCCAGGCGCGGCAGATCGACTGTCACCTTAACTGGCGGTTCCTCGCTGAGATCGCGTGCGCGCTTGGCAATCTTGGTCGCCTCATCGCCGACGCGTTCTAGGTTGTTGGAAATCTTCATCGCCACCATCACGAAGCGCAGGTCGCCCGCCAGCGGGGCCTTGGCGAGGAGATGGATCGCCATCTCGTCTACTTCAAGTTCGAGCTGGTCAATTACGTCGTCGTCGGCCTTGACCCGCACCGCGAGATCGTAATTGCGTTCGACCAGCGCTCGCACCGATTCGTTGACGGCCATCTCCGCGTGGCTGGCCATCGTCAGCAATTTTTGTTTAAGCCCGCTCAGTTCCATGCTCAAGTGATCCATAGTTTGAAAGTGTATCAACCAAACCGGCCTGTCACGTAATCTTCCGTGCGCTTTTGGGTCGGGCTGGTGAAAATTTTTGTCGTCGGTCCGGTCTCAATCAGTTCGCCGATGTAAAAGAAGGCCGTGTGGTCTGAGACCCGCGCGGCCTGCTGCATGTTGTGCGTCACGATCACAATCGTATAATCCTTTTTCAACTCGAGAATCAAATTCTCAATCTTCGCCGTGGCTATCGGATCCAGCGCGGAGGCGGGTTCATCCATTAAAATGATCTCCGGCTGGATGGCAATCGCCCGCGCTATGCAAAGCCGCTGTTGCTGGCCGCCAGACAAGCCCAGCCCGCTGGTGTGGAGACGATCCTTCACCTCGTCCCAGATCGCCGCCTGCTGCAAACTTTTCTCCACGATTCCGTCCAACTCGCTTTTGCTGTTGATGCCTTGCAACCGCAGGCCGTAGGCAACGTTGTCATAGATGGATTTCGGGAACGGATTGGATTTCTGAAACACCATGCCGACGCGCTTGCGCAGTTCAATCACATCCACCTCGGCACTGTTGATGTCCTGTCCGGCAATCTTGATCGTGCCCTCGATGCGGACATTGTCAATCAGGTCGTTCATCCGGTTTAGGCAGCGCAGGAAGGTGGATTTGCCGCAGCCGGACGGCCCGATGAAGGCGGTGACCAGCTTCTCGCTGATGTTCATCGAAATGTTTTTCAACGCCTTGTTCGCGCCGTAAAACAGCGACAGGTCTTTCACCTCAATGAAAGGTTCGGGCGCGGTGGTTTTGGGATTTGAATTTTCAACCATGCAAAAGCCTCAGTGGAGCAGCCGCATTTTCTTCCGCATGTTGGCGCGGACAAAAACGGCGACGATGTTCAGCGTGAAGGTCAAAATCAGCAGCACCAACACCGTCGAGTACAACAGTGGCCGCGTGGCGTCCACGTTCGGCGACTGTGTGGACAAAATAAAAACGTGATACGCCAGATCCATGAACTGGTCGTGCAGCGACTTCGGCATGTCGGCCATGTAATACGCCGCGCCGGTGAATAAAATCGGCGCGACTTCGCCCGCCGCACGGCTGATGGCGAGGATCATGCCGGTAAGAATTCCAGGCATCGCCTGTGGCACGACGATTCGCAAAATGGTTTCCAGCTTGGTTGCGCCCAGGGCCAGACTCGCTTCGCGCAGGCCTTGCGGAATGGCGCGCAAGGCTTCTTCCGTCGTGACAATCACCACGGGCAGCGTCATCACCGCCAAGGTGGCCGACGCCCACAGCAGCGCGGGTTTGCCCCAGACGCCGGCCGCGTTTCCCAACGCCGAGTCCATGCCCTGGCCGATGAATTGCACGAAGAATCCCGCGCCGAAAAGTCCGAACACGATGGACGGAACCCCCGCCAGATTGTTCACCGCGCTGCGGATGATGCGCGTCGAGGGCGAATGCATCCGCGCGTATTCCGTCAGGTAAATCGCGGTGATGACGCCGATCGGCACCACCATGAGGGTCATCAAAATGACCCGGGACGCCGTGCCTACAATCATGGGGAGGATGCCCGCCTTGTCGACATCGAACATGTCGGTGGCCGTGCCAGTCGTGACAAAGCGCCACGAAAGCCCGGCCCAGCCGTGATAGACGACGTTGCCGAGAATGATGAAAAGAATCACGACGACCAGAACCGTTGCCAATGCGGTTGCGCCCGTGCCGAGAAAGGAACTCCAGTCAAAGTGCGTCGCGCGAAAACTTTGGGCTTTGGACTCGGGGCTTTGGACTTCTGTCATCGCCGTCCCTCCATTCTGGATTTCAACCGGTGCATGACCAGGTCGGCCACCAGGTTCGACAGGAACGTCACGGCGAAAAGCAGCACGCCGATCAAAAACAAAATCCGGTAGTGATGTCCGCCGAACACCGCCTCGCCCAGCTCGGCGGCAATGGTGGCGGTGATTGAGCGGGTCGAATCAAAGAGGCTGCCGGACACAATGCTCGCGTTGCCGCTCGCCATCAGGACGATCATGGTTTCCCCAATGGCGCGACCAAAGCCCAGCGCGACAGCAGCAAACACGCCGGGTAATGCGGCGGGCAGGACGACCTGCCACGCGGCTTTCCACTGCGATGCGCCGAGCGCGAGTGCGGCCTGCACGTAGCTGCGCGGCACGCTGGTCAGCGCATCCTCGGCGATGGAGAATACGACCGGAATGACAGAAAAGCCGAGCGCGATGCCGGCGACGAAGGCGTTGAGCCGGGATTGGTAACCAAAAATATTTTGCAGCATCGTGGCCATCACCATCAGTCCAAAAAAGCCCAACACAACGGAAGGAATGCCGGAAAGCAATTCGATGACCGGCTTGGCAATTTCGCGCACACGGGGCCGGGCGAGTTGCGAGACATAAAGCGCAGCCGCCAGCGCCAGCGGAACGCCCACAAGCAGCGCAACGAGGGTGGTCTTCAAACTGCCGATGATGAGGGGGACGATGTTGTATTTGCGAATTTCAGAAATGGGCTGCCAGATGTACGAGGGTTTGTCGTAGCCGCTCCACTGATGGGGCTGAAGCAGGTATTTCCAGCGCGTGGTGTTGAGGCTGGCATCCTTGTCCTTGGAGGCGGATTTGACTTCGTCGAGCCTGGCTTCCATCAACGCCTGGCGGGTTTCCCGATCCATGTCGGCAAACTGTTTGTCCGTAAGTCCGAGATATTCCTGCAGTTCTTTGGGGCTGACTTTGTCCATGTCCTCGACGGCCATGGCTTTTTGGGTGAGCGAGCTGTCCATCCGCCCGAACGCGATGGGCAAGGCTTCGCGGCCGATGAAGATGAAGATCAGGAAGATCATCAGGATGGCGGAGAGGGAGACGAGAAAAATAAATTTTTCCGCGAGCCACTCCAGCGGTTTGGCGCGATGGCCCCGCTTGAGGCCCATCCAGCCGACGCTGCGTCCTGATTGCCGATGCTTCATCTTTGGCTTTACTTAAAAGGACGGGCCAGACGCTGCATAAGGCGACTGGCCCGCCCGTTGACTTTGGTTGGGAGGAACCAATGAATCAAATCTTATTTGTATGGCTGGAGATTTTTACCAGCCGCAGCATTTACTTCTCGCGCAAGTTGTCCGGCAACGGATAGTAGCCGACTTCTTTCACGATTTTCTGGCCTTCATCACTGCGAATCCAGTTGAGATAAGCTCCGATTTCTCCCTTGTCCTTTTCGGGGCTGAGATAGACGAAGAGATAGCGCCAGATGGGATATTTTCCCGAAAGAACAGTTTCCTCGTTGGCTTCGATGGCCGGGGAGGAATCGTCTTTCTTGATCTTCAGCGCCTTGGCCCCCTGACCGTAGGCGGCACCACCGTAGCCGATGCCGGACTTGTCCTTGGAAACCGCCTGCAGCAACGCGGCCGTGCCGGGCATGGTCTGCGCGCTGGCGACGAAATCGGAACCTTTGAGCACATGTTCCTTGAAGAACTCGTAGGTGCCGGAGCTGTTTTCGCGGCTGTAAACCGTGATGGGGGCATCGCTGCCACCCACGTCCTTCCAGTTCTTCACCTTGCCGGTGAAGATTTTTTCAACCTGTTCCAGGCTCAACTCAGTCAGTGAATTGTCGGAGTTCACATAAACGGAGAGCCCGTCGAGACAAACCTTGTATTCGCGGGGTGATTTGTTGAACGCCTTGATGCAGGCCGCCCGCTCGGCCGGCTTGATCGCTCGGGAGGAATTAGCGATGTCCGTCTGGCTGTTTTGCAGCGCAGCGAGGCCGACGCCGGAGCCGCCGCCGGTGACCTGAATTTTCACGCGGGCCTGCTTGCCCATGTAAGTCTCCGCCCACTTCTGGGCGAGGACGACAAGGGTGTCAGAACCTTTGACGGTGATGTTGCCGGCGTAGGAGAAGGACGGCGAGACGAGGAGCGCGCCGAGGGCGAGCTGGATCAGTTTGGTTTTCATCAGTTGTGTTATTTGAATCAAGTTGAGTGACGGTTAATGTTCGTTACGGTTACGATTGGGTGTCAGTTAGAATTTCCAGACGACGTCCACCTGCGCACGGGTCATGTCCGTTTGCGATCCGGCCGGGCTGGGGTTGATCAGTTCGGTAAAGAAGCAGGCTGCGCTCAAGGTGATCGAATCATAGGGCGAGTAGCTTAACTTTATCCAGTGTCCCCGGACGTTGGTGCCGGAGCCGTAGCCGGCACCCGGCGCGGTGAAACCCGCGTTCGGCTGCTGGACTTGATAATAGGCCCCAAAATCCGATTCGGGGAATTCTTCATACCAAGCATTGCCTTCCAGGAATTCGTAACGATAGGCCAGCTCCCAGGTGCCCTTCTTGCCGGCTTTGCCGAGCAGCAACCCGGCGCTGCAACCCTGGTTATCCTTGGGCGAACCCGGGTTGTTCAGATAATCGGCACTCACGTTGATCGGAAAGGCGCCCGGGTAGAACGGGAATTTTGTCAGCGTATATGTCGCACCCGCGTCCACATAAACCGGATTGAACCCGAAGGCGGGGGCACCCTTGCCGTCACGCGTGTTGCCGCGATTGATGTTCGGCACATTGCCGTTGATCAAATTCTTGGGGTTGGCAATCCAGAAGCCGCCCACTCCCACCGTCGTGGCCAGATGCGAACTCCAGGCGGCATCCCAGTGCAGTTGCACGCCAGCCAGCCACGGGTCGCTCCCGCTGGCGCTGAGTTCGTCCAAAATGAACGCCCCGCTGTTGAGCTTGAGGCTGTGCTGGTCGTTGATGGCGTAGGACAGTTGCCCCGCCGCGCCTTCGGGCGTGTAATCTCGATCAAACATCATCGTCGACGGAAACACGAATGGATTTTCCATTTTTCCGACGGTGATCGAGCCAGCCCATTGCCGGGTGTGCAACGGTGACCACTTGCCATAGGCGAGATCAATGAAAACAAACTTCTTCGACCCGTTGTCGGCCAGGCTGGTGTTGCCGGAGATGGGGTCGCCTCCGAATGAACCGCTCGCCTCGCTCGACGTGAGCCGGAAGCCCGCCTCGAAATTGTCCATCAACGTGGCGGTGGCGCCAACCCGCAGACGGTAACGGAAACGCTGGCGATCCACGAAGGCCGGGTTCTGGCCGTAGAAACTTTCATAGCGCGCACGCATGTCCGCGCTCAGCTTGTAACCGTTGACCCAGTCGGGCAGGCCGGTTTTGACGGCGAAGGCCGAGGTGAAATTTTTGTCCGACTCTTCGCGCAGGTCGTTGGCCTCCTTGACGGTGAGCACGCCCTTGCTGACCAGTTTGTCAATCAGCGCGTCGGCAGATTGCGCGCGGACGTGTCCGGCGCTGGCGAGCAGCAACACGGCTCCGGCCGTGGCGGCGACTTTGTTCGTGTAATTTCGTTTGGTCATTTTTTGAATGAATGTTTTACGTTGTTTGGTTCTGTCTTCGGGAAAAAGTCTGCTGGCGCAAGGTGACGAGAATATGTCGGCCATGTTACGATTGGGTGACGACCTGGCGGGAAAACGTCAGGATGGTGGCGCCTCGCCACACGCCCCGGGCTGCGGGCCATGGCCCACCCGCTGGTGTCAGCCCCGCCGGCGCGCAATTGGCCCCGTTGCCGGCCGTTGATTTTATTTTCCAGACGGGGCCCAAGTTCGTAAGCTGGCGGCGAATTTATATGGCCATAACCAATCCTCCGACCATGGACACCGCGCCCGCCGCGCCGGCGGCCCCATCCGATTTCATCCGCGACATCGTCGCCGCGCACGTCGCCGAGGCGAAGTATCCGCGCATCCACACCCGTTTTCCGCCGGAGCCGAACGGCTACCTGCACATCGGCCACGCCAAGAGCATCTGCCTGAACTTCGGCATCGCCCGCGAGTTCGGTGGCATCTGCAACCTGCGCATGGACGACACCAATCCCACCAAGGAAGACATCGAATACGTCGAGTCCATCCAGGCCGACGTGAACTGGCTCCTCGGCAACTGGGCGGAAGATCGCCTGGGATTGAAGCCGCACGGCAAAGCACCGGAAGTGAAAAACGTGGACGGCAAGATTGATTTCTATTTGCCACCCATTTTCGGAACGTCCGAAGCCGAGCGCAAACATTCCGCCGTGAAACTTGAACCGTTTTACGCCTCCGATTACTTCGACCAGATTTACGAATATGCCATTGCGCTCATCAAGAAAGGCAAGGCCTTCGTCTGCGACATGCCGCCGGACCAGATCGACGAGTATCGACGCACCGGCAAGGCGTCGCCGTTCCGCGACCGCAGCGTCGAGGAAAATCTTGACCTCTTCACGCGGATGAGGAACGACGAATTTCCCGACGGCGCGCGCGTGTTGCGCGCCAAGATCACCGTGGATGCGCCAAACATCTGGCTGCGCGATCCGCTCCTCTACCGTATCAAGCACGCCGATCATCACCAGACCGGCGGCAAGTGGTGCATCTATCCGATGTACGACTTTGCGCATTGCCTCAGCGATTACATTGAAGGCATCACGCACTCGATCTGCACACTGGAGTTCGAAGTGCACCGACCGCTTTACGATTGGATTCTGGACAGCCTCGAGCTTGCCCGGCCCCTGCCGCATCAGTACGAGTTTGCCCGGCTCAGCCTGGGCTACACCGTGATGAGCAAGCGCAAACTCATGCAACTCGTGGACGAAAATCTCGTTACCGGCTGGGACGATCCTCGCATGCCCACCATCTGCGGCATTCGTCGTCGCGGCGTCACAGCGCAGGCGTTGCGCAACTTCGCCTATCACATCGGCATCACGAAATACAACGGGATCACCGACGTGTCCGTGCTGGAGCATTCCATCCGCGAGGATTTGAACAAGCGTTCGTTCCGCCGCCTCGCCGTGCTGCGCCCGGTCAAGGTCGTCATCACGAATTATCCCGAGGGCCAGGTCGAGGAACTCAACGCCGTCAACAATCCCGAACAGCCGGAGACGGGCACGCGGAAAATTCCGTTCAGCCGCGAACTGTTCATCGAGCGCGACGATTTCCAGGAAGTGCCGCCGCCGAAATTTTTCCGGCTGAAACCCGGCGGCGAAGTGCGCCTGAAATACGCCTTCATCATCAAGTGCGACGAAGTCATCAAGGACGCCGCCGGCAACCTGGTGGAACTGCGCTGCACCGCCGATCTTGACAGCAAGACCGGCGGCGCGACCTCCGCGCGCAAAGTCAAAGGCACGATTCATTGGGTCAGCGCCGCGTACGCCGTGGAAGCCGAAGTGCGCCTTTACGACCGCCTCTTCACCGTGCCCGAGCCGGATGCCGACGGGGATTTCAAGAAGCATCTCAACCCACATTCCCTGGAAGTCCTCACCGCCAAGTGCGAACCGAGTTTGAAAGACGCCGCGCCGGAATTGCGCTATCAATTCGAGCGCCTCGCCTACTTCGCGCTCGACCTGGATGCCAAGCCCGGCAAGCTGGTTTTCAACCGCATCATCACGCTGAAAGACACTTGGGCGAAGGAAGCTCAAAAGGGTTGATCCTTCATGCCCCGGCGTGAACTCAAAAGCGGGGAACAAGTTGCCGACTGGCTCACAGAAGTCGGTTCGCAATTGAAAGCGCCCTGCGACATGACGCTCATCGGCTCGGCGGTATTGCTCTGGACGCGCCCGAACGCGGGCTGATTACGGAACTGCCCGAAGCAAGCATGGACGTTGGTTCCGTGACTGATTGTGAAGAAGTGGCCATTCACTGCGACGAAGCCTTGATCGGCAGTGAATCCGAGCGCACACACGGATGGCACCTCAATTTGATGCCACCAACAGTTTTGCGGGAGTTGCCCGCGGGTTGGGAACAGCGCGCCACGGCAGGCGGAGGTATTCCAGTTTGGCGTATTCCTCGCACGGTATGCCGTTGATTGACACACGAACAGCATGGGAGAAAATTCTAACCGAGCAACCTGCCCCAACGGGGCAAAGTCCTTCAGCCCAGCGTTGGAGCGGAGCGACTACGCTGGGTGACAAATCGGGAATTGGATTAACCGCGAAATACACGAAATACGCGAAACGATTTTCGGAGTTGTTGTTCGCGTGTTTCGCGTGGTTTGCGGTTAAAAATTTGGCGGCGGCGATGCAACACTTTCAGGGTTGAGGATTTTCTTGGAGCGTGACCCAAGGTAGCTTACTTGTCGCGCCGAAGTCTGACGAAGGCGGATCGCCAGTCCGGCTCGGATTAACCCGGGTTGAGGTTCAGACGGAAAGTCGGCGTGAGCGGCGAGGTTTGACGCATGCGTAACGAACCTTGTTTCCATCACCTAAAACGAGGGGCAGGCCAGACTTCGCTTGCTCAGCACGCAGTTTCCTGGCAACACGTCGAAACGCGCGTTCTGCCGCGATCAGGAAATTAGGCAAAGATGAACTGGATTTTGGCCGGCTCACTTTGGGAAGGATATGCCGGCATTCCCGCAGCGACAAGTCTTCGGAGCGCGACTGTGTGCGAAGCATCAGTCGCAGCGGAATGGAAAGGGAAGGTGCGCTGTGGATGCGGAAATCTCGCAGTGAGCGGACGTGCTGCGGCTGGGTTCTTGACCACAGCCGCGCTCCGGTTTTGCCCCCACGGGGCTAGGTCTTTCAGCCCAGCGTTGGAGCGAAGCGACTACGCTGGGTGACAAATCAGAAATTGAATCAACTCTGAAGGAGTTGAAGCGGTGGGCGGCGACGATGCAACTCTTCCAGGGTGGATGAGTTTTTTGGCGGGTGACCCAGGGTAGCTCCTCGCCAGTCCGGCTCGAACCAACTCTGGGTTGAGGGATGGAATCCCTTTGGGATTTGGAAGCGCGAAGTTAAATTGCAGGAGCGTTTGCGGACTTAGGTTGCCACCCCTTAATTAGCCGACGTGGTAAATGCACGTGTCATTCTGTCTTGCAGCATCGAGAAAGACATTGGAGTGCGTTGATAGAAAATATGTGTTGTCTGTCTTTCGCAAGAACTCCAAGAAGCGCCTCTGCAAGCCATGCGGTTTCCGACCTTGGAGGCAACCACTAAGGTCGCGTAGGAATTTTAGAATGTTTGATTTACCGGCGTTATTCTTGCCGATGAAGATGTTGATTTTGGACAGCTCTGGCAGCCAAGCCCCTTCAGCAGAAAAGTTCCGGTAATTTGCTATTCCAAATCCTCGCATAAAATCAATTCATTCATTCTTCACAACTTCAAATCCGCATCCGTCACCGCGCCGAGCGAGGCGCTCGTGGCGGTGTGGGCATATTTGGCGGACATCGGAAAATCAGGCGCGCGTTTTTTTTCGGGCGCGGATGCGAGCGGTGACGATGGAGATGAACTTTTCGCGCAGATGTTCGCGGCGTTCGCGGGTGTAGTCTCGAATCTTAATGGCGTGCCGTTTCATCAATGGAAACAACGTGCAGCGGGCTGATGGTGTGGGAGACTCCCTTCTGATCTATGACCACGATGGCCTTGGGATGAACCGCGATGAAATCCTGATGCGGCACGCGGATTTTTTTGCCGCTGGACAACTCCAGCGTGAACGGATGAAAACCGTTCTCCAGTCGGCTTTTGATTTGCTCAATAATCATGCTAGCACTTTAGCACCGCTAAAAAAGGAATCAACATCACAACTTCAAATCCGCATCCGTCACCGCGCCGAGCGAAGCGCTCGTGACGGTGTGGGCGTATTTGGCGAGCACACCGCGCGGGTAACGCGGTGCGGGTTTCTTCCACGCTTGCTTGCGCTTCTTCGATTCGGCGGCGCTGATGCCCAAGGTCATTTGCCGCTTCTCGGCGTCAATGATGATGGGGTCGCCGTTTTTAACGAGGGCAATCGGGCCACCGACGTAGGCTTCCGGCGTGACGTGGCCGACCACGAAACCGTGGCTGCCGCCGCTGAAGCGGCCGTCGGTGATGAGCGCGACATCTTTGCCGAGGCCGCGACCCATGATGGCGCTGGTGGGCGAAAGCATTTCGCGCATGCCCGGTCCGCCCTTCGGTCCTTCGCTGCGCACCACGACGACGTGGCCTTTCTTGACCGTGCCTTTGAGGATGGCTTGCAACGCCTTTTCTTCGCCCTCGAACACAATGGCTTTGCCTTCAAAGCGCAGACCTTCCTTGCCGGAAATTTTTCCGACCGCGCCTTCGGGAGCGAGGTTGCCGTAGAAGATGACGAGATGGCTGTCCTTTTTGATCGGTTGATCGAGCGGGCGGATGATGGTCTGGCCCGGCGGATACGGTTTCACGTTGGCGAGCGTTTCGGCCATGGTCTCGCCGGTGACGGTGAGGCAATCGCCGTGGAGCAGGCCGGCGTCGAGCAGCGTCTTCATGAGCGGACGGATGCCGCCGATGGCGACGAGCGCGCTCATGCTGTACTTGCCGCTGGGCTTGAGGTCGGCGAGCACGGGCACGCGTTTGCCGATGCGCGTGATGTCGTCAATGGTCAGCTTCACCTTCGCGGCGTGCGCGATGGCGAGCAGGTGCAACACGGCATTCGTCGAACCGCCGAGCGCGATGACGACGGTGATGGC
>JANPGB010000113.1:0-2233 GCA_031423695.1 Verrucomicrobiota bacterium
AAAAATCTGCGCGCACGGCGTGGCCGTCGGTTTGCACTGGCTAAACGCGCAGAAAGCGGAGGCACCCGGGCCAAATCTAAAAAAAGAGGAAGGTGATGGTAGGGCGCGTCACTCCGTGCGCGCCGCTTTTGGCCTGATCGCCGACGGCGCGCACGGAGTGACGCGCCCTACCATCACCATCTTCGCTTTTAAGATTTGTCCTGGTTGCTTCCGCTTTTTGTGCGTTCAGCCAATGCAAACCCACGGCCACGCCGTGCGCGCAGATTTTCCCCCACTGCCGCGCGTCGCGACAGGTGCAGAGGTTTTCAATATCAATGCCGTTGTGAATCACCATCGAAGCGCGGATGGAGGCGCCGTCCACCTGGATCACGCCGCGCAACAACGGCGGCCCCCAAAACGAACTCAGCACCTGGCCTTGCTCGAGGTAGGCGCGGGCGCGTTTCATGACGTCCCAGCCGGCGGCCTTGCTGAGGAGCGACTCTGTGAGTTCAACGGACATCAGCGGCCCGGTGAGAAGGCGGTGTTGTCGAGCAGTTCCATGCCGGGATTGCGGAAGGTGATGCGCCGCGATTTGTAGAGCGCGCCGAGGGCCTGCTTGAAGGCTTTTTTGCTGCAACCAAACGTGGCGCGGATCGCCTCCGGCGAACTGCTGTCGTCGAAGTCCAGCTTGCCACCCTTCGCTTCGAGGAGTTCAACGATCTGATCTTTCAGCGGCGCGACGCGCTTGTAGCCGGAGGGATCAAGGCTCAAGTCCAGCTTGCCGCCGGGACGAACGGTGCGGACGAAACCTTTCAGTCGCTGACCGACAGTGAGCGGGCTGGCAAGATTGTCGTGGTAGAGCAGGCCTTGGCGGTCGTTGTCCACAATGGCGTTGTAGCCGAGCGGCGTTTTGCCGGTGATGAGGAGATCGGCGGGCTGGCCGTCCCGGTAGGTGTTGCGCGAGCGGTTCAGTTGCCGCCGCAGCCGCGTGCTGGCGACGATGCGGTTCGTTTTCTCATCGAGATAAACACAGGCGATGACCGATTGCCCGACGCGCACGGGAATTTCCTGCTCGCGAAACGGCAGCAACAAATCCTTGGACAGCCCCCAGTCAAGAAACGCGCCGATGCGGAGGTTGATGCTGATGACTTTCAGATAGGCAAACTCGCCGACCATCGCGCGCGGCGTTTCGGTGGTGGCGACGAGGCGGTCTTCGGAATCGAGATAGACGAACACATCCAGCTTCGCGCCGGGCACCATGGCCTTGGTGATGTAGCGGCCGGGCAAAAGAATTTCGCCCAACGTTCCGCCGTTGAGGTAGAGGCCGGGGCCGGAGGCCCGTTCGATGGAAAGCGTGTTGCGTCTGCCGATGATTGCCATACGAGGCAAGTATAGATTCAAGGGCGTGAAATCGGGAGCAAAATCACCAGGCCGGGCCGGGACTAAATGCCGGGATTAAATGTTCGCCGTTGTCAAAGCGGGCAGCCCTCCCTAACCTGCACTGGTTAGGCGCTTAGCTCAGTGGTAGAGCATCTCGTTTACACCGAGGTGGCCGAAGGTTCGAATCCCTCAGCGCCCACCAACTTTTTCAACCCTCCTGCAATTGTGCGCGCCATCGCCACCGACATTGTCCGCAGCCTGCAAGCCGCCGGGTTCGCCGCCTTCTGGGTCGGCGGCTGTGTCCGCGATTGTCTCTTGGAGCGCGAGCCGGGCGATTACGACATCGCCACCGCCGCGTTACCCGAACAGATCGAGAAGATTTTCCCGCGCACCATTCCCGTGGGCCGCAAGTTTGGCGTGATGATCGTGGTTGAAGGCGGGGAACAGTTCCAAGTCGCCACGTTTCGCGCGGAGGCGGATTACCGCGATGGCCGGCATCCCGAGCAGGTCACGTTTGGCGATGCGCCCGCCGACGCCAGCCAACGGGATTTTACGGTCAACGGGCTGTTCTTCGATCCGATCAAAAAGCAATTGCACGACTGGGTCGGCGGCGAAAAAGATCTGCGCTCGAAAATCATCCGCACCATCGGCGTGCCGGCGGACCGGTTTGGAGAAGATCATCTGCGCCTGCTGCGCGCCGTGCGCTTCGCGGCCCAGCTTGGTTTTGAGATCGAACCGGAAACCTTCGCCGCCGTCCAAGCCCACGCCGCCAAGATCAAGACCATCAGCGCCGAACGCGTGCGCGATGAGCTGATCAAGCTGTTTGCGCCGCCGCACGCGGCGCGCGGACTGGAGCTGCTGCGGGAAAGCGGAC
>JANPGB010000114.1:0-2380 GCA_031423695.1 Verrucomicrobiota bacterium
GATTCGTCGGTCTGGTCCGCCCACGCTTTGGCATACTCATCATGGAGCTGCTTGAGCGTGAGCGGTTCCTGGCGCCAGCGCGACTTGTTCCAGGCCTTGAGCACCGCATGGGCGGAGCCGCCGACGTGGAGCGCCGCCGACTTCGGTCTCGCGAGGCGGGCCACGTACCGGAACCAGAATTTCAGCCGGCATTGCAGAAACAGCGTCAGCCGCGAGGGCGAAACGGTCTGCTGCAACTTGGCGATGATCTCCGGTTCGCTCGGTGGTGCGGCGGCTTCCGGCAACGCCGGCGGTTCAGCGACGGCGCTCATGTCCGTGCGGGTTGACGGCCCTGCCACTGCCGGCGGCCGTTGGTTTTCCTGCCCGTCTTTTCGAGCAATTCCTCGATGAGCTGAGACGCCTGGAGCTTGTCGAGTTCCTTGACCCCGATGCCGAAGAGCTGCTGCGCCATCGCCTCGACTTCGTTCTTGTCGAGTTTGCTCTCGTTGATAATCCGCAGGATGAATCCCTTCTGCCCCTCGGTGCAATTCCAGCCGTCGCTGGCGGGAGCGGGAGGCCGGCGATTGTTCCCATTGCTGGGATGACCATTGCCGCCACCATTCCCGTTGCTGGGGTGGCCGTTGCTGCGGTTGGTCGGGCCGTTGTTCATCCCGTATTGGCTGGCGTCGGGCATGAACCCGACCTCCTGGATTTCGCGATCCACCGCGGTCTGGAGCAGCGCGTAGAGCCGGGCGCTCTCGGCTTCAACCTGGCTGAGGTCGGTCAGTTCCGTGCGGATGGTCACGCAGTATTGATGCGAGCTGAAGTTCGGCAGCCCGAGCTTCTTCGCGTAGTTGGCTTCGAGTACGATGGCCATGATGTTGGGTTCCTTTCGGTTTTGGTTGTGGTGTGGAGGCACGAAAAAGCCCGGCGGTGGCCGGGCTTGGATGCGTGCGTTTTTCTTTTAGGTATTGGCGGACTGCGGTGTCCCCGCAGCGGGGAGCGGCGAATCCTCGCGGACGATGCACGACTCCGTTTCATGGGCATCGAGCCCGTCGCGCAGGAGACGGCTGGCGAGCTTGGTCATCGGCACCCGCTCGGCTTTCGCCGCGTGGTAGAGACGAGTGATCAGACCCCGCTCAATCCGGGGCGAGTAGTATCGGGACTGTGACATCGCGGTTGGCTACGCTTCGACTGCGACGGCATGGACGATCGCTCCGTCGGAGCGCCAGACCTCGATGCTGACCTTGATCGTCTCGACAATCTGGTTGGCGATCTCGACGGCGAAGGCCACCCAGATCGTGATGATGAGGACGCCGTTGACGATCTTCGTTTGGATGCGGGCGTTGGTCTCCGCGACGATCTGCCGGATACCCCGCGACGTGGCAACGACGCGGGTGCGGACAAGCTGTTTGGCTGCGGCGTAGGTGCCGCGGATTTTGCCGCGCGCCGATGGCGGCAGGCGTTTGGCGGTGACGCCGAGCAGCACCGCGCCGATGAAGGCGGGACTGGTGGGCAGAGCGAGCAGCACCTTCGCACCGGCGAAAGCGATGACGGCGACCTTGGTGGTCGAGAATGGGCCGGTGTTGTCGGCCGGGATGGTGGACATGGAACGATACCTCCTGCGCACGCGGCGCGGCTCACCACTGCCGGAAATGGCTTCACGATTGAGCCCAGGTGACGGGCGTTTCGCCGCGAGATGCAGCGGGTAAGGAGGCGGACTCGCGACTGCGAGCTAGGGCCTCCCGTACTTAATTATGGTCAGAAATCACAAAATTCGAGAATCAGGGGCGAGTGGCAATCAGCCACTTGGATGGCCGGCGGGCCTCACTATCGCGGAATGATAGGCAGCCGCCTCGTGGTCAAAAACAAATCTTTCAAATAACAAAACTTCCTTGTTGACCATCTAAGTTCGCGGGCCTATCAAGAGTCACATTAATTACCAATGACCTCATTAAGAACATATCCAAAGCATTCGCAGGCGACCTCGTGGTTGCGTTGCGCGGGTATGTCCGTACGCATTGGAAAACCCGAAGGCGGTTTCGTCGCCCTGGCAACCAATACGCGGCCGAGTTCCGCGAACCAAGACCTTACCAAGGAGGCAAGCAGGTAGTTCAAGATCCGACACAGATCATCGAATTTTCGAGAACCCTGCTCGCCTGATAAGCAAGCAGGGCTCTTCGTTTCCGGGTGATTCACCACTTTTCAAAACCGCGGCCCGACGGCCGCCACAACCAAAGCAACCATACTGATCGACCAACACATTTGAACCACAACGTGGGCGATAAAAACCCCGCCGTCAGCGCAAACTGACGACGGGGCGGAATCGGTCACCAATCCAGATAAGTCCCTAGCGGAGACGCCTGTGAGTTAGTAACCGCACAAACGGTGGCAGCTCACG
>JANPGB010000115.1:0-17201 GCA_031423695.1 Verrucomicrobiota bacterium
GATTTGCCCCGCGCCGTTCGACGCTCACGCCCGCTTCCTTCAACTTATCAATCACTGCATGCAGATGATCTGCGCGCGCGCCTTTGAGCGTCACCTCGCCGTTCGTCGCGCCGGCGGCGATGATGAACGTCGCCGCCTCGATGCGGTCGGGAATAACCTCGTGTTCCGCGCCGTGAAGTTTTTTCACGCCTTCAATCGTGACCGTCGGACTGCCCGCGCCGTGGATTTTCGCGCCCATCGCGTTGAGAAAATTCGCCACGTCCACGACTTCCGGCTCGCACGCCGCGCTTTCGATGACCGTGATGCCTTCGCCGAGGGCAGCGGCCATCATGATGTTCGCCGTGCCAAGAACCGTGGGGCCGGCGCGACCACCGAGGAATATGGAACCGCCCGTGATTTTTTTTGCCGTCGCGTCAATGTAGCCGCCCTCAATTTTGATTTTGCAACCGAGCGCCTGAAAACCTTTCAAGTGCAGATTGATTGGCCGCGCGCCGATGATGCAACCGCCAGGCAATGAAATCCGCGCCTTCTTCAAGCGACCGAGCAGCGGCCCCGCGATGCAAATCGAACCGCGCATTTTGCGGACGAGGTCGTAGTCGCCCATGCCCCGGATTTTCTTGGCGTGGACGCGGACGGTGTTCCCCTCGATCTCCACCTTCGCGCCGAGCCAGGTGAGGATCTGGCCCATGAACTTTACGTCGCTGAGTTTCGGGACATTGCGGATGACGCAGGGTTCGCCGGTGAGCAGCGTGGCCGCCATGATGGGCAGCACCGCGTTCTTGGCGCCGCTGATGGTGACTTCGCCGTGCAGCGGCACGCCGCCTTTGATCAATAAACTTTCCATTTAATTAAATTAGGGTTGACCGAACATAGAAAACCGACCGGGCCAAGTCATTCAGCGCCGGGCGATCAATATTCTTTCGCGGCGAGTGTAGTCAGGCTGAATGGCTTCGACAACCCACTTTTGATTTTCAAATATTTTCCGGATGGCTTCGGCCTAGCCCTCGCCAAATTCAAGCATGAGCTTGCCGCCGGGCTTCAGGAAGGCCCCGGTCTCCAGGGCAAGCCGGTGGTAAAAATCCAGGCCGTCCGTGCCGCCGTCCAGTGCGCCGCGAGGATCGTAGTCGCGCACTTCGGGTTCCAGGGTTTCAATTTCCGCGCTCGGAATGTAGGGCGGATTGCTGACGATCAGGTTAAAATGAATTTCCTTGGGCAAAGCGGCGAAGCCATCGCCTTCAAAAAACTGAATGCGCTCGGTGAGTTCGTGGCGGGCGGCATTTTGCCGGGCCAGCGTGAGGGCGTCGGCGGAAACATCCACGGCATAAACTTGAGTGCCGGGCGATTTCAACGCCAGCGCGATGGCGAGGCAACCGCTGCCGGTGCCGAAGTCGAGAGCGGTCGAGGCTGGAAGGTCGAGGGGTAAGAGGAAATTCCATCCGGCCTCGGCGAGCAGTTCGGTTTCCGGGCGGGGAATCAGCACATGGCGGTTGACGGCGATTTCAAATCCGCAGAAGGAGGTCGAGCCGGTGATGTGCTGCAAGGGCTCACGCTGGGCGCGGCGCCGCACGAGTTCGCGGAGGCCGTCCGTCTCCGCCGGCGTCAGCGCGCGCTCGAAGTTCAAATACAGCTTCATGCGCGGCAGTTTGAGCAGATGCGCCAGCAGCAGTTCCGCCTGCAGGCGCGCAGGCTCCACGCCTTTTCTTGCAAGGAAATCCGCGCTTTTTTGAATGCCCTCGAGGACGGTCACGCGGCCACTCTACGGATTTATCTCCCGGCACAAAGAAAATTCAAAACGTGTTCCCGCTTGCGGAGTGGGCGCCGGGTTTTTATGTTCGGCCCATGAAACGATTTTCTTTCTGGCTGGTCCTGGTTTTGTTCACCTCCCCGTTGGCGGTTCGCGCGCAGGACGCGGCGACGGAGGAGCGCTTGAACAAGTTGACCGCGCAGATGCAGGATCTGGTGGAGGCGCAGGGCGCGCAGAGCAAACGCATCGAGGCGCTGGCGAAGGAAATCCAGGCCATGCAGCAGGAGCAGTCGAACAAGCCGGTGGTGAACTACGCCTCGCACGACGATCTCAAGGAACTCGCCGCCAAGCTCAGAGAAGTGGACAACAAACGGCAGGAGGACAACGACCACGTTCTCGCGGTTTTGAAAAGCCTGGGAAAAAACCTCGCGGCGAATCCCGGCAGAAAGACGGCGGTCACGCCGAAAGCTTCTGACGAGCCGGCACCGAAAGTTCCGGCCTCCCCGGAAAAAGGTTTCGAACACGAGGTGAGATCGGGGCAGACCCTCTCCGCCATCATCCAGGCGTACCGGGATCAAAACATCAAAGTGACTTTGAAGCAGGTGTTGGACGCGAACCCGGGGTTGAAGCCGGAGAAGATGTACGTGGGTCAGAAGATATTCATTCCCGCGCCGCAGCCCTGAGCCGACATTTAGAATTTCAGCAGGAGGAAAATCACGACGGCCAGCGCGATGCGGTAGTAGCCGAACGCGGTAAAGGTGTGGGTTTGCACATAGCGCAGCAGCCATTTCACGGCGACAAACGAGACCACGGCCGCGATCATGGTGCCGAGCGCAACCAATCCCCAGTTTTCCTGTGGCGCGCCGAGGACGGGATGGTGGAAGGCTTTGAAGATCTTCAATCCCCCGGCGGCGAGCATCGTGGGGATGCCGACGAGGAAGGAAAATTCCGTGGCGACGGGACGGCTCAAGCCGAGCAGCAGCGAAAACAGAATGGTTGTGCCGGAGCGCGAGGCACCGGGGAAAATCGCGGCGACGAGCTGGCCAAGACCGACGGCGAGGACAATGGTCCAGGTGATTTCACTTTTCAGAGTCTTGCCGCGCAGCCAGCGTTCGATGGCGACAAATAAAATGCCGCCGACGAGCAGGGCGATGGCGACGGGCAGAAGTTCCTCCGGCAGCTTGAATTTCTTTTTCTCCAGAATGAGGCCGCCGACGCCGGTGATGAAAAACGCGGCGCCAATTTTCAGCAGGTAATCCCGCGTCGCCGCTTCGCGCCAGCGGAAGAAGAATTGGTTGAGGCGGTCGGAAAACAGCGGGAGCACGGCGAGCACGGCACCGCATTGGATGACGACGTTGAAAAGATCGCTCTGCCTGAGGTGCAGCGCGTGTTCGGCGAGCAGCAGGTGGCCGGTGGAGGAGACGGGAATGAACTCGGTGATTCCCTCCACGATTCCCAGCAGAATGACAGTTATCCAATCAGGCATGGCGGGAGAAACGAAATTACGACGCGAGTGGCAAGCAATTTAAGCGGTCATGGAAACGTCATGCGTGAAACCCGAACGTCTTTACGCCGCACGGTCCGCTTCACTTTCCCTTCTTCTTGCCGAGCAGCGACGCAAAGGCGCTCTGGGAATCGTCCGCGTTCTGGCGGACTTTCAACTGGCCGAGGATGGAATGCCAGCCGATGTAAATCTTGTGCCACTGGCTTTCGATGTTGCGCAGGGCGCCTTCGTTCATCTCGCTGAGGAAACGGAGGGACGGGGCGTTGCCGATGAGGGTGTGGACCTCCTCCTTGGTGGGCGTGTTGACCTCGACGCTGGCGAGGATGAGCTCCAATTCCTGCACGAGGACGCTCTTGGTTTCGAGGAACTGGTTCTCGTCGTCGGCGCCGAATTTTTTGGCGCGGCCGAGGTTGAGGTAGCGGCTGAATTGTTTCCAGCATTCCAGATAGTTTTCCATCTGGGCGATCAGTTGATCCATTTTTTTGGCGGGGCTCATAGGCGGTGTCAGTGGGGGTTAACGGCGGAGAAGGCGGCAATCCTCGGGGACAGGAAAATAATCGCGCCGCCGCGCATTTCGCGGGCGGTGATCTGGAGGCTGGCGAAGTGCAGGTTCAGCTCGGCCAGCGGCAGATGCTTGGCGCGCGCCTCGCGGAACAGCTTGAGCACGGCCTCGGCGATGTGGTGCAGCATCTGGGGCGGACAGGCGGAGGAGACGGTCGTGGTGACGATCTGGCCATTGCGGTCCACGGTGATGCTGCCCGTCGGCAGCCGGCGCACGGCAGCGCGGGGTTTGGAGAATAGATTTTTTAAGAGTCCCATGATCCGGCGAGTTTTTTGGTTTGCTCCAGCAACCGGCTGGCGTCTGAATTCAACGGCCAGGCGGTGAGGAAATTTTTGTTGTCCCACGGCAGCAGCAGGAGGCGGCGGTCCAGCGTCCGGCCTTCCAGGTGGGAGAGCGGGCCGGCGTCCAGCTGTTCGCTGAGTCGCTTGCAGGTTTCGTCGACCAGCCGGATCACGGTGGCCACTTCATTCGTTGCCTGCGTGCCGCAGCCTTCGGCCTCGCCGCCGGCCGGCACGGAAACCACCCAGTCCACCCCTTCATGGGTCAGGGCGGAATGCCGCTCGATCATCCGGCGGTGTTCGTCGGATTCCGATTGGCCGCCGGCGTTTTCAAATTCATCGATGGCCTGGGCGGATTCAAGCAGCAGCAGGTTGACCGCTTTGTGGATTGTCCGCTCGCGATCGGGCTCGGCTGGCAGGGTTTCAAACGTGCCGGTTTTCCAAGCGAGAATCTTTGTAAAAGCCGGCTCGCCGCGCGCGCCGTCGGTTTCGGCGTCGGTCAGTTCACCGCCCTCAATCCAGATCTTGCCCACCAACGAACCGCGCGTGACACGGAGCAGGGTGGAGCTTTGCGAGAGACATTCCATCTGGATGATATCCATCAGGCTTTTGCTTTGCACCCCGCGGAATCCGATGCCGGTGTCGCGGCCGAGCAGGGATTCCAGACATTCCATGAACATCTGCATGTTCTGCTGCGTGTCGGGTTTCAACCAGAAGAGATCCACCCCCAGCGCATAGGCGCGCGAACGAAACTCTTCATCCTGCAAGCCGGTCATCACCACGGTGCGCAGTTCGGGAAAGCGGCGGCGGACGATGGACAAAACTTGGAGGCCGTCCATCGTCGGCATTTTCAGATCGCAGATCAGGAGGCGAAACGGTTCGGCGTCGAGCATCGTCAACGCGCGTGCGCCGGTATAGGCGACCCGGACATCCGGCCGGCTCGGCAATTTGGACAAGACCTCTTGGTAGAGCGTCAACACGTCCACATCATCGTCGAGCAATAAAATTTTATGGCGTGGATCCATGGCTATTCAAACTCGCGCCAGCTTTCGATTAACACTTGCAACAACCCAATTCATTTGCGGTCGATAGAGCAAACTGTGTTCCGCCCGGGTTGGCGGCCCGGAGATTTTCACTTCCCAAGGATTCTGTGGTGCTTTTACCTGCGCACCATTGTGCGGCGCGCGTCCGTGATTACAAAGCTGGGCGGGAGTCGGGACAAGACAGTCCCGTGATGAGACAGTTGGCGGCGGTTCACCGGATGGATTCAGCATTCCGCCCCATGGCATAGTTCCTGCCCATGAATTTGGAAGCAGTCGTCAGGCGACGGGTTGGTTCAAACCGTTCAGGAACGGATGAGCCGCCGCGTGATGGGTCGGGCTGCTCATACAAATGTTTACGTTTTTAAAAAAACTGTTGGTCGGCAGTCCGGCGGAACCCCCCCCTTCCGGATCCCGCCTCAAGGTCCGGCTGGGCAGCGCTCCGACATCGCCCGGGTCTCGGCGGACACGTCCCTCGATGCAGCCTCTGTTCACATCTCCAAATTCCGAGACGGAGGCCGGCGACACCGAAGCTTGCGACAAAAGCGAACGGGGCAGCCGCCAACTCCAGAGCCAAGCACAGAGCCAGGCACAGGGGGTGCGATTGCCGTTGCAGTCCGTGGTGGCCGGGCTGCCTGCGGCGCTGAAAGGCCGCGCTCGGCAGGTGGATTTGGGCACAGCGGAAATCTCGATTCCTATCGACAAAGTCCTGACACAGCTTTCACTCGGCTCGGTGAAAATAACTTTTGGTGAACTGCGCCGTGCGGCCCCGACTTTGTTTTCTAGCGAGGACGATCAGGACCGGACGCTTGTAGCCCTGCCCCTGGCTCAGATTCTTCCCCAGTTGAATCCCGCGCTGCTGTTCCGCCGCCAAAGTCAGAAGGTCGTGGAAGTGCCGGAAGAAATCCGCAGTCCCTTTGGTGAGACGGGCGGGCAGGCCTTGATATTTTCGGTCGGTCCCGGTGAGACTCCCGCCGCAACGCCGGAGCGCGCGGTGACTCCGGTTCCGAGCAGCGCGGCGCCGACACTCTCGCTGCCGGCAGTCGCTGCGGATCCCACGCCGGCGGCGGCCCCTTTGCCGACGGTTCCGAACGTCCCGATTAGTGTTTCGCCCAAACCCGTTTCTTCGTCGGCGAACAGTCCGGAAGTGACTTCAATGTCAACGCCGCAAGCCGTGCCGCCTGCCGTGGAGCCGGTGCCGGATAAAACGCCTTCGGGTGCGGGCCTCGCAACCGTCAAGCTTCCCCTCGCCGCGGTCAGCCAGAGTTGGCCTGAATCGTTGCGCTTGGAGATTGCGCAACTCCAGCTGGCCGACCTCGCCCTCGCCTTGCCAGTGGAAGTGCTCAAAGCATCGCTTCAGCGCGGCAAAGCCTTTTATACCTGGAAAACTTTGCGCGGCTGGTTTAGCCCGGTGCTGGCGCCTTACGTCTCGGTGCATGACGCCGCCTCGCTGGAACTCCCCTTGAGTGTCGTGGCCCCGCTTTTCATCTCCCGGCAACGGGATCTGGCGCAGTCGAAACAGAAGGTGGCGATTGATGAAACGATTCCCAATTTGTTCTTCGGCTTTCCGCAAGCCGAGGCCGCCGCGCCCGCCGGCAAGCCGCCGGGGACGGCCAGTTGCGCGGTCGCCAGACCGGTGGACACCAACTACTACTCCCTGGGCGACGGCTGCGAAGCGAGTGCGCCCGCACCCAACGCCGTGAAGCCCGCCGGGCCGTCCGGCACGGCGTTCGTCACTAAATGCGCCACGCCGAATGAGATCGTATCGCGCGCGGCGTCGTTGAGCGGAGTTTCCGGCGCGCTCGTGGCGTTGCCGGACGGACTGATGGTCGCGAGCAAATTGTCATCCGATTTGAACGGCGACACCCTCGCGGCGTTTCTGCCGCAGATTTTTGGCAAGGTGAACCAGTGCACGAAGGAGCTGCGCATGGGCGAGTTGAACAATTTGAATTTCACCGTGGGTAATGTGCCTTGGAAAATCTTCCGCGTGAACGCCATTTTCTTCGCGGCCTTCGGCCGCTCAGGTCAACCCCTACCCACCGCTGAACTGGCCGCTCTGGCCAGCGAACTCGATCACAAAAAGCAGTAACGCACCACTATGGCTATCATTAATCAGGCAACCAAAGAGCTTCAGGTCAAAATCGTCTACTACGGTCCCGCCATGTGCGGCAAGACGACCAACCTCGTCCAGGTGCACGACCATGTGCAGACCGCCGCCGGCAACAAGGGCAAGCTCGTCTCGCTCGCCACTAGCTCGGATCGCACCCTGTTCTTCGACTTTCTCCCCATCGAAGCGATGTCCATCAAGGGTTTCAAAACCAAGTTCCAGCTTTACACCGTTCCCGGCCAGGTGATTTACAACACCACCCGCCAGCTGGTCCTGCGCGGCGTGGACGGCGTGGTGTTCTGCGCCGATTCGCAGTATGAAAAAATGGCGGAGAACGTGGAAAGCTTCCAGAACCTCGAAGAAAATCTGCGGGCTCTGAAACTCAATCTCAAGGACATCCCCTACGTCCTGCAATACAACAAGCGCGACCTCCCGAATGTCGCGCCGGTTGAATACATGGAGTTCCTCCTGAACAATCGCGAGGTGCAGGTGCCCTCCTTCACCGGTGCCGCGCACAAATGCGAGGGTGTCTTTGAAACCTTAAACATGATCACGCGCATGTTGCTGAACAAGTTCATCGCGCAGGGATCGCCGCAGTACGCCTGACATGCCCACCTTGCCCCAACTGCTGGAAGAAGACATCCGCTCGCTGGATGGCACGTTGTCTGAGTTGCTCGATCAGAGCGATGCCACAACTGCGCTGATCATTGACAAGGGCGGTTTTCTGATCACGCACTGGGGGGACGCGCGGCAATTCGATCTGACCACCATCGCCGCGCTGGCTTCGGGCGCCTTCATGGCCAACCAGACCATCGCCAATCTGGTTCATGAAACCAACTTCAACAGCGTTTATCAGCAGGGCGAAAAATTCAGCATGCTGGTCATGGGTGTGGATGAAGAATCGCTGCTGGTGATTATTTTCAAGGCCATGGTGAGTGTCGGGGCTGTGAAATATTTCGCCGCGCCCGCCGTACAAAACCTGGCCCGCCAGTTCATGGTGGCGCACCAACGCGATCCGGGAGCCGGATTTGACCTCTCTGTTCTCAACCTCTCCGACAGCGAGAGTCTTTTTCGACGCAAGGAAGCCTGAAGGTTTGCGAGGCGAAAAAGATTTCAGGCGCGTGTGGCGACTCCTCGCGCCTCAGTGTTTCAGTTGTTCGCCCGTCGCGCGCTCCTCAAAGCTTGGAATGACTGCCATCACAGAAAGGCGCATTCTTTGAATGTTTACACCCGCACCAGGCCACGGTTTTGAATTCGGTAATTTCTGTTTTCACGGGGGCAAAGCCCGATCCCTTATGTGAGCCATCGCAGAACGGCTGGGACTTTGAGTTTCCGCAACTGCACCAGAAATAAGTGCCCGGGGCGGTTTCTTGGACGAGGGGAGATTTCTGAAATATGATGGGTTTGTTCATGGTGCGACCAGTATGCCGGGTGCGCCGGCGATTTCAAACCTCAAATGAAACCAAGCTCCGCCGGCAAGCCAAATGCGTTCGACAACCTGGTCGGATTTGGCTATTCTGGCCCGGCGATGAA
Source organism: Verrucomicrobiota bacterium (assembly GCA_031423695.1). GTDB lineage: Bacteria > Verrucomicrobiota > Verrucomicrobiia > Limisphaerales > CAIQOK01 > CAIQOK01. The sequence continues at coordinate 8,769 of JANPGB010000115.1, forward strand.
ACTGCTTTTTTTAAATGGTCCTAACCTGAACCTGCTCGGTCAGCGTGAACCGGACATTTACGGGAGTGACACCTTGGCTGATGTGGAAGTCAAAGTCCGGGAGCGGGCCACCGCGCTGGGGGCGGAAGTGGATTTTCGGCAGTCGAACATCGAAGGGGAGTTGGTCACTTGGATCCAGAAGGCGAAAGGGAAGTTCGATGTGATTGTTCTCAACGCGGCGGCGTACACCCATTCCAGCATCGCGTTGCGAGATGCGATATCGGCGGTGGGGGTTCCCACGATCGAAATCCACCTGTCCAACATCCATGCTCGGGAAGAATTTCGCCACAAATCCGTGATCGCGCCGGTTTGCTGCGGACAGATTTGTGGTTTTGGCTTAAACTCTTATGTTTTGGGGGTTGAGGCGGCCGTTAACATTATTGAAACCAGAAAAAGAGGTTAAATTGAGGTCGTATTCATGGTTTTCAGCACGGATTTTCTGGAAGGTTTGCCTGTTTTTTACCCCTTGACGCCCATTTGATGGGTTATTACTCTTCGCCTCAGTTGCATCAGCGGCTCGGGCAAACTGAAATTCTGTTGGTTCTTTGAACTCCGTTTGTCCTGCTGAAAGTCAGTCAAACCGGTTTCACCGTCAAACAGAACAAAAACTGTGGATATAAAAGACATCAAAGCCATCATTGATTTGATGAAGAAGAACTCTGTCACGGAGTTTGAACTCGAAAAAGAGGAATTCAAAATCAAGCTGAAGCGAGGCAATGCCGGTGCCGCGCCGGTGGTTTTTGAAGACCCTCAGGCCGTCAACTACGCTGCTCAGCCGCTGCTCGCGGCCTCGGCGCCGGCCGCTCCCGCGTTGACGGTGGCGTCGTCGTCGGAACAGGAGATCAAATCTCCCATGATTGGCACGTTTTACCGTGCCCCCTCCCCAGAATCGGCGTCTTACGTGGAAGTTGGAACCGAGGTCAATCCAGACACGGTGGTCTGCATCATTGAAGCGATGAAGGTGATGAATGAAATCAAAGCCGAGTGCAGGGGCGTGATCACCCAGATTCTGTTGGAGAGCGCCAAGCCCGTGGAATTCGGCCAGCCGATGTTCAAGATCCGGCCTAGTTAATTTACTTTATTTTCCGAAGCAGCGCCTCCGCGTTGTCCGACTCTCTCATACGCATGTTCGAAAAAATTCTGGTAGCAAACCGTGGCGAAATCGCCGTGCGAATCATTCGCGCGTGCAAGGAGCTCAACATTCGCACGGTGGCAGTTTACTCGGAGGTGGACGCCAACTCCATGCACGTTCAGCTGGCGGACGAGGCCATCTGCATCGGGAAAGCGGCCGCCAGCGAGAGCTATCTGCGCATTGACCGCCTCATCAGCGCGGCGGAAATTGCCGACGTGGATGCCATCCATCCTGGTTACGGTTTTCTTTCCGAGAACGCCCACTTCGCCGATGTTTGCGAGAGCTGCAACATCCGATTCATCGGGCCGAGTTCGCGCGCGATGAATGCGCTGGAGGACAAGGCGGTCAGCCGCGCGCTCGCCAAACGTGCTGGCGTGAAAGGGCCGCCCGGTTCGGAGGGCGTGGTGGAAAACGAGCAGGACGCCCTGGTGGTCGCCAAAAAGATCGGCTATCCCGTAATGATCAAGGCGGTGGCCGGTGGCGGCGGACGCGGGATGAGGGTCGCCCACAACGACGTGTCCCTCGTCAAGGGCTACCACACGGCGCGGACCGAGGCCGACAAGTGCTTTGGCAATTCCGCCGTCTATATCGAGAAGTTCATTGAGAACCCGCACCACATTGAGTTCCAAATCCTCGGCGACGGCAAAGGTCACGTCATTCATCTCGGCGAGCGCGACTGCTCCATCCAACGCCGCAATCAGAAGGTCGTGGAGGAAACCCCCTCGCCGCTGATTGACAACAAATTTCCCAAGTTGCGTGAAAAGATGGGCAAGGCCGCCGTCCGCATCGGTGAAGTCGCCAACTACACCAACGCTGGCACGGTGGAATTCATCGTGGACGACAAGGGCGAGTTTTATTTTCTGGAAGTGAACAAGCGCATCCAAGTCGAGCATCCCATCACCGAAGAAGTCACCGGCATAGACTTGGTGAAATATCAAATCATGATTGCGATGGGCGAGCCGTTGAAGCACAAGCAGGGGGACATCCATTTCAAAGGCCACGCCATTGAATGCCGCATCAATGCCGAGGATCCCTTCGATGATTTCCGCCCCAGCCCGGGCCGGATTGAAATGTATTATCAACCCGGCGGCCGCGGCGTGCGCGTGGACACCCATGCTTACGCCGGTTACACGGTTCCCCCCACCTACGATTCCATGATCGGCAAGCTCATCACCTATGGGAAAGACCGCCGCGATGCCATGGACAAAATGAGCCGCGCCCTGTCCGAATACATGATCACCGGGGTGAAGACAACCATCTCCTTCCAGCAAGCCATCCTGCAAGACCCGAACTTCCGACGTGGGGTTTATACTACGAACTTCATCGAGCAGCTCCTGAGCGGCGCGCGGCGCGAACTGATCGAAGAAAAGAGTTAGGCGTTGTTCACGCCGCCGCCAGCGGTTCAAACCTGGCCAGTTCCAAGAAACAAAAAAGCCCATCGGGATTTGCCGATGGGCTTTTTCAATTTCGGCGCTCCACTTCACCCGCCGTATTTGACCGCGCAGCCGTACGGCTTGGTCTGTGTCACGGAAACCTTCTCGCCCGCCTGGAGCTTGGCCACGGCTTCGCGCACGTAGTTGCGGGCGGTGCGCGGGTCGCCGCCGGGGGAGGGACGGTCATCAATCGCGCCGGCGTAGGCCAGCGTTCCCGACTGGTCGATGACGAACATGTGCGGCGTGGTTCTCATGCCGTAGAGTTTGCCAATCGTGCCGGCGCTGTCATCCAGCCAGGCGGTGGCATTGATTTTTTGGGCGGCCCATTCTTTCTGCGCCGCTTCGGGCGTGCGGTAACTGGAGCTCCTGGGGTTTGAGGAATTGATCATCAGCCAGATGACGCCCTTGGCGGTCATTTCCTTTTGCAACTCCTGCATGGCTCCCGTACGGAAATGGTTCGCGCAGAATGGGCAGTCGGAGTTGTAGGATTCCAGCACCACGATCTTGTTCTTGTAATCACTAAGCTTGATGGCTTTGCCGGTGATGTCCGTGCCGGTGAACTCCGGCGCGGGCTTGCCGATTTCCGCTGCAGCCAGGGCCGCGCTCGCCAGGCCGATCAAGGTGAAGGAGGTAATGAGTTTTTTCATAGGTTTGTTTGGTTGCAGGTTGCTGGAGATAAGAAACAGCTTGGGCGGGGTGTGTTCAAATTAATTCGGCTCGCGGGCTGCGCGGTCGAGCGCCTCAAGCAAGGTCGGGGCATAGGGAGCCGGGTAGGGCAGGGGTTCGGATAGCACGATGGGCGGCTTGCTCGGGTCGGACGGATAAACCAGCACCAGCGGCACGCCCGTGCGATCAAATCGCGCCAGCTCCTCGGTGATTTTTGGAGGATATCGGGTATAGTCGGCGAGCAAGGCCACGGCCTTGAGTTGCTTTAATTTCTCGATCACAGGCTTGGTTTCAAAAGCGGGCGCCACGCTGATGTTGCAGGTCAGACACCATTTCGCCGTGAAATCCACCACCACCGGCCGGCCTTCGGCCCGCCCTTGGGCCACCGCTTCAGCACTCCACGCGTGCCAAACATAACCTTCCGGCGCATGCGGCAGCGAACCTTCACTGCTGGCGTCTTGGAGAGGTGAACGCCAGCGAAGCTGTCCGTCCAAGGCCCAGACATAACCAGCCGTCAGCACCAGTAATGTCATGCCCAGCGCCAGTCCGCGTCGGCGGCTTCCGCGTTGCACGAAGCCGCCAAACACCCAGGCCGCCGCGCTGACGAACACCAGGAAAACCGCCAGCCACCACGACCGCTCGCCATAATAGATCGTGGTCAAACTGAACAGCCAAAGCGCCGTCGCCAGCATCGGAAAACCCATTGCGATTTTGAATTGCTCCATCCAGGCGCCCGGCTTCGGCAGAAATTTCAACCAGCCGGGCTGCCAGCTCAGAATGACGTAGGGAGCCGCCAGCCCGGCCCCAACCGTCGCAAAAATCAGAACCACCACGGGTGCCCGTTGCGTAAATGCAAATCCGAGGGCCGTTCCAAGAATCGGCGCGGTGCAGGGCGTGGCCAGCACGGTGGCCAGCACGCCGTTGAAAAAAGCCCCCGCGCCGCCTTGCTTCGACGCCAGATTACCCGCCGTGCCCAGCAGGCGTCCGCTCAAGTTCACTTCGAACACGCCAAATAAATTCAAAGCCACCAGCGTCACGACGGTGGTCAGCCCGACGATGAATTGCGGGTTGCTGAACTGCATGCCCCAGCCGGCTTGGTGACCGGCGGCTTTCACCGCCAGCACCAGCGCCGCCAGCGCGAGGAAGGACACCAGCACGCCGAGCGCGTAGAGCAGACCCAGTTTGCGGACGTGGCGCGGTTCGCTTTTGGATTCGCTGACGAAGCCGAGAATTTTCAGCGCGATGACCGGCAGCACGCACGGCATGACATTCAAGATCGCCCCGCCAATGAAGGCGTAGAGCAGCATTTTCCACAGCCCTTGCCCGGGCAATGCGCTCGTCTCCGGCTGCGTCGGAGGGCTTCCGGCGATCGGCACTTTCAGGTTGTGGCCGGAACTTTCTGCTCCCATTCGCTCGATCAACAAGCCGGAGATTTCCGCCGGCCATTCGCCCTGGAATTTTTTCACCAGCTTGCGCAGGCGGATTTTTCCGGCCGCCGCAGCAAGTCGCTGCACCCCGGCCTGCACTTCAAAGGTCTCACTGGCTTCCGGAAAAAAATCCACGGTGCTGGCGGTGTTGGTGGAATTCCATTCCAGAATCAAGCCCCGCTCATCACTGGTGGCACCCGGTTCCCATTCCGCGCGCGGAGACAGTCCCGCGGCGGAACCCGGCAGCTTGTGCTGCCAGGCTTGGATCAGCGCGGCGTCCGTGGTCGGTTTGGTTTCCGCTCCGATGTTGAGCTTTGCGCTGACAGCCGCGCTGCCGGGCAGGCATTTCTCCTTGCATTCCAGCCAGGCGACGGTCGCCTTCAAAACGAGCGGGCCGGGTTTCAAATCGGTCCCCAGCGTCAGTGGCACGAGCAGCACCACTTCGTTTTCATAAACATAGGTGGTGAGCTCTTCGGGTGGCAGCTTTTCCGGGACCGGCCATTGGATTTCACCAGCGGTGAGGCCGGCAGGCAGCTCCCACTGGATCGTGGTCGGAATGCCGGACGCGCCAGAATTTTTCCAGTAGGTGTGCCAGTCAGCATCCATCTTCAGGTGAATGCCCGCGACGACTGTGCTGCCGGGTCGGGCGGTTTCCACTGGGAGCAGCAATCGCACCTGGGTGTGCGCCGCCGGGACGGCGGTTGTCGTCTGACCGAGGAAAATTCCCGCCAACAGGATGCTTAACATGAAACGCATGGGGATATAGATGCACCAGCGCGTGAAAAATTAGAATTTAATTCTCACCCACTCAAACTTGGTCGGCGGCGACCGGCGAACCTTACTCCCGCATTTTGGAATCAATGAGGATCGTGACCGGCCCGTCATTGACGAGGGAAACTTGCATGTCCGCGCCGAATTCGCCGGTATGAACCGGCCGGCCGAGATCCTGAGTCAGGCGGGCGATGAATTGCTCGTAGAGTGGAACAGCAACCTCGGGGCGGGCCGAGCGGAGGTACGAGGGGCGGTTTCCTTTTTTTGTGCTGGCGAACAGGGTGAATTGGCTGATCAGCAGGATTTCACCCATCGCCTCCTGAACCGAACGGTTCATCACACCACTGTCATCGTTGAAGACTCGCAGCCGGACAATTTTCCCGCTTAACCATTCGATATCTCCGGCGGTGTCCGTTTCCTCCATCGCGAGCAAAACCACCAGGCCAGTTTGGATCGCGCCTTTGACGACGCCATTGATGCTGACCGAGGCGTCGGCGACCCGTTGGACGACGGCGCGCAAAGGTCAGTGGGAATTGCTGGGCGGCAGGCAGCCGAGTTTGGAGAACGCCAGCACGTAGGCCACGATGCCGGCACCGAGCAGCCAGAAATGGCCGTGCACGGCCTGCAAGATGCCCCAGCCCAAAATCAACGCGATGAACAGATACGCCATGACGACGGCAAAAAATTTCATGGGCGAGAGCATACGCATGGGCCAGTGATGTTCAAGCCTGCTCTTTATTCGAAGCGGGGGCCACCAACTTCGAATTGGAAGCCCCCGGGGGGCGCTGGCACCCCGGCCGCGCCAGCGTCGGACCCTGCGGCAACCAGTCGGCCAGCCCAACTTCACCCCGGCGCTTGCCCGATGCCGGGTCCAGCTCTATGATCCGGAAAAATCTTTCGACCCTCATGTCCGACGACCTAAAAAAAATCTCCGACTCGCTCGGTCTGGAAAAATATCGCCGGCATATTTTTCTGTGCGCCGATCCATCCGAGGCCAAGTGCGCGCCGAAGCAGGCGGGGCTGGCCTCATGGGAGTTTTTAAAGCGGCGCTTAAAGGAGCTGAACCTCGTGGGAGCGGAGCCATTGGTTTATCGCAGCAAAGCCAATTGCCTGCGCGTCTGCGCCCAGGGACCGGTCGCGGTGGTTTATCCTGAAGGCGTCTGGTATCACTCGTGTTCGCCGGAGGTGTTGGAGCGGATCATCCAGGAGCATCTGATCGGCGGCCGTGTGGTCGCGGAATTCGCGTTCGCGAAAAATAATCCGGGGCGCTGAAGCGCAACCGGAATCAGCGGGGCGGCACAACCAGCTGCGGCGGCATGGGCGGCGCCGGGGCGGTGGGCGTGTAGAGCGGGCCGGGCACCTTGATGGATTGCCCGAAATTCAGGTGCTTCAGGTCAACCCCGGGATTGGCGGCCTGCAACGCATTGAGGGAGACGTTGTACTTCGCCGCCACGTTTCCCGCCGTATCCCCGATACCCAGCACATACGCATGCGTCAAGATGGAGTACGCCGGCTTGGCCGGCTTGGCCGGCTCGGCGGCCCCCGTTTCGGCCGGAACCGCCTGCCCGATCGCCTCGGCGCTGGCTTTCAACTGTTCCAATTCCGCCTGCTTGAGGGCGATGACTCTTTGTTCGTCGGTGAGATTGGTGTTGGCGCGGATGCGGGCGAGTTCGTCCGCCGTGGCGAGGTTGATTTCGTAAATCTTTTGCGCCGCCTCGGGCTCGCCAGTCTTCTCCGCCGTCGCGACGGCATTGCGGAACTGCGGGTCATGCAGCAGTCGGAACTCCTGATAGCGATCCGCGCCGAGCGCCAGTTTGATCGCGCTCTCCCGCTGCTGCGCCAGCTGCTTGCGCTGCAAAACGCTGTTCGGGTCATCCTTGCCGGCCAGCAGTTCCAGTTGCTGGTCCAGCGAATCCGTGGCGCGGAAGATGGCGCGGAATTCATCCGGAGTCCCGTCGAAGTATTTCAGCTGACCCAGTTCATTGCGCAGATTGTTCGAGGCCTGGGAATAGCGGAGCAAAAACTCCTCGAGCTGTGGCGGGGGGAGCACTTTGGCGAATTCCTCGCGCGTCTGCTGCCGCAGCCGGGCGATTTCCGCCGGGTCGGCAACTTGCCCGGCCTGTTGCTGGGCCTCGAGATAGGTCTGCAACCGTTCGTTGGCGCGGGCGCTGATGTCCTGAATCGCCTGCTTCACGTCCGTCGGGAGATTTCCCAGCGCCGGGCCATCCAGCGTGAGGCCGGGGTGCGAAGGGCGGGGAAGGCTGACGAGATCGCCGGTTTCCCACTTGATGCCCAAGAGCTGGGAGAGGTAGGTGCGCCGCTGCGCGTCCAGGACCCGGAGGCGCTTTTCCGCGGCGGCGAGCAGTTCCGGATCGGGCTCACTGCGCCACCATTGCTGTTCCGGTGAAATGATTTCCGGGTCGGTGGCGATGCGCTTGGCGAAGAGCGCGTTCACGTCGGCGATGATGATGTCGCGGATGGTCTGCTCGGGGCAGTTGATCTCCCGCAGGTTGGCGATGAATTTCTGGTAGTCCTCGGACTCCACCTGCGACCAGCTGAAAAACTGGCGGCGGATGACGACGTTGGTTTTGATGCTGGTGGTGGAACGGTCAAACTCGGCGGCGGTGCTGCGCGACAGCGTGTCGCGGCGTGCGGATACCACCCAAGCCAGGGCCAGCACCAGGTTCAGGGCCAGGGAGACGAAAAACAAAACACGCCAGCGCATAGTCGGTTGTCCGGTGCCAATCCGTGCCACACTCCATTGAAAAAGGCAACGCGCAAAAAGTTGCGTGTCGGCGGGAGTTCAAAAGGGGACAGATTTTAGAGTGAGTATTTTCCGAGGATTTCGGGCCAGTTGTTGAGGGGCGGACTTGGTGGTTGAGTGACGGCCCAGAACTGTCGGAGTGGATGATGAATCAGGGTGATTGAAGATCGTTTGGTGGGAGCGATGGGCCAGCTTTGACCC
>JANPGB010000116.1:0-31491 GCA_031423695.1 Verrucomicrobiota bacterium
GTGATCTGCCGCGGCGGTCTGCGCGCCCGAAAGCCAACCTCGATCTGATCCGATGCCACCCACTGAAATCATCTTGACGCTCCTGGTGTGGCTGGCGGCCGGGGCGGCCTTCCTCCACTACCGCCGCCGCGCCGGGGCGGAATTCTCTCAAGAGTCTGCCACTCGGCAGGCCCTGAACGAGGCTAACTTGCAGAAGCCCCTTTCCCGCATCGAGGTGAAAAGTTCCAATGCGAGTATGTTTTCATCAAACGCCAGCAAACCCGCTGGCTGGCGCGACAAAGCTGCGGGATGCAAAAGCGCCTAACACCAACACGCTCGTACCCCTTGCCAACTTCCCTGCCTGCTCAGCTGATAACGCGCTGCCCGAGGGAGCCGCAGCCGTCGACATTGATGCCGCTGAGGAAGCCTCGATACAGACCGCGGCTTTCGGGCTGCCGAAAGAATCTCAAAAGCGTGATGCGGTCAGGCGCGCCCTCGACGACTGGATCTATCCGTATAAACCCGCGCCGGCCGGACTTGTCGTAGAAGGCGTATTCGCGGGCTTCGTCTGCCAGGCCACACCATTGCTGGAGAAAATATATCCGCAACATGCCTTCCAACCCGACTGGCGGGCGACCGCGCTCTGCCTTGTGGTGGAAAGGCTCGATGACGGTCGGCAGTTTGGTCCACGGAAGGAGGGCTACCATGCACGTGAGGAATTTCTCGAGGCGGGCGAGCTTCGCTTTAACGCGAACTCGGCCGGTGAAAGCTAGGCTGATTGCGCTATGGCGAACCTGAGTCAACGAGCGCATGATCCCCGATACTCAAATCATGCTTTCTGCACTGACATCAGGGATTGACGTGAAGGGACTGGAACGTGTCTGTCCACGTTTCATCCGACATGGCGTTTTGCAGGGCTTGTGCTATTGTCCTTCTGAATTCCCGTGATGCGTGTCACCAATCAACGTTTAATTGATATTTTCATCCGCGCAGTTGGAGACCCAACCCGCGTCAAATTCCAGCAATAACCCCTCAATTGAAGCAACCATGAACACCCACTCCACAAAAACTGCCAAATCGATCCGGCACCACCGGTCAATGTTGTTCTGCCTGACCTGCGCCGCTGTCCTAGCCCTCGGCACCGGATTAATCCACGCAGCCAACAACATTGCCATTCCCTTCCTCAGCACCGGCACCTGGGTGTGTCCGGCGGGTGTGACCACTGTCCAAGTTGAATGCTGGGGCGGCGGCGGCGCGGGTGGAACCGCCTGCCGGCCGGGCGTCACGACGGCCACCGGCGGCGGCGGTGCGGGCGGGGCTTACGCCAAATTGAATTCGTTCTCTGTGACTCCGGGAACCGCTTACACGGTCACGGTGGGAGCTGGAGGAATCAGCGTGACCAACGACACCGTGAAGGTCGCGGGCGGCGACTCGTGGTTCAGCAGTTCGGCGACTGTGCTGGCCAAGGGTGGTGCGGGCGGCGAAACGGTTTTTGCCGCGACGGGGCGTTTTGGCGTGGGCGGAACGGGCACAGCCACGGGAAGCATTGGCGACGTTGTCAATGCCGGTGGCAGCGGTGCGACGTCCACGACAGCAAACTTTGGCGGCGCGGGCGGCGGGAGCGGTGGCACAGGTGCCGCAGGAAATTCCGCCTCCACCTCTACTGGCATAGGTGCCGCTGCGGTTACCGGTGGCGGCAATGGCGGTAACGCCAATGCCACCTCTGCATCTTCCGGCCCTGGTCAAGCACCGACAACCCCGCCCGGCGGTGGCGGTGGCGGTGCGCGTTCAGCCAGTGCCACGGTGCAGCTCGGCGGAGCCGGTTCGGCGGGTCGTGTGGTTTTGACTTACGTTTTGCCGGGGGCAATTTACCGCGCCAACACCGCAGGCAATCTCAACACCGTCGGCAATTGGACGGGCGGAGTCGTTCCGGCCAGCACCAACTTTGCGGCCTGGGACAGCACGGTGGCGACGGCGGCGAATTGCACCAACGCCCTCGGGGCCGACTTGAGCTGGCACGGCATCTCCATCGCCACGCCGAGTGCTACGGTGAATATTTCCGCCGGGAACACGCTGACTTTGGGTGCGACTTATGATCTGGCCAACGGCATCGACATGGGAACTGCCGGACAAAACCTGGTTTTGAATTGCGGCCTCACGCTCGCTCCGTCAGATCAGCGATGGAATGTGGTCGCCGGTAAAACTCTGGATGCCAGCAGCGTCACGCTCACGCGGCAGGTTGGTGCCACGGTGGATTTTTCGAGCACCGGCACCATCAAAATCGGAAACGCCAACGCCACCGGCATCGTCGGCGGTTGGGCCACCGTGGATGGAGCCGGTTGGGCGTCCGTGACCGCTTCAACCATCGCCCCGCTGGCAACCTATGTGGCCGGCAACGGTGTCGCCACCACGGACAACCTTGATGAAACAGGCAATGGTTCCACTTCCATCCCCGGTTGTAACTCCATCCGGTTCTCGGCGAGCGGTGCGAATTTCAAAATCAACTCTGCTGGTTCTCCCCAGGCGATTGCCTCCGGTGGCGTTCTGGTGCGGAATGGTATTTCGGCCACTTTCTTGAGCAGCTCAGCCGCGGGCAGTTTGCGTGAAATGCGCGGCAGCAGCGGCGGGGATTTGATTTTGAACGTCGTCGGCTCGGGGAGTTTGAAAATCGGTGGCGCAACGGTCGGCAACTCAGCCATCGAGAATGGACCGATCACGATTTCCGACAACACCTCCGCCACGGGTCTCACCAAGAGCGGTGCGGGCACGGCCACGTTCTACGGATTTGGAACTTACTCCGGCAACACGCGAATCAATCAAGGCACTTTTGCTTTGGCGAGCTTCAACTTGGGCACTGGCATTACCACCCTGTCCGGCACCACGAACATCTACATTGAATCGGGCGCCACCTTCGATGTGACGGCCAACACAAACGCCGCTTTTGTCTCTGGATTTACTGTGGGACTGAATTCAACCAACGGCCAGCGGCTCGAAAGGCTCGGCACTGTGAATGGCAATTTGACCATCGCGAGCGGCTCAACGAACATGCTTTATCCCAGCACTCACAAAGCGGTTCCCGCATATGGAACGCTGACGATAAAAAGCAACCTGACGGTGGGCGCGCTCTCGAAAGTTCAGTTTGATTTGAGCAGCAGCGCTTCCACCGGCAACGGCAAGGTTGTCCTGAATGCCGCGAACGGGACGTTGAATGGCAACGGCGCGACCATCACCATCAATCAAATTGAAGGCAATAACACGCTCGCCACCGCCGACTATGTTTTGTTTGACCTCACCGGCGCGAGCGGCAGCGTGGCGACTTCGTTTGCGACCACGCCGGCGTGGGTGGTTACTCCGGCCAACGCCGCGAATTACAACATCATCACCATCGGCAAACAGGTCCTGCTGCACTACACGGCTCCGGCCAGCGCGGCGAATTCAACGGCGGTTGCCAGTCCGACCTCGGGCGTGACGGCGGATGGCGTCACCACTTCCACCATTACCGTGACGGCGCGTGATGGTGCCAACAACATCATTTCCAACGCCAACGTCACCGCCACTTCCACCGGCACGGGCAACACGCTTTCGACGGCGGCAGTCACGGGTGTCAATGGGCAAACCACCTTCACCATCAAATCCACCAAGTCAGAAACCAAAACCATCACTGTCACGATTGCCGGCACAGCCATCACGCAACAGCCGACGGTGGTCTTCGTTCCCGGTGCGGTGAGCGCGGCGAATTCGACAGCAGTCGCCAGTCCGACTGGCGGCGTCACGGCGGACGGCAGTGCGACCTCCACCATCACCGTCACGGCGAAGGACGCGAACAACAATCTGATTTCTGGTGCCACGGTTTCCGCATCCGCCACCGGCACGGGCAACACGCTTTCTTCGCCGGCCAATACGGACGGCAGCGGTCAGACGACTTACACAATTGCTTCCACGGTTGCGGAGACAAAGACCAACACCATCACCATCGCTGGAACGCCGATCACCGCACAGCCCACGGTCGGCTTTGTTCCCGGCGCGGTGAGCGCGGCGACGTCAACGGCGGTGGCCAGCCCGACAACCGTTTCCTCGGATGGCGTTTCCGTTTCCACCATCACGGTCACGGCGAAGGATGCGAACAATAATTTGATTTCCGGCGCGTCGGTCTCGGCGTCCTCAACCGGCAGCGGCAACACGTTGTCCAGTCCGGCCAACACGGGTGGCAACGGGCAGACGACATTTACGATCGCGTCCACCGTGGCCGAAGTGAAGACCATCACCGTCACCATCAATAGCACGACCATCACCCAGCAACCGGTGGTGACGTTCCAGGTTTCCGTCAGTCCGACGTTATCCACAGCGTCGGCCAGTCCGACGAGCGGAATTACGGCAGACAATACCACCACTTCCACCATCACGGTCACGGCGGTTGATGTTGGAGGTAATCCGATCCCCGGAGCCACGGTGGTCGTGACTTCGAGCGGCACGGGCAATACGATTTCATCCGCCGCGCCGACCGACGGCAGCGGCGTGACAACCGCGACCATCCGCACCACGAAAGCGGAAACCAAGACGCTCACCATCAGCATTAACGGCGGTGCCATCGTCAGCCAGCCGGTCGTGACTTTTGTTCCCGGCGCGGTGAGTGCGACCAACGCAACCATCAGCCCGGCCACCGCCACGAAAGTTGCGGACGGTTCCAGCACGCAGATCGTCACGGTTCAAGCGCGCGATGCTTTCAACAACAACCGCACGACCGGCGGTGACACCGTGGTATTCTCCGCGACGAGCGGCACGGTTGGCTCGACGACCGACAACGGCGACGGCACCTACTCGGCGACCTGGACTTCGCCGACCTCGGTGGGTTCCGGCACCGCGACGGTGACGGCGACCTTGGGCGGCACGGCGGTGGGCACAGCGGTGGGTGCGTCTTCATCGGTCATCACACTCACGCCCGGCGCGGGCACGCAGGTGCGGGTGGAAACGGCGGCGAACGGTTCCGGCAGCGTGTTCGGTGCGCAGACCTTGTTCTCCGGCGCCTCCACCACGGTCTATGCGATTGTCCGTGACGTGAACAACAACTTTGTGACGAACGAAGCCGCGACCGCGTGGTCATTAACCGGCAACACCGGCAACGTGCTGGCGGGCGATTTGGTTCCGAGCGGCGACAGCAAGAGCGCCACCTTCAGCGCACATCTCGCGGGCACGGCGACGATTCACGTGACCTCGGGCGCGCTGACCGCCGGCGACTCCGGTTTGCAAACGGTCGTCCAGCCCTATTACAAAACCGCCGCGAGCGGACTCTGGGGCTCCGCCAGCACCTGGCTCTGGTCGGACACGTTGAACGGGACTTACACCACCGCCACCAACACTCCCAACAGCATAAACACCCTGGGCGTGACCATTCTGTCCAGTCACAATGTCACGGTCTCCAACTCTGTGACCGTGGACTTGGTCACCGTTGCCGCTGGCGGAACGTTGACGGTGGCTGGCAGCAAAACGCTGACGGTGGCGTTGAGCGCCGGAACCGACTTGGATGTTTTCGGCACGGTGGTCAACTCCGGCACCATTGCCACCACGGCGAATCCGGTGATCGTGTTTGAAGCGGCCAGCCTTTATCAGCACAGTCAGACCACCGGCGTCATTCCGACGGCGACTTGGAATCTGACCTCCACGTGTGAAGTGAACGGCGTGACCACCAGCACCAGCGGGCCGACGGGCCTTGGTCAGAGCTTTGGCAACTTCAAATGGAACTGCCCGGGCCAGTCCGTCACCTGCAACATCAACGGTGGTTTGACCACGGTGAAAGGTGATTACACCGTGGCCAGCACCGGCACGGGAATCCTGCGCGGAGCGGGCTCCAGCGGTGTCACTGTGAACGTTGGTGGCAGCCTGCTGGTGCAAAGCGGCACGTTTGAATTAGGCAACAACAACCCGACGGCCACGATTTATAACATTACCAACAACCTCGTGGTTTCGAGCGGCGCGCGGCTGGATTTCAAAAATGCGGGAACGTCCGGCGGAACGTTTACCATCAACCTGCTGGGCAACCTGACGGTTTCTGGCATGGGCATTCTGACCCGCGGGGCCACGGCCACTTGCGCCTTCAACTTTATCAAGTCTGGCACGCAGGTCGTCGCCATTGATCCGACCGCTACGATCGCCGGGGTCATCGCGTGGACCGTCAGCGGCAACACCACGCTGGATTTGGGAACGAGCGTGATCGCCGGCACCGGTTCATTTGCGAACAGCGCGGGCAGCACGCTGAGGATTGGTTCAACCGGCGGCATTGCTTCGTCGGGTGCGACCGGCAACATCCAGACCAGCACGCGCACGTTCGACGGCGCTTCGAGTTATTTCTACACGGGCACCGGCGCGCAAGTCACCGGCACTGGATTGCCCGCGACCACGGGCAACATCAAAATCCTCAACACCGGCGGCATTGTCACCTTGACGCAATCCGCCACGGTGAACACACCAGGAACCTTCACGGTGGCCACCGGCGCTTACCTGCAATGGTCAGCCGACAACGTCGGCGGCTCGGGCAGCTTCGTGCTGGAAGCCGGCGGCACTTTGGGCATTGATCATATCAACGGCATCCGCGCGTTGCCGAACATCACCGGCGGCATCATCCGCACGGCCACCGCGAAAACGTTTGATCCGGCCGGCAACTATGTGTTCACCACCTCGACCACCAACCAAAGCATGGGCGACGGTTTCCCGGCCACGGTCAACAACCTGACAATTGCCAACGCGGCTTATCCCGTTTCCCTGAGCCAGAACGTGCAGGTCAATGGCACGCTAACCGTGAACAGCAGCACGCTGCTTGATTTCAACGGCAAAACGATCACCACGCCGAACGTGCCAATGCTGAACGGTGCTTTGACAATGGAAGTGGCCAAGACCGGTGCGAACACATTCACCGGTTCAATGCTGACGCAGTCGGCGGGCACGATTGCTTATGCCGGCACGCTGACCGTTACCAACACCGGCAGCGCGCTGGCCACAGGCGACACCATTCCGCTCTTCAGCGCACCGGCTTACTCCGGCGGATTCGGCTCAGTCACTGGGCCAGTCACGCCCACCGGTTTGACTCGCGACGTTTCACAACTCACTGGCGGCACTGGCGGTAATATCATCTTCACCTGCGACGGCTCACTCGCTGCGAGCGCGGCAGCCAACACAGCAATCTGTCTCGGCGGCAGCTATTCGTTGAACGGCTCGGCCACCGGCGGCGGCGGTGCTTACACCTACAGTTGGGTTTCTTCACCGGCGGGATTCACTTCCAACAGCGCGAATCCGTCGGTCAGCCCGACAACCACGACGGCTTACACGCTGACGGTGACGGATGCCAATGGTTGCACCGCGCCCGCCGTGGTCACGGTGACGGTGAACCCGCTGCCCACGACCTCAACCATCACGGGCACGAACAGCGTCCAGCAGCTTGCGACGGCTACATATTCCGTGGCGAACACGGCGGGTTCGACCTATGGATGGACGGTGCCGGCGGGCGCTTCGTTCACCGGCGGGACGGGCAATTCCGTCAACGTCACCTTCGGTTCGACCAGCGGCAATGTGTCGGTGGTTGAAACCAATGCCACCGGCTGCACCGGGAGCCAGCAGAGTCTGTTTGTCAACGTGATCACCTGCACGGCACCGGCCATCGTGGGCGGCATTGATCCGGGCACGATGAACGTGATCGCGTTCAACCCGGTGGTCTTCGCCCTGACGAACGTGACCGGCTCGGTGCCGCTCTACTATCAGTGGCGCAGCAACAATGTGGAAATCGCCAGCGCCACCAACAGCAGTTACACGAACCTGTCGGTGACGGTGGCGGATGCGGGCAATTACATTTGCGTGGTGACCAACGATTGTGGTTCGACAACCTCCAGTGTCGCAATCCTGACGGTGAGCAAGGCGACCCCGACGGCAACTTTGGCTGTCAATAATTCGCCCCAGACCTATGACGGCACTGCCAAGGCGGCGACAGCATCCATCTCGGCGAGTTCCGTGCCTGGAACGGTGGCGAACGTAATTACCGGTGGCGCGAGCAGCCAGACCAATGCGGGCACGTATGCAGTGACGGCGGACTTTGTGCCGAACGACACGGCGAATTACAACACGCTGACCGCGCAGACGGCCGGAAACTTTGTCGTCCTGCAGGTGGCGGCGTCAGTGACGGCGGATGCGAAGAGCAAGACTTATGGTGATGTGAATCCGACCTTGACGGCGACCGTAGCTGGCACGGTCAACGGCGACATACTCAACTACACGCTGGCGACGGATGCGGCACAGTTCTCAAGCGTGGGCGTGTCGAACATCACGGTGACCTTGGGCAGCAACCCGAACTACAGTGTGCTGGCGACCAACAATACACTGACGATCAGCGCGAAGGCGGCCTCCGTGACCGCTGATGCCAAGACCAAGACTTATGGCGATGTGAACCCGGCGTTGACGGCGACGGCAGCCGGCACGGTCAACGGCGACATTCTCAGCTACACGCTGGCGACGGATGCGGCACAGTTCTCGAGCGTGGGCATCTCCAACATCACGGTGACGTTGGGCAGCAACCCGAACTACAGCGTGCTCGCAACCAACAACACACTGACAATCGGCACGAAGTCGGCCTCGGTGACGGCGAACAATGCCAGCAAGAATTACGGCCAGACGGTGACCTTTGCGGGAACGGAGTTCACAAGCAGTGGCTTGGTCGGTGGTGACGCCGTCACGAGTGTGACCCTGACCAGCAGCGGGGCAACCAATACGGCGAGCGTCGGGACGTATCCGATAGTGGCTAGCGCCGCCACGGGCAGCGGCCTGGGCAACTACACCCTCAGCTACACCAGCGGGACGCTGACGGTGAATGCGGCCACGCCGGTCGTCATCAACGGCCCGGTGCAGTTGCCGGACGGGAATTCCCAATTAACGTTCACCGGCGGTGATGCGGGCGTGAGCTACCAGATCCAGGCCAGCGAAGACTTGAGCAGCCCGGCTTGGAGCAACTTGGCAACGAACGTGGCGACCCTGAGTGGCATCCCCAGCTTCACCGACCTTGACGCCACCAACCATCCCATCCGGTTTTATCGGACGGTGGTGCCGTGACCAGTGATTCCGACCGAATTCGGCGGCGTTGTCAGGTTCAATTCCGGCAACGCCGCAGTTGCGTTCATTGATGGGTGGGCGTGTCGCTTTGGTGTTTTTCGTTGAAGGGTGAGTCTGAATTTGGAGCCACTCGACGGAGCGGATCATGGCCCGTTGCGGCCAATCTTCGCGGCATGTCCGCCCTCCCACCCACCCTTGTCCACGTTTCATCCGACACGACGCGCAGTTGGACTCATGCAAAGATGCTGGCGATGCCACTCGTAATCCGATCCGGCAGAATTCGAAGCTGAATCCAATGAAACAACGTTGTCAAATGTACTGTGCGCAATTTGCGCTGGGCCGGCTGCTGTTGCATCTGGGCTGCCTGCTGCGAGGGGGGAAGCCTCGGTTCCATTGGGCAGGTGTGCGACGGGAACTGGCCAGTTTGATCTCGGGGCAACGACAATAAACTTTTTGGCGAGCGCTGCCTTTGCAGCCGGCATTTAAATAGAAAGTGATTGCGCACAACCATTATCTCACCATCCTCCGCAGCGGAATTTCATGGAGGGGCCGAACATGAAAAATACGCAGATTCCGAACGTCCAAGATTTCTGTCCACGTTTCATCCGACAAGACAGCTCGGCTTTTGGTGTTATGTTCTTTTCAATGCTAACAGAAATCCATTCCGGCCGCTCGGCCGCGCAGCCTTGATAGAATGCTTTATCAAATTTTCGCCAGGGTTTTCTTCAGACATTAAACAACACATCCTCACTGCAAGCCTTTAGAATCAACATGAAAACAAGCCGGTTCCAAACGACTGAACCCAGTTCATCCAAACATTTCCCGCAGCCTCCAAGACGTCCGGGGGCGTTTTTTCTTCCGCTGGTTATGGTGTTGCTTTGCGCCATCCCGGCGATGGGCGGGATTAACATTCTGACCAATGGGCCTTCCTTGAGCGGTAGTGCCAACTGGTCTTTGGCCTCGGCTCCAACGGCCAATGCCAATGCCGGTTCGCATCAGGACCTGGTGATCCAGCCTTTGTCCGCGGCGGTAACGAATCTCTTCCAAGCGGCGGGCAACACTTACTCGCAGTCCATCAACGTCACCAACGGATTGTCATACACTCTTGCCGTCAACGCCACGAATGCCGCTGGCGGCAGCCCCGTGGTGCGCCTTGGCGACGGAGTCAGCCAGGCCGCCAGCGGCACATCGTTCAGTAATTCCCTTTCTGGTTTTACCAACGACGCCATTTACGTCGCTAACAATTCCTCGCTTTCGATTTTGGAAACCAACCTGAACAACGCCACCAATTCTCTTCTCGGTAATCCGCTGACGCTGGCAATCATCTGCACCAACGGCATCAACTTCAACGTCCAGCCCGGTTCGACTCTCACCGTCAATGCGCTCATCACCGGCACTTCCTCCAGCAAGACGCTGACGCTCACCGGCGGCGGCACGTTCAACTACGGCGGCAATCCGTATGCGCCGAGCAACCTCCTCACCGGGCAGTTGCCTTTCAAGGCGTCGTTCACCATCACCAACGATTCCACCTGCAACTTGAGCGGCGTCATCAGCAACGGATCTGGAAACGCCGTCCTGCTCACCACGGCCAATTCCACCCTAAATGAAACTGTGACCGGTTCTATTCAGGGTAACGCACTGCTCACCGTGAACAGTGGCTTGGCGGCGCTGCGTGGAACAAATACTTATACCGGGT
Organism: Verrucomicrobiota bacterium; assembly: GCA_031423695.1. Taxonomy (GTDB): domain Bacteria; phylum Verrucomicrobiota; class Verrucomicrobiia; order Limisphaerales; family CAIQOK01; genus CAIQOK01. The sequence goes on from JANPGB010000116.1 coordinate 10,763, forward strand.
TGACCACCGTGTCCGGCCCTAGTGCCATGTTGCAGGTGTTCGGGCGCTCATCGCTTTCCGGCGCCTCCAGCCTGACCCAAGGCGGCAGCACCGCACTCAATAGCACGCTGGCGCTCGCCACGGCGGACAGCTACACGATGAACCAGTTGCAATTGAGCGGCATCATCATCGTCACCAACTCCGGCGCGGGAGCGTCCACGCTCACGTTCACGAACGGCGGTTTCCAGACCGGAACCGCCACCAAACAAATCACCGTCAGCTCGAATACGACCGTCGTCATCGGCGGCGCGAACTTTGATATCATTGGAGCTACGGCAAACAAAAACCGTAACATCAGCCTCACTCCCGACACCGGTGGCGTGATCACGTTCAGCGCCGTTCTTCGTGACAACGGCGCGTTTCTTGGCGGCGTTGAAAAGCACGGGCACGGCATTGTGAACCTGAACGCCGCGAACACCTACACCGGCGGCACCACCAACACCGGCGGTGGCACGTTGCTTGTGAACGGCTCCATCGGCGGCGCATCCGTGCAATCTGATGCCACCTTGGGCGGCACCGGCACGATCACCGCGCCCGTCATCATCACCACCAATGGCGCGCTGGCTCCCGGAGCGTTGACGGCCATCGGCACATTGACCATGAGCAGCGGCCTCGATTTGGGCGGCGATGTTCTCATCAAGGTAAACAAATCGGCCTCTCCCTCGAATGACCTCGCGGTTGTCACCGGAACACTAATTAATTCCGGCAATGGAAAAATTACCGTGACCACCAACTTGCCGGGCGCGACGGCTTTGGCGCTTGGCGATAAATTCAAGATCTTCAGCCAACCTGTCGTCAACGGCAGCGCGATGACTGTGAGCGGCGCGTTGCCCGGCGGCCTTGCATGGCAAAATGATCTGGCCGTGGATGGCAGCATCTCAGTGGTGAGCGGCAGCGTGACGTCGCCGACGCTCGGAGTTTCGCAGGCGGGCAATGTGCTGACGTTCACTTGGACGGGCGCATTCAAACTTCAATCGCAAACCAATTCGCTGAACACTGGTTTGAACAACGCGTGGTTTGATTATCCCGGCGGCAATGTCAGCGGGGTCACCGCCACCGTCAATCCGGCGAATCCGACCGTGTTCTTCCGGCTGTCGCAATAAGCCGGCGGCGCGGGCATGGCTGGGGATTTTCTGCAATCGTTTGGGTTCGGTTGCAGATTGGGGGGCGGGGCTGCTGCAAAAACGGCAGCCCCGCTTTTTTGCAACCCATGACATTTCCTGACGACTCTGAATCGTGACCGTATCGGTTTATACAACTGGCTCAAGCTTGATGAAACCCATAAAACCATTGAGGCGATTAAGCGGGATCGCTTTGGCCGGACTGACTTGCGGGCTGCTCGGCCTGGGCCTGTCGTTGCCTGCTAACGGAGCTACGAATCTGAGCGCGTGGTATTATCCAGGAGCGAGCGGGCGGATGATTCGCCAACCGGATGCGCTGGGCGATCGCGTGCTGGATTTTTCGGGCGTCGGTTACAAAGGCGGCGGCGTGGCGATTCCCACCGTGGCGACGAAAACCAATGTATCGCCGGTTGCCGGCGATAACTCCGCGCGCATTCAGGCGGCGATCAACTCTGTCTCCGCACTCCCGCTGGATGCGAACGGTTTTCGCGGCGCGGTGCAACTTGCCCCCGGTTTTTATCCGGTTTCAAACACCCTCGTCATCGCTGCGAGCGGCGTGGTGCTGCGTGGAGCGGGCGACGGCGGGAACACAAACAACAGCACTGTCCTCTATGCGACGTATGTAGGAACCGCGCAGCCGAGCCTGATTCTTTTTTCCAACTCGTCGGCCTACACGACGCTCACCACGCACAACATCACGAACAGCTATGTCCCGGCCGGCGCGCGCAGTTTCAGCGTGGACAGCACGAGCGGATTTTCCTCCGGCACGACAGATTTTGTCCGTCGCCCCAGCACTTCGCTTTGGCTCACCAACCTCGGCATGAATTTGGTTTCGCCGGCGTGGACGGCTGGAAGCTTTGATATCTATTCCGACCGCACCATCACGCGCATTGAGGGCAACGCCGTCACGCTGGATGCCCCGCTGACCTGCGCGCTGGAACAGCAGTTCGGCGGCGGAACTATTTTCAGTTACGCATGGCCGGGGCGCATGACGAATGTTGGCGTGGAAAATTTGCGCGGCATTTCCTATTTCAATCCGACCGTTCTGACCAACACCAGCGCCACCACAAATTATTTTGGGGATGAAAACCACACGTGGGAAATGGCCAGCTTTGAAGGCGCGATTGCGAACGGCTGGGCGCGCAATCTGACCGCCAGCAATTTTGCCTACGCGTGCGTTTCGCTCGCCGGCACTTCCGCCTCGCGGCCCGGGGTGCGCAACATCACCGTGCGCGACTGCACATCGCTGGACCCGGTTTCCGAAATCACGGGCGGACGACGCTATGCATTTGTTTTGAACGACTGCCAATTTTGTCTGAACCAGAACTGCTACACGCGCAATGACCGGCACCAGTTCGTCCTGCAATCACTCACGGTGGGGCCGAATGTTTTCGTGGACGGTTTGAGCGATGTGGCGTGGAACGACTGTGGTCCGCACTTCCGCTGGTCCACCGGGGCAATCTGGGATAATGTGACGGTCCATGGCGACACCACCAGCGACGGAGTTCTCGCGGTGCGGAACCGGGGCAACTTGGGCACCAGCCACGGCTGGGCCGGCGCGAATGAAGTCGTCTGGAATTCGCAAGCCGATGGTTTTGTGGTCGAGAGTCCGCCGACCGCCCGCAACTGGCTCATCGGCAGCATTGGCCCGCTGGTCAACAACAGCGCTGCCATCCCCTACCCCGCACCCGCAGGCACCTACGACTCACTCGGCACCAATGTGTATCCGAACAGCCTTTACTACTCGCAACTCCAGGACCGGCTCGCCGCGCCGAATCTCGAAACGCGCGAATATTGGGTTGGCGACCTTGACAAGTTCGTGACTACGAGCCCCACCGGCGAAGTGGTGATGGTGGATTCCGCGTGGCGCAGCAGCGTGCAAGCCGCCGCGGGAGGCCAGGCGGTTAATGGTTTTGATTTGGTTGCCACGAACCAATGGATTCCGTTCACGCTAAATTTTTCGCTGGCTGCCACCGACCAAATCGTGGGTGCCACCCTCGCGCTAGCGATGCGTTCGGCCAGCGGCAACTCCTCGAACGCCGCGCTCTATTTCGACTCCATCGCCAACAGCAATCGTTTCTCCGCGCTCGGATGGTCGCCCATCGGCATGGGCACCAACACGACGGTCCGCGTTCTGGATCTCGGCAGCCAGCTGAACCTGCTCGCGGACGGCCAACTGAATCTGGCAGTCGCCGGTGATGTGGGCATTGACTGGGCGCTGCTGGAATTTCAGATCACGCCGGCCCAATTGCTTTGCACCAATTCCATTCTGCCCGTTGCGGATGCCTACGTCTGGAACGGCACCAACGCCGGCAATAATTTCGGCGCGATCAATACACTCCAAGTCAAGGCGGGTTCCTCCAGTGTTCAGCGGCAGGCGTTTTTGCGCTGGAATCTTGCCGGTGGCTCCACAAATTTTCTGCAGGCGCGCATCCGCCTCACGCCGGTGAGCGTCGGCACCAACGGCTATGAGCATGGGATCACCCTGGTCCCCACCAACACCTGGGACGAAAGCACCATCAATTGGACCAATCAGCCCGCTGGCGGCAAGCGGTTCGCCACTTGGATTCCCTCCGCCGGCAATCCAGTGGAATGTCTCGTCACGCCACAGGTTCAGGCCGCACTCGCGGGTGACGGCCAGTTCTCGCTGGAATTATTCTCACTCAGCAATGTCGGGGGTTCCGGCGTGACCAGCTATGCCTCGCGCGAGGATGCCGACCCCGCGCGCCGGCCGCAGTTGCTGTTCGTGTCCGTTGCGCCGCCGCAATTCACCAACTTTTCCAATAACGTGGGTGCTGGTTTCACCTCGTCCGGAACCGGCCCGGCAGGTGCCGGCTGGCGTGTTTTCGCGACGACCAATGCCGCGCAGCCTTTCAGCAGCTGGACGGCCATGAACACCGGAACGTTCAGCGGAGGCGTCTTCACTTTCACCGACCCGCAGGCGACGAATTATCCCCAGCGCTTTTATCGCATGGTCACGCCCTGAGTGGGAGGACACCAAAAAGATTCCTCCTGCCAATCAGGCCAAATTTGCCAACTTCATGGCAAACGGCGGTTTTCCTTCCCCGCTCTTGTCGGCTTTTCATCCGACAAGACGAGTTGACAGTGTGTGATATTGTTTCTCCAACAACACAGCAAATAATCCCTGAACAACCAACAAATATGAAAACCTTGGATCGTTTCCCGCGTAACCTTTCTCTTTCGCTGTCGCTGCTGCTGTGCCTTTTCGGTTCGGCGCTGGCGACTCAGGCCACCGCGTATTACTTTACCGGGAATGGCAACGGGGTGGGTGCGCGAGCTTGGACCAATGCAAGCAACTGGACGCTGAGTTCTTCCACCTGTGGTTCGGGTGGTGCCTTGCCCACTTGGACTGCGCTTGACAACGACTTCGTGTTTGGCAACTGCCATGCGTCCGAAAATACGCTAAGAGCGGACAACGGCGGGCAGTTCTTTTCCGCTGCCAGTGCGAATGCACACTCGCTCACCTTCACCTGTAACGGATGGTTGATGCAGGTGAAAACCGCCACGGATAAAATTATTCTGGGCGATGGCGGCATCACGAACAACCCCGGCAACGTCACGGGCACGCCCACCAGCGGCGCGACGCCCACGATCAATGCTTTTCGCAATTATCTTGAATTGAGTGCTAACGCGACGATTTGGAATTATGACACCAGCCAGCAGTTAACCCTCCGCCAGGATGCCGCTCAATACAACGCGGGCAACTATTATTGTCTGGATTTAAAAAGTTTCACGCTCACCTTTGACGGGCCGGGGACAAACAACTTCAACACGATAACGGCCGGCACTCATGCCGGTGGCGCGTTGAAGGGCACGGGAGGCCTCATCAAGAATGGCACGGGCGCGACCACGTTTGGTGCCACCAATAGTTACACGGGTTCGACGGTGATTAATGCTGGCCTGCTCGGTGTTCGCAGTATGTGCAACGGCGGTGGTTCATATAGTGTAGCCGACGGTGCGACCTTCCAGGTCACGATGAACTCGCCCAGCCAATCCCTTAAAGTGTCCAGTCTGAACGTCACTTCGACGACAACCAACTCACTTGTGCTCGGCATGACGTCCTCGACTTCGGTGGGAAATCCAACCGTCCCTGTGATCTATGCCACCAATTTAACCTTGAACGGCACGATCTATGTCACCTTAACCGGATCGGGTCTTTCCCCCGGCACCATCCCCTTGATCCAGTATAACGGGAGCATCGGCGGCGGCGGAACCATCGTCACCAACTCCATTCCTGCGGGGGTCGCGGCTTATTTGACCAACAACACGAGCGCCAAGCAATGGCAACTCGTCGTTTCCTCGGTGCCCAGCCTAGTCTGGGTTGGCAAGACGAATGCCATTTTGGTGGACAAGTGGGACATCGGCAGCACCACGAACTGGAATGATACAGTTTTATCGGTGCCGGCTTCTTTCGTGAACGGCCTCCCGGTGACGTTCAATGACAGCGGCTTCACCAATCTGATCACCTTGGCCACGAATGTGGTGCCCTACAGCCTCACCGTGAGCAACAGTGCCAAGACCTACACGCTGATCAATGACGGCGTCAGCGGCTGGCAGGCCAACCCCAGCGGAGGCATGATTAAGGACGGCCCGGGCCTGTTCATCCTCGGCACCACCAACAGCTACACCAGTTTCACCTCCATCAAACAGGGTACGCTCCGGACGACCATCGGCAATGCCATCGGCCGCGGCATCGGCCAAAGCGGCGCAAACCTCACGAACAATGGCACGCTGGACATGAACGGCTTTAATCAAAACATCGGCGCGCTCGATGGCAGCGGCGTTATCACCAACAGCTCCGCATCGCCAGTCATCCTGCAGGCCCAAGCGGGCGCGGTTTACGGTGGAAATTTCAGTGGCCGGATTGACGAAGGATCGGGCGGGACGATCCAGCTGAATAAGAGCGGCGGCAACTTGACGTTGTCCGGCAACAACAACTACTCCGGCGGCACCCACTTGGTCACCGGCGGCTCAGCGGCCAGCCGGCAAATCACCTTGGGTGGGAACAATGTTTTGGGCACCGGCCCGGTGGTCATTGAGATCAATTCCATCCTGACGTCGGATTCGCTCTCTCGCTCATTGACCAACCGTATTTCCATCCAGAACATCAACGCCGGCACCGTCATGGGTTCCACCGGTTCCGGATTGCTCACACTCTCTGGTCCAATCGATGTGAGCGCATCCGGTGGTGACCAAGACATTACCTTTCCCAGCGATGTGGTTTTCTCTGGCCCTTTCACCTCGACCAGCGGCGGCGTCTCTGCCAAGAGCGGCCCCGGCACGCTGCGCTTGAAGAACAACACCGTAAGCTGGACCCAACTCACGAGCGATTCGAGAATCAACGATGGTGCCATGATCATTGATGGCGCTGCGGTGTCCGTCATTGGAGCCACCACTCCCAACTTCCGCGTTCAAAGCCTGGTGACCAATGGAACCGCGGCTCTCTTTATCACGAACAACGGCTCGCTCACGGTCGGCAATGCTAACGGGTATGCACGCCTTCGCCTTGGCGATACTACTTCCGCCCCCGGCAGCACCAACATCGCAGACGTGCGGGGAACCTTGATTGCCGATGGCGTCACCCTGGGCTACTCCAACACCAATACCACCGGGAGTGGTGCGCTCGCCCGTTTAAACTTGCAGAGCGGCAGTCAGGTGACCTTGAACCAAATCAGCCCTCCCGGAACCAACGGCACCGCCATCACCGAGGTCAACCTGGATGGCGCGACGATCAATGCCTTTGACAGCGCCTCCAGCAGCTTCTTGCAGGGGATGACCAACGTGTTCGTCAAGAGTGGCGGCGTGACCTTGAACGGTTCCAACACCAACAGCATCCACATCCGCCAGAATCTGCTCGCGGGCGGCGGGAGCGGCGGATTGACTTGGAATGGCACCAATGCGGCGGTTCCCCAGGCTACGACTTTGCAGCTGGACGGCATCAATACTTACACCGGCACCACCTTGATCAACATCGGCAATCTTGGCGGCATCGGCACGCTCGCCGGCCCGCTCGTGATGGCCAGTGGAACCTCACTCTTCCCCGGTGGCGGCGGCACCATCGGCACGCTCACCGTCAACAGCGGCGCGACCTTGAGTGACATGCATGGCTCCTTCGAGCTGAACAAGACCAATTCCCTCGCCGTGACGGACGAATTTGGGAATATTACTAATTATGTGCGCTTGCTCAACACCAACGACGTGCTGATCGTCTCTGGTGCATTGAGCATCAGCGGGAGTTCGATTACGGTGCAAAATGACGGCCCGCCTCTGGTCTTGGGCGACACCTTCAAGCTCTTCAGCCAGGCGGCGAGTTTCACCAGTGCGAATCTGCCGGCGCTGGACGCGGGTTTGGCGTGGAACAACAAACTCGCGGTGGACGGCTCCATCCAAGTTGTGGTCGCGTCGGTCACTCCCCCGACACTGTCCTTTACGCAAACTGGAAGCACCTTGAACTTCACTTGGACCGACGCGAGCTTTCATCTGCAATCACAAACCAATTCGCTGAACGTCGGTCTCTCGTCCAACTGGTTTGACTATCCGAGTGGCGGCACCAGCGGGGTGAACGTGACAGTCAATCCGGCGAACCCGGCGGTGTTCTTCCGATTGAGCCAATAAACAACGATTGACCGGGGAAGCTTAGGCTTCCCCGGTCCATGCAAATTAAAATGAACCCATTATGAAAATGAGAAACAGATCTGGAATTGTTCGGGCCAAGCAAGCAGCGGGCGCAAAGCGCGGTTTCACCTTGATTGAACTGCTCGTCGTCATTGCGATCATCGCGATTCTTGCCGCCATGCTTCTGCCGGCGCTGGCCAAGGCCAAGGAGAAGGCCAGACAAGCGTCGTGCATCTCCAATATGAAGCAAGTCGGGATCGCGCTGGCCCTTTACACCGGTGACTTCAACGAGTTGTTCCCCCCCATCACCACCTATCAGATTCCCGGCGACGTCACCAGCCCCAGCATTGCCTGGACGAAAGCGCTGGGCCCCTACGTCCGGCAACAGGGCAACTCATTCACGGCTCAGGCCAACAAAGTGTTCATCTGTGGCTCGGCCAATTATGGGGGCAAGAAGGGCGACGATTTGTCGAATACTTACTCCGCAGCGGGCTCGTTGAATGGGATCAACCCCGCCAATGGCAAGGCGGTCACGGAGGAAGTTCCCAGAAAAGCCCGTTTTAATTTTGGGCCGACCTCGGAAACCATTCTTGTCGTGGAAGCCTCGGCTTTCACCACGGTCAATGGCGGATCGAACCCCACTAATAACAGTTGTCGCAGCCACATTGATTGGGCGCTAAGCACTGGCAAAGGTGCACGCAATGACTTGGTTGCACCCGCTGGAGCAGATCATTGGATGGAATGGCGTCATGGCTCCGGCAATGCAATGGACGTTCTTTATGGCGATTTCAGTGTCCGCTCGGTAAAGTTCACGGAGATGTATAACAAACTGATTGGCCCGCCTTCGCATCAGGAGCTGTGGGACAATAACAACGTCTTTTGATCGGCGGGTTGAGGACTGCGGTGCCGCCCGGTAAGGCGGCACCCGGCGATCGGCATAAATCCTGGCCATTTGACTTGGAAGCGGGCCACCTTAACGCGCGCGAGGGTTGGGAGCAAGTGCACAGCTGAAATCCGGGCACAATCAACTCCGCCCTGACTCTCGCCGCAACCATCGGAATTTGTTCGCTCGACCCTCAGGCTCACATTGGAAGCTGCACGGCTGGTCAATGGTGACATTGTTTTCAATCATTGCTTCGTGTCGGGCACCTTGTTAAAAATTGCGCTCCACAAACTGTTATGCCTATGTCCGAACTATCTCAAAAAATTGCCCTGGTCACCGGCGGTGCGCGCGACATCGGGCGGGCCATTTCCGTGCGGCTGGCTGAACTGGGGGCATCGGTCGTCGTCAACTACCGCTCCAACGACGCTGATGCGGAAGAAACGCTCCGGCAAATCGCTGCGAAGAATGGCAAAGCCATCGCGGTGCAAGGCGATGTGCTCGTCGCTGCCGATATCGCAAAGCTGGTGCAGGCCGCCACGGAAAAATTCGGCAGCAAGATTGATATCCTAGTCAACGTCGCCGGTGGCTTGATCGCCCGCAAAACCATTTTAGAAATGGACGAGGCACATTGGGACGCGGTCATTGATCTCAATCTCAAGAGCGTTTTTCTCGTCACCAAAGCCGTGCTGCCACATATGCCGGACGGCGGCGCGATTGTGAATTTCTCCTCACAAGCCGGACGCGACGGCGGCGGGCCGGGTGCCAGCGCCTACGCTGCCGCCAAAGCGGGCGTGGCAAATTATTCGCGCGCGTTGGCGAAAGAACTCGCGCCGCGCCGTATCCGCGTGAACACCGTTTCGCCTGGCATGATCGCCACGAAATTTCACGACACCTTCACTAAGCCGGAAGTCCGTCAGCGCGTCGCCGGGATGACTCCCCTCGGGCGCGAAGGCACGGCGGAAGAGGTGGCCAACCTCGCCGCGTTCCTCGCCTCGCCGCAATCTTCCTTCATCAACGGTGAATCGGTGGAAATCAACGGCGGGATTTTCTTCGCCTGATTCACCACGCGCGCATGAAAAAGATTATTTTTCTCGCGCTCGTCTTGAGTGCGCTAGTTCTCTCGTCTGTCGCTGCCACGAACACAATCCAACATCCGTGCCTGATGTTGACGCCCAGCGAAGTCGCCAAAATCAAATCAGGCCTCGGTCACGCACCGTTGTTTGATGCAGCTTTCAGCGAGGCGAAGACGCAAGTCGAGAAGGCTCTCGCTGCACCGCTGGATGTTCCTGTGCCGTTGGATGCTTCCGGTGTCACGTCGCAACGGCATGAAAAGAACGGCAGTGAAATGCAGTTGGCGGGCTTTCTATTCCAGATCACCGGCGAGAAACGCTACGCCAGCTTCGTCAAAGATTTGCTCGACCGCTACGCCGTGCTTTATCCCACGCTCGGCAAACATCCCGCCTCGAAAGGCATCACGCCGGGCCGCCTGTTCTGGCAGCCGCTCAACGAGTGCGTGTGGCTCTCTCGCGTCAGCCAGGCTTACGATGGTATTTACGATTCGCTGACGTCGGAGGAGCGGGCTCGTTACGAGAAAAATATTTTTCGGCCGATGGTCAAATTCATCACCGAAGACTGCAAGCGCGAGTTTGACAAGATCCACAACCACGGCACGTGGGCCGTCACCCCGGTTGGCATGATCGGTTACGTGATGGGCGACGAGACCATCGTGCGGCAGGCGCTCTATGGTTCGAAGATGGATGGCTCGGCTGGCTATCTTCGCCAACTGGATGAGTTGTTTTCGCCCGATGGTTATTACTGCGAAGGCCCTTACTATTCCCGCTACGCGCTGATTCCTTTTTACCTTTTCGCCACCGTCATCCAAAACAATCAGCCCGAATTAAAAATCTTTGAGCGTCGCGACGCACTGTTGCGCAAGGCGCTCTACGCTCTCATCCAGCAGACCTACAACGGCGCGTATTTTCCGATCAACGACGCGATGAAGGAGATGTCCTTTTACAATCTCGGCACGGTCTTCGCACTGGATCACGCCTACTCCCAATATGGGCAGGATCCGCAATTGCTTGCCGTGGCGCGACTTCAAGATCATGTCTCGCTAGATGCTGCGGGGTTGGCCGTCGCTCAAGCGCTCGCCGCGACGCCACAGCCGCCCGCATTTCCGTTCGCCAGCACCGAGTTCACTGACGGACCGCAAGGCTCTGGTGGCGGCCTTGGAATTCTGCGTTCAGGCGCAGGCACGAACGATTCTGTCGCGGTGATGAAATATACTTCCTTCGGCATGGACCACGGACATTACGACAAGTTGGCACTGCTCTACTACGATCAAGGCCGGGAAATTTTGCCCGACTACGGTTCGGCGCGCTTCGTGAACATCGAGCAAAAGTTCGGCGGCCGTTACCTCAACGAGAACGACACCTTCGCCCGGCAGACCATCGCACACAATACCATCACGGTGGACGAACGCTCGGACTATCGGGGCAAGTTCGCCACGGCCAACACGAATCATTCTGACCGGCAATTTTTCGACTCGCACGATCCCGATTTTCAAATCATGAGCGCGACCGACACCACCGCCGTTCCCGGCGTGGCGATGCAACGCACCATCGCGTTGATTCGCGACGCGCGACTTGAACATCCCGTAGTTGTGGATGTGTTCCGCCTGAACTCGGAAAAACCGCATCGCTACGACTATCCGTTTTATTTCCTCGGTCACTTCATGGATGTGAATGTGGAACTGACGAATTATGTCAGCAAGCGCCATCCGCTGGGCGAAAAGGACGGCTATCAACATCTCTGGCTCGAAGCCGAAGGACAAGCCGCCGGTCCGGTCGCATTCACTTGGTTGTGCGGCGGGCTTTATTACACCATCACCACGGCGGCGGATGATTCCACACGAGTGCTCTTTACGCGCATTGGCGCGAATGATCCTGAATTCAATCTGCGCAATGAACCTGCGTTCATGCTACGCCAGAATGCCAAGTCCCACGTGTTCGCCTCGGCCATTGAGCCGCATGGACGTTGGGACGGCATGCGCGAATCTACTTCCGGCGGCGAATCCAATCTTCGAAGCGTAACCGTGCTCGCATCCACCGACGAGGGAACGGTTGTGCGCGCTACTGGCAAAAAGAAATTGGAGTGGACGCTGATGATCGCCAGCGGCGCTTATGACCCAGCGAAAAAACACAGCGTAAAAGCCGGCGACGAAACATTCACCTGGGATGGCAACGCGTCGCTCATCAAAAAATAATGTGCTGATTTATGTTCGTAAAAAAAGAACAGCTCCACATTGAGTTCCAAAAGATTGACTGGGAAGACAAGGGCGGTGGCGTGCGTCGCAAGGTGATGGCCTACGGCGATCAACTCATGGCCGTCTATGCCGAGTTCAAACGCGGCGCGATTGGCGCGCTGCATCAGCATCCGCATCTGCAAATCACCTACATCGAGAAGGGTTCGCTGACAGTTCACATCGGGGCTGAGTCAAAGGTGTTGCGCGCCGCAGATTTTTATTACATCCCCGCAAACGTCATTCACGGCGTGGAGGCACATGAAGATTCCGTCTTGATCGATTTCTTCACGCCCATGCGAGAGGATTTCATTCCCGCGGCCTGATTTTTCCGAATCAAATGAGCGCTTCCGAACAACGTCCCGCGAACGGCGCGGGGATTCGTTTTAATCTCCGTTGGCTCATCATCGGTCTCATCGGTCTCGCCACCATCATCAACTACATTGACCGCGCCTCGCTCGCCGTGATGTGGCCGGCGATTTCCAAGGACACCAATCTCACGAAGGATGCCTACGCTTCCATCATCGCGACATTCATGGTGTTCTACGCCATCGGGCAGGCGGTGTCGGGCCGATTTTTTGATCGCGTCGGCACGCGCATCGGTTTCGTGGTGACGATTGTCGTCTGGTCGGGTGCATGCATGGCCCATGGACTCGCGCGCAGCCTGATGAGTCTTTCAGCCGTGCGCGGGCTGCTCGGTTTCAGCGAAGCAGGCAACTGGCCCGGCGCCACCAAGGCCGTGGCCGAATGGTTTCCGCGTCACGAACGCGCCTTCGCGCAAGGTATCTTCAACGCTGGTGCCTCCCTTGGCGCAGTCGTGTCCGCGCCACTGATTGCATGGCTGTTTTTGCAATTCGGCTGGAGCGCCACGTTTGTGTTCATCGGTGCGCTGGGTTTCATCTGGGTCATCCCGTGGTGGCTGCTCGCGCGATCCACGCCTGAAAAACATCCGTGGCTTTCGGCGGAGGAGCGGAATTACATTCTCGATGGAACTGCTGCCGAGCCAAACGCGCAAGCTGCGCCCGCGATGCCGTGGAGTGCCGCACTGCGTTTCCGGCAAACCTGGGCTATCGTCGCTTCGCGCTTTTTCCTCGACCCCATCTGGTGGCTGTTCATCAACTGGCTGCCGATCTATCTCGCGGACCGTTTTCATTTCGATGTGAAACAAATCGGCATGTTCGCCTGGGTTCCGTATCTCGGCGCGGCGATCGGCAGTCTCGCGGGCGGCTGGTATTCCGGCCACAAAATCCGCCAAGGCTGGACGGTGGACCGCGCTCGTAAACGCGCCGTCATCATCGGCGGCTTGCTGACGATTCCCGGATTCATCATGGCCGCGTTCGCTGCGCAACCGTGGCTTGCGGTGACGGCGATGGCACTCGTGCTCGGTGGATTTCAAGTGATGATCAACAACATTCAGACGCTGCCGAGCGACTTCTTCTCCGGCAAATCCGTCGGCACCGTGGCCGGAATTGGCGGAATGAGCGCGGTCTGCGGCGTGCTGGTGTTCAGCACCTGGCTGATTCCGGCGTTGAGCAAAATCAGTTACGTGCCGGTGTTCCTCATGGGTGCGGCGCTGGTGCCGGCGGGAATTGGCGCGCTGTTTTTGCTCGGCGGTAATATCCGGCGGGTGGATGTTTCGGACCGGGAATCCCGATAGCGGCTGTCGGGCACGACGTGAGGCGCGCCTTCCCAGAGTGTCTCCCCGACGACTCGTCGCCTACAAACCAGAACGCTGCGAAAAACTTGAATCATTTTGCACTTGTCCACGTTTCATCCGACAATACGGACAGGGTTGTGGATGTTAACTTTATCTAGCTCAATGAATAATGGACGGAATCAGCCTCCACGCCTCATTGCCCCACGATTCAGCGGGGCAATTTCCCTGGGCTTTTGCCGCATCCAAAAACTTTCTTCGTGGCTGTTGCTGGCCGGCTTTCTCCTGCTGGGCGGCCGGCTGAACGCCGCCGTCTTCAACGTCGGCACGCTCGCCAACTTGATCACGCGCATCAACGCCGCCAATCCCGGCGATCAGATCATCCTCTCCAACGGCGTTTACACCAGCACGAGCTATATCATCGTCACGCGCTCCGGCACTGCAACGCAGCCAATTCTCATCACGGCCCAGACCATCGGCGGCGCGCAAATATTCTGCGCTCCAACCGCGAGCACATCCGGTTTCAATTTGAATGGCTGCGATTACGTGACCATCCAAGGTTTTTACTTCACGCACACGAACGACGCCAACATCGGTGATTATTTTCGCATCGAATCCGGTTCGTCGCATTGCCGCGTCACGCGCAACACGTTTGATTTCGATCCCGTCCAGTATTGGTGTTACGTCAAAGGTGATGACGCGGAAGTGGATCACAATATTTTCCGCAACAAGGTCCAGAAAGGCGAATACATCACGCTCGACGGAAATTATCCCGACATCGGCCAGCGCCTGTGGGTGCACGACAATTATTTTTTCAACAACCAATACGCCGGTAGCAACGGCGGCGAAAACATCCGGCTCGGCATCGGCAATTACCAACTGATTTCCTCTTGGGCCGTGGTGGAGAACAATTTGTTTGAGAAAGCGGACGGCGATCCCGAAGCCATCTCGGTGAAAAGTTCCGAGTGCGTCATCCGTTACAACACGCTCACCAACAGCACAGGTCAGATCAGCCTGCGCTCGCAAAACCGCGGGCGGATCGAAGGCAATTTCATTCTCAATTCCAGCGGCATCCGTTTTTACGGCGACGACGATTTGATATTCAATAATTACCTGCAAGGCTCCGATGGCATCGTGTTCGGCTCCGGCGAAGCGCCGCAAATTTCCGACAGCTACCTCGCGCTGAATGCCGGCACCCACGCCGCCGCGCATCGCGCGCGACTGATGTTCAATACGTTGGTGAATTGCTCCGCGTATTTCGACGAGGATGTTCGCGGTTTTTATCCCAGTGATTTCGTGGTCGCGAATAATCTGCTCCAAGGAAACTCCGGCACATTCGTCAGTTCCGCCGCCGCCACCGGCCAGTCGAATTTTCTCTGGCAGACCAACATTTTCTGGGGCAGCGCGTCCTATGTCGGCAGTCCGGCGGGCGGTTATCGGCAAGTGAATCCGCTGCTCGCTACGAACACGGCTGTTCCATTTCACATCGCGTCGAACAGTCCGGCCACGAACGCGTCGTTCGCCGCCATCGCCGAAGTGGTCACCGACATGGACGGCCAGCCGCGCAGCGGAATTGCGGACATCGGCGCGGATGAATTTTCTAGCGCACCGATCACGCGTCGTCCGCTCACCACCAACGAGGTCGGCCCGAATGTCGCCACCACAAACTTCGCCATCGCCGCGATGCCGTGGAACCAGACCGTGATGCCGGGTCGCACCACGAGCTACACCAATTTATTGAGCGCTTACAACGGCTTCACCAATCTCGTGACGTTGAACGTGTCGAATCTGCCGCCGAACACGGCAGCCAGTTTTAATTCTGCGAACATCACAAACGGCCTTGGATTCTCCGTGTTGAGCATCACGCCTTCCAACTCCACGCCTCCCGGGCGCTACACCCTTTTGATCACGGCCACGAGCGTGGCATTCACCAACACGACGACGGCGTTTCTCACAGTGGGAAGTCTGCCGGCGAACTGGGTGGACTTGGACATCAACAACCCCGGCATCGTCGGCAGCGCGGATTTTTACCAAAATGTTTTTGCCGTGAAAGGCGGCGGCTCTGCGATTTCAGGACCGTCGGACAATTTCCATTTTGTTTATCAGCCGTGGACGAATGGCTTCATCCTCACCGCGCGCGTTTCAACCCAACCTTACACCGCAGCTTCGGCCAAGTCCGGCGTGATGATCCGCGAAAGCACGAATGCGAATTCAAAGTTTGTGGACGTCGTCATCCGGCCCACCGACATCAAGATGGAAGCCCGCGCCACGGCCGGCGGCACGGCGGTGACACTCGCCACATTTAACGCTGCCAATTCGCCGGTCGGCACGAACACGCCGTGCTGGGTCCGGCTCGCGCGCGTGGGTTCGACCTTCACCGGCTTCAGCTCCAGCAATGGTGTGAACTGGGTTCAGATGGGAAGCACAAGCGTCACGATGACCAACACCCTGGCGGGACTGGCCGTCTGCGCGGCGGACAACACCAAGCTGAACACATCCACGTTTGACAATGTTGGTTTCACTCAGCCGCCCGCGAACTTCTTCGACTTGAGCCATTGGAAATTGCAGCTCCCGATCGACGTCAACGGCGTCTTGAGCGGAACCAATCTCGGCGTCATGGAGATTTTGACGCCGCAGTTGCTCGCCGGTTATGTCAGCGAATATTTTTATTCCGGTGCCGACGGCGCGATGACGTTCTGGTCTCCCGTGACGGGCGCGACCACTGGTGGCTCGGAGTTTCCCCGCAGCGAACTGCGCGAGATGCTGAACACCAACGACACGAGCGTGGACTGGCTCGGACGCGGCGTTCACACGATGAGCGCGCAGTGCCAGGTGCTGCAAGTGCCCAGCACCAACAAAGTCTGCATCGGCCAGATCAAGGCGTTCACCGGCAATACGTTTCCGCTCGTGTTCCTGCTCTACAACAACGGACTTGTTCAAGGGCGCATCAAGACGGATTCGTATGACGATGCGTCGGACTTCACGTTCAACTACGCGAATGTCGGCTTGAGCAACAGCATCACTTATCAGGTGCAGATGGAGAATGGACTCATCACCATCGCGGTGAACGGCGTCACGAACTCGCTCGACGTGTATCAGACCGACCCGCGTTGGGCGACGAACACGTTTTATTTCAAGGCGGGAGATTATTGCCAGGACAACGTCGGCACGGATCTCGAAGGCGGACGCGTCGCCTTTTACGCGCTCAACGTGACGCACACGCCAAGCATCACGAACCAGCCCGTGAGCAGCGCGGTCGCGCTCGGCGGCAATACTTCCTTCCTCGTCGGTGCCACCGATTGGACCAACCTGACCTACCAATGGTTCTTCAACTCGGCCAGCCTCGCCGGGAAAACCAATGCCTTGCTTAGCATCACCAATGTCTCCGCCGCCAACGTGGGGAACTATTTTGTGGTGGTGAAGGACAGCCTGGGTTCCGTGACCAGCTCGGTTGTGGTTCTGACCACGAACTCCCCGCCGGTCATCACCAGCCAGCCGGGGAGCCAGAACATCCAGCGGGGCACTGCCGCCGTGCTTTCGGCAGGCGTGTTCGGCAATGCACCGCTGAGTTACCAATGGTATTTCAACGGCACGAATTTTCCGGCGGCAAACACCAACGTCCTCTCGTTCGTAAATTTTCAGTCCGGCAACGCGGGAAATTATTTTCTTGTGGTGACCAACAGTTATGGCGCGGCAACCAGCGCGGTGGCCACGCTCACGCTTGTCGTCAACAGCACCAATGTTTTTCTGAACGAACACTGGCTCGACGGCACGCGCACCGACACGAGTCTGCCGGACGAATCCGCGTGGTATGCGAATGTCGCGTCGTCGCTGACGGCAAAGACGAATAGTTTGATCGGCATGCCCGACCCCGCGAGCACGGTGACGTGGTGGACTTATTTCACGTCCAACTCTGCGAGCCTTGCGCAGTTAAAAGTGTCGGACTCATTGCGCCTCACACTGGCGTTCACCACGTCCGGCGTGAATGCGAGCAACTCTTCCAAGGGCCTGCGCCTCGGCCTGTTCAATTCCAGCGGCGGCACGCGGACGACGGTGGATGGATCCAATCCCGGCGGCGCGAATCACAAGGGCATCATGGCCAACTTGAATTTCGGCCAGACGTTCGGCAGCGGGATGCAGTTTCTGGAGCGCACGAATCTCGCCAGCGCGAACCTTCTCTCGACCGTCGCCGATTTCAGCAGCGATCCGTCCGCGATCACCACGCTGGGCGGGCCGTCGCCCGGCGATGCGGGGTTCAGCAACGGTGTGCCGTATGTGATGCAACTGCTGGCGACGCGCAACCCGAACTCGCTCGACCTCTCGCTGGCGTTTTCCTGCACAAACGGCTGGAACACGTCTCTCACCGGCACCTGGACGGACACGAATTTCCTGACGACCGCGTTTGATATGTTTGTTTTTCGCCCGGCGCTGCAGGCGCAGACCGCCACAAATTTTACGTTCACGGAATTCAAGGTCGAAGTTCTCGCGCCGAATAATCGTCCGCCGGAACCGGCGTTGCACACGGCGGTCACGACGCAGAACAGCGCGCTGGTCATCGTAGTAACAAATCTGCTCGCCACGGATTCCGATCCGGATGGCGACGCGTTGGCCATCGCCGCCGTGAATTTTTCGAGCACGAACGGCGGCGCGGTTACACTGATCGGCGGAAATATCACTTACACGCCGGTCACAACTTTTGTTGGCGCGGATCAAATCAGTTACACTCTGACGGATAGTCGCGGCGGCAGCAGCACGGGAAACATTTTCGTCACCATCGTTGGACCGCCAGTGTTCACCAGCTTTAATCTGACTTCAGGCGGCAGTGCCTTCTCGCTCGCGGGCACGGGCGTGTCCGGTCAGACTTACGTGCTGCAAACAACGACGAATCTTGCGCCGCCGGTCCCATGGATTTCCGTGCTGACCAACATCGCCGGAACGAACGGAATTTTTAACTTCACCGATGCGCAAGTGACCAACTTCAACCTGCGATTCTATCGCGTGATGAAACCATGAAATACAAGAACAGTATTTTCAGTTTTCTGCTCATTTGTGGAATGGCTGCGGCTTCCGCGCAGGGGCAAGGCTCGTCCGCTTCGACCAACGCCGTGTCAGAATCCACGACGGCGGAGAGAAAGCCCGACATCACGCCAATTTCCTTGCCGGGCAGCGAAGCGTTTGTGTTTCGCACGGTGGGCACAAATGAATTGCGCTTGTTCGTCGTCAAGCCGAAGGGATGGAGCAAGGCGGATCATCATCCGTGCTTCGTGAGTTTCTTTGGCGGTGGCTGGGTGAGCGGTTCGCCCGAACGCAGCGTGAGCTGGGCGAAGTCGGCGGCGGGCCTCGGACTTGTCGGCGTCGCGCCGGACTACCGGACTCGCGGCCGTTTCAACGGCACGCCGGAAGATTGCGTGTCCGATGCGCGGGCCGCAGTGCGCTGGGTGGAAGAACACGCGGAGGAACTGGGCATTGATCCAAAGAAGCTCATTGTGCATGGCGGCTCGGCGGGCGGTCACGTCGCGGCGTGGACGGCGATTCCCGCCGACGGTCCCGGCAAAAATGATCCCGCGCCAAAATTTCAGCCGGCAGCGCTGGTGTTGTTGAATCCTGTGACAGATACCAAGGACAGCGGCTATGGCGGCAGCAAACGCTTTGGCGTTTCCCCGGAACGGGCGCTTGCGTGTTCCGTGACTGACCAGATGCCGAAGCAGATGCCGCCCACCATCGTGTTTCACGCGACGGGTGACAAGACCGTGCCGTATTCAAATTCTGTCGCGTTCAAGGACAAGATGGTCGCTAACGGCAATCGCTGTGAACTCGTAACCTTTGAAGGCCTCGGCCACTCCTACAACTCCAGCAAGTTCGGTGAGGCGGGCAAAGTTGCCGACAAGAAGACCCGGGAGGATGTCGTAACTTTCCTTACGAGCCTGGGACTGATGGAAAACTCCACGTCGGCTCAATCGAAATAACCGACAAAAAAAATTTATGAAACTGACCAAACTTGTTCTGATTGCGCTGGCAGGAATTGCCGGCACACCGCTCTTGCCTGCCGCCGATGCGCCCGCCAAGAAGCCGAACATGGTGTTCATTCTCGCGGATGACCTCGGGTTCGCCGAGATCGGTGCGAACGGAGCTGATAAATACAAGACCCCGAACATTGACTCGCTGGCCAAGGAAGGCATCCGCTTCAACCACTATTACACCGCGCCGCTTTGCGGTCCTTCGCGCGCGCTCATTCTCACGGGACGTTATGCCTTCCGCTCGGGGGCCGTCACGCAAGACTCCTGCGGTTCCATCATCCGCACGGGCGAAAAGGCTGAGGTGATGATTCCCACGGTTTTGAAAAAGGCCGGCTACACCACGGCGATGATTGGCAAATGGGGCCAGATTCTTCCCTCGGGCGATGCGGCGGAGTGGGGCTTCGATCACGTGATGAGCTTCAAGGCCAGCGGCATCTATTGGAACAAGGCAGCAGCAGCGGATTGGGTGAAAAAGTATGAGCTCGCCGGTGACAAGGACGGTGAAGGTGGAGTCCGCGCAAACCCCGGCCCTTACAATATCGATGCTAAAAAGCTGATGATGTCGGACACGGAATACATGCCCGATTTGATGCACAAGGACGCGATGGCTTTCCTGAATGAGAACAAAGCCAAACCATTCTTCCTCTACTATTCGCTGTCGCACGTGCATTCGCAGATCCTGCCCACGCCCGACAGCGCACCTCCCGCCGCAGGCACGGATGCCGAGGCCCGCTACGTCCAGCTATATGCCGATAACATCACCTACATGGACAAACTCGTCGGCAAACTTCTCGCCGAATTGGATCGCCTCAAACTTCGCGAGAACACCGTCATTTTCTTCATGGGCGACAACGGCACCGCGAAGCATAATGCGGATCACGCCACCATCGGCGGACGTCGCATCATCGGACAAAAGGGCGGGATGGAAGAAGGCGGAGGGCTCGTGCCATTTGTCGTGAGCTGGCAGGGCGTGACGCCCGCAGGCAAACTGAATGAAAATTTCATCGACGCCTCCGACCTGCTCCCGACGTTCGCAGAAATCGCGGGAGCGCCGCTTCCGGAAAATCGGATCATCGAC
>JANPGB010000117.1:0-20055 GCA_031423695.1 Verrucomicrobiota bacterium
TTCCATGGCGGACATTCTCTCGCTCGACGTTCTCGGCTACAACATTCCGAGCGTCACGCCGTCCGTGTTGACAGGCGCAAGGCTCGCCAACGGTTCGTTCAAGGTCAGTTTCAACAGCATCGCACTTACAAATTTCACGGTCCTGGCGAGCACCAACCTCGCGGCGACCAACTGGACCTTGCTCGGTGCGGCGACGGAAAGTTCGGCGGGGAAGTATGTGTTTACCAATGCGGTGTCGGCGGGAATTACGCAGCGCTTTTATCGGGTGCGGTCGCCGTAGTCGCTGCCTTTGTTTAGAAATTTAATCGCAGGCTTCCCACGAACATGCGCGTGCGCGGCAGTTCCGCGTGGAGATTCAAGGGGTTCAGCCGGTAGTCGGTGTCGAACAGGTTCACCACGCCCGCGCGAAGCTCCGCGTGGCGGCGGGGAAAGCGATAGCCCAGCATCAAGTTGTGCTGCCAGAAATCCGCGTCCGGCAGCGCCGGCGTGTAGCCGAAATTATCCTGGTGATACCAGGAGGACTCCCATTGCGCGAACACGCCGCTGGGATGATTAAAGTTCAGCGCCAGCGAAACCTGATGCAGCACGGCGCGGTTCCTCTGTTCCAGCCGGCTCAAGCCCGCCGCCGCATCGGGGAGGTCGGGAAATGCTCCCGTCAGTTTCGCCTCGCTCAACCGATAGCGCGCGCTTGCGGAGAAACAGTCGCCGAGCAGTTGCGCCGCGTAAGCCGAAAGATTGCGTTCGCGAAAATCCAACTGCTGCCGCGCGTGGCCGGGCGAGTCGGGGACGGGAAAGAAAAAAGAGTTGGTCAGCACGCCGACCGTGCGGCTGCCGTCGGACGTGAGCCACCCGGCCTCGACGCCGAAGAAGGTTCCGCTCGCGAGCGATTGATCAAAGCCGACGTTGGCCGTTTCAAAGGCCGCGCCGGGGAGGAGGCCCGCGACGCTTTCGGGGATCAGGCTGCGGAAGGCTTGGTTGAAGCCGCCCACCTGCGTCGGTTCGAGCCGCACGCTGTTGTCGAAGAACAGCCCGCCGAGCGAGCGCGTGTAGCTCGCGCGCAACAGGCCGCGCTTCCAGGGCGTGAAAAGAATCCCCGCCTTCGGCGAAACCTTGTCATGCGAAACTTCGCGGAAGGAAATCGGGGTGAGATCCGTGTTCTCGGGAAATTCCAGATGATCGTAGGTCACGGCACCGATCAGGCTCAACGCGTCAAACGGCCGCCACGAATAGTAACCGTAGGCGCTGCCGCGCGTAAAATCTCCCCGGCCGGTTTGCGCCGTCACCACGCCGGTGAGGTCGCGGCTCAGGATCGCCGTGGAATCCACGTCGCCCGACTGCCAGCGGCCGCCAAGGACGAGCGTGTGATGCGCGGTTTCAAATATCTGCTGGAGTTCCGCCGAATACAAAGTGAACCCGCTGGAAAAATCATTGGTGAACGGCGGGCCGAGCGGCGGCGACTGGATGGACTGGGTCACGCCGCCCGATTGAAAAAGAAAGATCTGGTCGCTCTGCGGGTCGCGCAGGAAAAACTTGTCCTCCAGCCGTGAGAGCAGCAGCAGCGTTTGGTTGCCCGGCGACCATGCGTGATGCCAGCCGACGTAAATGTCCGGCTCCCGCTGCTCCTCCACCTGCAGGCCGGGCGTGGCCGTCGCGGGATCATAAAGCCCCGCCACATCGCCGGCGTGAGAATGGAGGGTGCCGATTTGAAAATAGACTTCATCGTCCGGCGTGACGCGCTGTTTCAGCGTTAGCGCGAAATCGCGCTGCTCTCGGTCGTTGTTTACCCGCTGGCCGTTCAGGCTTTGATAAGCGGCGTCAAACGCATAGCTGAATCCTTTGACCGAACCGAAGACGGTGGCCGTCTCGTTCCAATCGCCGCGGCTGCCGTAGCTGGTGAGTGAACTCACGCCCACGGGTTTTTGATCGAAGAACCGCAGCCGTTCCGATTGGGACAAGACTTGCGACAGATTGCCCGCGCCCGGCGGTGCTAGGAGGTTGGCTACGAGCAGCTCGCTCTGCCGCGCGGTTTCGAGGCGGAGGTCAAAACGATTCGCGTCCGCCAGGGACTGATAACTGTCCACCAGGAAAAGGTGGCCTGAAAAATTCGCGTAGCTTTCGCTGACGGAGCGCGCGGCGACGTGTCGGCTCACCTCGTTCAAGCCTGCGTCGTCATAGATCGCCGCGAGGTTCGCGCTGCGCACCGAGCGGTCGCTGTCGAGCAACAGGCGCGAGCGAAACGCGGCGCGGTTGTCGTTCTTGTCCGACGAGGTTTCGAGGTCGCGGAGGGCGGCGTTGAGTTGGTTTTCCTGCCAGAAATGCAGCGCGGAATAGAGCCACGCAGTTGGATCATTCGTGTCCAATTCCTTCGCGAGCCGGAATTCCTTTTCCGCCGCCTTTGCGTCACCGAGTTCGCTCGCTGCCTTGCCGAGGTAGCTGCGGAACAGGCTGCGTTGCGGTTCCAGCGCTGCGGCGGCTTGAAACGCAGCGCGGGCCTCGCCAAAATTTCTTTCGCGCAGCAGGCAGAGTCCACGCCCGAGCCACGCGGAACCAAGCGCCGCGTCGAGTTCGCGGGCGCGGTTGAAGGAAGGCTGCGCCGATTTCACGTTGCCCTGATCCAGCCGGACAAAACCTTGCAGCGCGTGCGCCGCCGCGAGCCGGGGTGAGAACGACAGCGCCCAGTCCAGCGCCGTGAGCGCCGCGCGGCGATTGCCAAAGGCAAATTCCAGTTCGGCCAGCCGCGCATGGGCGAAACCGAAGTCCGGCGCGAGTTCCGTGGCGCGCCTGGCGGCGGCGCGCGCGCTTTTCAAATCCGCGCGGGCTTGCAGCGCGTAACTGTGCGCGAGGAGTTCGCTGGCGGAGCGCCGGTCTCCGAATCGGCTAGTTTCTGAACGGGCAGCGAGCCGGTTCGGAGACCGGCACTCCGCTGCGTCCTTGCGCACGACGGCGATGAGTTCGAGCAGCGCGAGCTTGGCTGTCGGATCGTTGGGAACTCCGGCGAGCAGTTTTTCCGCTTCCTCCACGCGGCCCACCGCGAGTTCAAGCTGGGCGCGGAGAATTTTCTGCCCGCTGCCGCCGTCGTGTTGCGCAGTCGGCCAGGCGGCCAGCGCGCCGAGCAGATCGCCCGCCTGATAATTTTTCAGGACGGCGGCCAGTTCGCCTTGTTCGCCCGCGCCAAACTGAAGCTCGGCGGAATTCACGACGGCGGGATAGTAAAGCGCCCACTGGATTTTGGCGGTGGCGTTGACGAGCGCGGTCTTCAGCGGCGGCTGGCCGGGCGCGAGCTGCAATTCTTCACCGCGTTGCAGCGAGACTTCGCCCGTGGCTGTGTTCAAGGCGACCAGGCCGTCAATCAGGGCAAGATGAACGGCGGAATCAGCCGCCGCGACTTCGAGCAGAAATTCCGTACCGCGAATGGCCCCGGCGGCGAGCGGCGTGTCGAACTCCACGTCGGCGGGTTTCTCGCGGTTGAAAAAATAAAGCGACCCGGCGGGCAGGCCGAAGCGTTTCTTCTCCGCGCGGCGCGGCGGCAGGATTTCCAGGGTGGTGCGCTCGTTGAGGCGGATGATGCTGCGGTCGGAGAGCTGGACGGCGGCGCGGCTTTGGGCGCGCGTGCGGACGCGGTCGCCGGGCTGAAGCCGCAGGCCCACGGACGCGGCCTGCCAGTTGGTTTTTTCGCCGCCGTAAAATTCCACCTGGCCGGCGGCCTCGATGACGACGCTCGGAGAGTGGGTCGGTTGCGCGGCCGCGAGGCAGGCCGCGAACACAAAACCCGGGAGCATCAGGAAAATCCGGCGCACCCGGAAAGCCTGCCTTAAGCACGTCGGAAAATGAAATCCAAATGTCAGCGGTGACGGGATGTGAATCCTTCGGTTTAACCGGGCGGGGACGCGCGTGGGTCCAGCGGAGCGATTTATTTTGATGGCGACCGGCACGGTGGCTTGGGCCGGTTGAAATTCCACTGGCAGACGCCTCGCGGGCCGGCCTCCGGGGGAGACCGGCGGCGGCTCGAACCGACTGGCTCGCGTGAATTTCATAGAATAAAATTTTTCGGGCGCGCGGCGCGCCGGGTTCCGTCTCGTCGTCTGTTTTTTTGCGCTCACCCGGGTTTGTGCGCAGTTGAGCAGCCAGTCTATTAGCAAGCGCGCTGCCAGCATGGTTTGTGGGGAAAACGGGCGCGCTTCTGCGGGGGGTGTTCCGTTCGCGGAACAGTTGTTCCGGCAGCGGCGGGGAATCGGCGGAGTCTTATTCGACGCGCACGCGGTAAAATTTCAGGCCCGCGTTGCTCACATTGAAATAATTGATGAGTCCGTTGCCGACGAAGGAACCGGGCCAGGGCGTCCAGGTGCCCGCAAGGTTGGTGCAATCTTCAATGGTGTAGGTCTGGCCAACCAGGGTGGCGAAGCTCAGTTGTAACCCGCTCGAGACGATCGCCAGACCGCACTGCGCCGGCACCAGTACCTTCATGGCGAACGTGCCGCTGGCGGTGCCCAGATCGTTGGTGACGGTGAAGGCATAGCTGGCGGTGTCATTTGTGTTCACGTTGAAGAGCGCCAGGGCTGGAAGGGTGGCCCCATTCATGAGCGCCCCGTTTTTCCGCCACTTGAAAGCGAGCGGCGGGCTGCCGGCGACGGGCGCGGTCATCAGCACGTTTGCGCCCACGGCCACGCTGATCGGCTGTGGCGTGCCGGAGAGCGACGGAGCCTGCGGCGGTTGGTTGGTGTTGAGGCTGTAGTTCAACCGTGCGGTGCCGGTTGCACCGCCCACGCCGTCCACGGCCACGAGGTACTGGCGGGTTTTCACGACGGCAATCTGCACGCGGCTCGGGCCGTTCGTGCCGGAAAGGTTGTTGTTGCAGGCCAGCGAAATCAAATCCGCATAGCCCGCAGGCGTACCGTTGTAGGTGTAGCCCTCCATCACTGTGTCGTACGTGCTGCCGATGGTGTCGAGCGTGAGCGTGCCGTTGGCCGGGGGCTGATAGGAAAGCCAGTAGGATTTGCCGCCCGGGGCGTTGCAATGGACCGGTTCGAACGGATCGGTCGTGGCGTTGAGGGTGCTGAAAATCTGGCTGCCGCTGTAGCCGCGCACGACGCCGAGACTGTGCACGCCACCTCCACCATTGACCAGGGTGCGCACCACCAAGCCGCCGACGGTCAGTGACGACCCGCCGTCGCTGCCTTTGAGCGGCGTGTCCGGGGAGTCGAGAAATTTGCTTTGGGCCAGCGTGTTCGTGGAACCTTCGGTGTTGATCTGAAGATCGGTGAACGGCGTGTCGTATTGGTCGTTGCCGACAAGGACGCGCAGTTTGTAGCGGCCCACATTGGTCAGGCTCACGGAGGCCAGCGTCAGGTTGGTGCCCGTGATCCCCGTGAAATCGTTGTTGAAATACCATTTAAGTTGCGCGCTGCCGATGTTGGTCAGCCCCACGGACAGCGAGACGGAATCGCCGAGGTTATACGAACGGTCGGCCGGCGTGCTCAGGAGGATCGGTGGCTGGACATTCAGGGGGTTGAGGTTCCAACGCAGTCGGATCGGACCGGTCGCACCGCGATAACCGTCCATGGCTACTTCGTAAGTCTGTCCGGCGACGACGCCGAATTCCACTTCGCTCTCGCGATCAAAGCCCTCGGAATCGTCCGCGTTGGCCACCAGCAGCAGCTGGTCGAGCGTCGTGTTGTTGGTGGAGACGAACCGATAGGTGCCGAGCAACGTGTCGAAACCGCTGCCCTGCGTCTTGAATCGCACGACGCCGTTGGTCGGCGCGGTCCAGGAAATCCAGAGCGAGTGGCCGCCGGGTTTGCCGCCGTGGTTGGGTTCATTGGTTTCAATGGTGGCCCCGGCATTGTTGACGGTGAAGTCGCCGGACGACGCGGTGTAGGTGATCCGGTTGGTGAAATAATCCTGCAACGCCTGCGCGTGTGCGCTCAAGCTGCCCGCCAGCCAGAACAAGGCAACGACAATCGCGCCAGCGCGCGCCACACGCAATGTGGGGCGAAACGGCTGGCCGGCATGTGAGATCCGGGCTGACACGTTCATACGTCTGTGTTCCTAAAATATTCTGCGTTCGTCATCTTTGGTCAGCAGGCGCGCTGCCAAGCGTTAAATTGACAGGATTGTCGCACAATACAGGAATTGTCGCAGAGGATTTTTACAATAAACACATTCCGCGTTCCGTTACTGGAACAGCCGTTCATTGGCCGGACTGTGTCCCGCGCCTGGAAGCCGCCATGCGCTTTGCGAATCATTGGGTTCAAGGGGTTCGGCGCAAGCTTTGTTCCGCTTGTGGAACCGGTTGCTGGGCCGCGCCGTCCCGGCTCGGTTTATGGAATGCGACTGGTCCGCTTACGGAGCAAGCCCGGGGCGGGAGCATTCAATTTCCGATTGATTAAAGCGTTTACGAGCGTGGGAACGGCACCTGCTAAATCCTTCCCTGAACGAAAGCAAAACCTATGCGTTTCCTATTTTACTCGCACGACGGACTGGGACTGGGCCATACGCGCCGCCATCTCGCCGTCGCCACCGCGCTCGCGAAACTTGCGCCCGACGCCATCATCCTGCTCGCCACCGGCGCGGAGGAAATTGTCCGTCACGGCCTCCCGCGCCAGATCGAAATCCTGAAACTCCCCGGCCTGCGCAAGGACGGCAACGAACAATACTCCTCGCGCCGTCTCGCGGTTTCCTCCGGCGAAGTCCGCGCCCTGCGCTCGGAACTGTTGCTCGCCGCCGCCAAAAATCTCCGGCCGCAGGTCACCCTTGTGGACAAACATCCCTTCGGCGCGAGCGGCGAATTCAAGGCCGGCCTCAAAGCCATCCGCAAAGCCGGCGGCCGCACCGTGCTCGGCCTGCGCGACATTCTCGACGAGCCCGCCCATGTCCTCGCCGAATGGCGGCCGTACCGGATGCAGAAACGCATCGCGGAATTCTACGATCAGGTGGTCGTTTACGGTGACCAGGCGGTGTTTGATCCCGTCACCGCCTACAAATTTCCCGACGAACTCGCCGGGCGCACCGACTTCTGCGGCTACGTTTTCAACCGCGAACATGCCGCGTCGCTCGAACATTTCGAGCGGCCGTTTCCTCCGCGCGACAAACGCGAACGCCCCGTCGCCCTCGCCACCACCGGCGGCGGCGAGGACGGATTTCGCACGCTCGAAATGTTCATGCACGCCTCCGCCAGCGCGCCGTGGCAGGGCGTGGCCGTGGCCGGGCCAATGACGCCCGTCGCCGAACTGGAAATCCTGGCCGGCCTGGCGGCGCAATGCGGCGTCACCTTCCGCCACTTCGTGCCGCACCTGTCCGCGCTGTTTGACTCCGTGGACGCGCTCGTCTGCATGGGCGGTTACAACACGCTGGTCGAGGCCTCCGCGCTGGGCGTGCCGACCATCTGCGTGCCGCGCATCACGCCGCGCACCGAACAGCTCATCCGCGCCGAAGCCTTCGCGCGTCTGGGACTGCTGCAAGTCTCCCGCCCGGATCAGCTCAGTCCGCACACGTTGCGCTGCCAGATCGCCACTGCCTTGCTGTCGTCGCCGGAGGAGTTGCGCGCGCGCGCCCACGGCGCGCTGAACTTCAACGGGGCGGAACAGGCCGCCCGACATCTGCTCGCGCTCGCCGCGCAACCGTCCGCCGCCGCGCTTCAACCGTTGGCGACTCACTGACATGGCCAAAGCGACTTCACTTCCAAAAAGTCTGCCCGGCCTCTGGCGGATCACGAAATATTTCTGGCCGCATCTCCGGCAGTATCGCGGGCTGATGACCTTTTCGTTTCTGGCCCTGCTTGCGGAAGTGTCGCTGCGCCTGCTCGAACCCTGGCCGCTCAAATTTGTCTTCGACCACCTCATCGGCCAGCGGCTCACGCCGAAAAAACCGTTGCCGGCCTGGCTCGCCGCCTACGACGCGACGACTTTGCTGACCGGGGCCGCCGTGGTGGTGGTCATCATCACCTGCCTCCGCGCGGTGGCGTCGTACTGGGAGACCATCGGCTTCGCCAAGCTCGGCAACCGTGCGCTCGCCAAGGTCCGCAACCAGCTTTACCGCCACGTCCAATATCTTTCGCTCTCGTTTCATACGCAGGCCAGGACCGGCGACCTCGTCGTGCGGCTCATCGGCGACGTTGGCATGTTGCAGGACGTGGCCGTGACCGCGCTGCTGCCGATGATCGCCAAGGCGCTGATCGTCACCGGCATGATCGGGCTGATGTTCTGGATGAACTGGATGCTCGGCGTGATCGCCGTTGCGGTGTTTCCGCTGTTCTGGCTGCGCACATTGTCGCTGAACAAGCGCATCCGCGAAGTCGCGCAAAAGCAGCGCCGGCAGGAAGGGGCCATGGCCGCATCCATCGCCGAATCCATTTCCGCCATCCGCACCGTGCAGGCGCTGTCGCTCGAGGAAAAATTCGCCGACGCCTTCAGTTCGTCGAGCGACAAGTCCGCCCTCGCCGACGTGAAGGGCAAGCGCCTCTCCGCCGCGCTGGAGCGTTCCGTTGACGTGCTGATCGCGCTTGCCACGGCCCTCGTGCTGTGGTTCGGCACGCGGATGGTGATTGATCGTCAGCTCACCGCCGGGCAACTCCTCGTATTCCTCGCGTATCTCAAGTCCGCGTACCGCCCCGTGCAGGATTTTGCGAAATACACCGCGCGCCTCGGCAAAGCCGCCGCCGCCGGTGAGCGCGTGATTGATCTGCTGGAGCGCGTGCCGGACGTGCGCGACCTGCCCGGGGCAGTCCGCGCGCCGCAGTTCAAGGGCGAAGTCACGTTTGAGCACGTCACCTTCGCCTATCACACCGGCCAGCCACTGCTCGAAGAAATCAATTTCACCGCGCAGCCCGGCACGCACGTCGCGCTCGTCGGCCCGTCCGGCAGCGGCAAGACCACGATGTTCAGTCTGATCCTGCGCCTGTACGATCCGGTGACGGGCGGCGTGAAGCTCGACGGCCGCGATCTCCGCGAGTTCACGCTCGAATCGCTCCGCGCCCAGATCGGCGTGGTGCTCCAGGACAACGCGCTCTTCGCCGCCAGCGTCCGGGACAACATCGCCTACGGGGCGCAGGGCGCGGGCTTTGCGGAAATTCAAGCGGCCGCCCGACTCGCCAACGCCCACGAGTTCATCCTGGCGCTGCCGCAGGGCTACGACACCGTGCTCGGCGAGCGCGGCGTGACGCTCTCGCACGGCCAGCGCCAGCGCATCGCCATCGCCCGCGCGGCGATCCGGCAGGCGCCGATCCTCATTCTCGACGAACCCATGACCGGCCTCGACCGCAAGAACGAGCGCGAAGTCCTGGACGCGCTCGAAGGACTCTATGGCCGGCGCACCACGTTCCTCATCACGCACGATCCGCATCATGCCGCGACAGCGGATCTTATCCTGTATTTGGAGCAAGGTCGCATCGTCGAACAGGGCACCCACGAAGAACTGCTGCAACTCAACGGCCGTTACGCCGCGCTGCATCGCGTGCGCGCGGTGGAGCGCACCTTTGAACCGGCGGTGCTGGCACCGTCACCGCTGCCGGTGCTGCGATAAAACTACAACCCTGTGAAAAAGCACCAAGCACCAACTTCCAAGCTCCAGAGAAGCACCAAACATCAAGCTCCACCGGTGGATACGGGTGGTGCCTTGAAGTTTGGAGGTTGGAGTTTCTCTGGAGCTTGGGGCTTGGATGTTGGAGCTTTATGAAAATCCTCTACCTCTGCCCTGATCTCGGAATTCCCGTGCTGGGCCGCAAGGGCGCGTCGGTGCATGTGCGCGAACTCATCGGCGCGTTCGCCCGCGCCGGCCATCGCGTCACGCTCGCGGCGCAGACTCTGACGAAATCGCCTGACGACGAACCCGCGAAGATCAAGGCGCGCGTCCTTCACGTCACCCCAGGTGATGACGCGATTTCCGCGACACATGCCATCAAAGAGTTCAACGCGCTGCTGGGTCACGAAAATTCGCTGCCCGGAGAACTGCGGCGCATCCTCTACAACGACTCGCTCTACCGCGAACTCAAGCGGCGCTTTTTCCATCGCCGCCCCGACTTCATCTACGAACGCGCGTCGCTCTACGCCACGGCAGGCGCGAAGCTGGCGGCGAAGTTCAAGGTGCCGCACCTCGTCGAGTTGAACGCGCCGCTCGCGGTGGAGCAGGCGGCGTATCGCGCCACAGGCTTCGGCGAACTCGCCGCGCAGGCGGAACGCTGGACGTTGAACCAGGCGCATGCGGTGATCGTCGTCTCAACTGAACTTGCGAAACACGTCCGCGCGCTCGGCGTGGCGGCGAAGAAGATTCACATCATGCCCAACGGCGTGAACCCGGAATTGTTTTGTGTGAACTCTGGTAGGGCCCGTCACTCCGTGCGCGCCGATGGGCTGAAATCCGTGAACGGCGCGCACGGAGTGACGCGCCCTACCTTGGGCTTCGTCGGCGGCCTGCGCCCGTGGCACGGCGTGGAGATTCTTCCCCGCCTGCTGGCGCAACTATCCAGGCGACATCCCGGCCTGCGACTCGTCGTCGCCGGCGATGGACAGTTGCGCGGCGAATTGGAACGCGAGTTTCGAAAACGCGGATTAAGCCACCGCGTCGAGTTCACCGGGGCGTTGCTGCACGAGGCGGTCCCCGAAGTGATCCGCTGTTTCGACGTCGCGCTCGCGCCGTATCCGCGGCACGACCACGACTTCTATTTCTCCCCGCTCAAGCTGTTTGAATACATGGCCTGCGGCGTGCCGGTCGTGGCCTCGGAGGTCGGGCAGATTTCCGAAGTGGTCGCGCACGGCCGGACCGGTCTGCTCTATCCGGCGGGCGACTTCAAAGCCCTGACGGCACGCTGCGAGGCATTGCTGGCCAGTCCATCCCTGCGCGCTTTGATCGGCGAGGCGGGAGCGAGAGCGGTGTTGAAAAAATTCACCTGGGATCATAACGCCGCGCGGGTCTTAAAACTGGCGCAACGCTTGAACGCCAATCGCGGCCGATAATCCATGACACCCAAGCGGATTGCCTACGTGCTGAACATCTTTCCGAAAATTTCGGAAACATTCATTGCCGGCGAGCTGGCGGAGCTGCGGCGGCGCGGCGTGGAGTTGCGGATTCTTTCGCTGCTGCCGCCGCGCGACGAGCCGCAGCACGAAATCATCTGCCGCGCCGGGCTGGAAGAGCTGGTTGAGTATGACGTGAACCGGTTTGCGGCGGCGATGAAGTTGTTTCAGCCGCAGCTGATCCACGCGCATTTCGCGAAGGAGGCGACGGAAAAGGCACGCGAACTTTCCCTGCTGACGGGAATTCCCTTCACCTTCACGGCGCATGGCTACGACATTCACCGCAAACCACCCCCGGATTTTCGTGCACGGGCCGAGGCGGCTGGCGCGGTGGTGACGGTGTCGGCGGCGAACATGGATTTTATTGCGGACACGTTTGGCGTGGCGCGGGAGCACATTCGCGTGATTCCGTGCGGGGTGGACACGGAGCGGTTTTGTCCGGGCAGTGGCACGGGCGTCC
The DNA here is from genome assembly GCA_031423695.1 of Verrucomicrobiota bacterium. Lineage (GTDB taxonomy): Bacteria > Verrucomicrobiota > Verrucomicrobiia > Limisphaerales > CAIQOK01 > CAIQOK01. The sequence continues at coordinate 11,467 of JANPGB010000117.1, forward strand.
CGCCCGTGCCCACACAAACACACCGGCGGGACCCCCCTGCCACACTTGTGTGCGTCGCGCGGCAGGTGGCGGTAAAGAATCTGGGGCTGCTGCTGGAGGCTTGCGCGGTGCTGCGGGCGCGCGGCGTGCGGTTTCGCGCCGTGCTGATCGGCGACGGGTCGTTGAAATGGGAGTTGGAGGCGAAGCGGGCGGCGTTGCAGTTGGACGGTCTGGTTGAAATGCCCGGCGCAGCGGAGCAGGGCGAGGTGGTGCGTTGGTGGCAGTCGGCCACGGTCGGTGTGCTGACGAGCGACAACGAAGGCATGCCGGTCTGCCTGATGGAAGCGGCGGCGTGCGGGGTGCCGGTGGTGGCGACGCGCGTAGGCGGCGTTCCAGAACTGGTGGAGGATGGCGTCACGGGCCTGCTTGTGCCAGCGGGCGACGCGTTGGCGTTGGCGGCCGCGCTGGAAAAACTGCTGGGGGACGCGGCGTTGCGAATGCGGATGGGCGCGGCGGCACGGGCGCGGGCGGTCGAATATTTTTCGGTGACACGGCAGGTAGATTCACTTTTGGAGTTGTGGGGCGAGATCCTCCTGGATGGCAGGGCGCTCCGCTCCGTGCGCGCCGCTTTTTCAGATGCGAATGACGGCGCGCACGGAGTGACGCGCCCTGCCAGCAAGCCGGTGAGCGATCCGTTCGGCGCAGGCCGGGACAAGGATTTACCGGCGCTCACGAACGCTTTGAGTTTTGAAACCGCGTGGAGCGAGTTGAAACGGCGGCTGCCCCGGCTTTCCGGGGCGGATGGAAAATTGCGGCTCAAAGCGATTCGCGTGACGCGCCACAAGCCCGGCCGTCGCGCGGTCGTCGAATATGACGTGAAGCTGCGGCGTCCGGGCGCGCCGGATGAAAAGCTCACGCTCATCGGCAAGACCCGGGTGCGGCGCTCCGGCAACGAGGCGTACCGGCTGCAGGACGAGATTTGGAACGCCGGCTTTCAGAGGGACGGCGGCGACAAATTTTCCGTTCCTGAACCCGTCGGGGTCATCGCTGATTTTCAGATGTGGTTTCAACGTAAGGTGGCTGGCATCACGGCGGAGGAGTTTTTTTCCGGGCCGCTGGCGAGCGGAGGCACCCCCTCAGGCATCGAACTGGCGGGCCGCATCGCGGAGGCGGTTCACAAGCTGCATCGCGCCGGAGTGCCGGCGGAGAAACCGCACACGATGGCGGATGAACTGCGCATCCTGCGCGAATGTTTTGCCAAGGTGGCGGCCGTGAAGCCGGCGTGGACCGGACGACTCGCGAAGCTGCTCGTCGCGTGCGAAAAGCTGGGGGCGGGCGTGGTCGCGCCGGGGCGCTGCGGCATTCATCGCGATTTTTATTCGGCGCAGGTGATCGTGGACGGCGACCGGCTGTGGTTGATTGATTTCGATCTGTATTGCCTGGGCGATCCGGGGCTGGACGCCGGCAACTTCATCGGCCACCTCACGGAGCAGGCGTTGCGCGAGCGCGGCGAGGCGACGGCGCTGCTGGACGTGGAGCAGGCGTTGGAGGAACGCTTCGTTGAACTGTCCGGGACGGAGGTGCGGGCGTCCGTGCAGGCTTACACCACGCTCACCTTGGCGCGGCATATTTTCCTCAGCACGCGGTTTCCGGAGCGGTCTCACCTGACAGAGCGGCTTCTGGAATTGTGCGAAGAGCGGCTAGGCTGAAGCACCAAGTTCCAAGCTCCAAGCTCCAGAGAAACTTCAAACACCAAACAAATCCGCCCGGGTTTGGTGCTTCTCTGGAGCTTGGATGTTGGGGTTTGGAATTTTTCCTATTGCACGCGGATGCGATAGAAGCGCGTGTCGCTGGTGGCGGCGGGGTCGGAAAAAGTCAACACGCCGCCGGTGCCGGGCAGCGCGGGCAGAATCGGCGTCCACGCCGGATCACTCAGCGTGTTTTTATATTCCAGCGTGTAGTTGAATCCGGTTTGCGACACGCACGACAGGGTGGCGCCGCCCGCCGACCGGCTGAGATTGGAGATCGTGGGCGGCGTTGGGAGCACCGAACCGCAGGGATTGTTGTAGGTGCCGTTGTTGGTGATCGGGCCGATGACCGTGCCGCAGCCGGTGACTGTCGCGTTGGGTGAAATCACCAGGCCATTGACGAAGATGAACGTGCCGCCCTGGAGTTCCAGCACGGCGGGATTCACGCCATCGCCGACGGTGAATGGCAGGCCGTTCGAGACGACCATGCCTTTCGCCTGGAGCGTGCCCGCGTTGAAAACAAAACTGCCGTTGGTGTCGTTGATCAGCAACGCATCAGCCGTCAGCATGCCGCCGTTCAGGGTGAAATCCCCCGAGCGCACGGCCACGAAGCCGGTGGTGGAACTGTTGGTCACGATCATCACGCCGCCGCCAAAAGCCACGTGACCACTGGAGTTTAGGGGCGTCCCGACGGTAAGATTTGAGGACACGATCAAGGTGCCGCCGGTCAGGTTGAAGCTGCCCGTGGGTCCGTCCAGGCCGTCGTCGGATTCCGCCACATGGAAACTTTTTGCCCGCACGGTGCCGCCGGAAACCGTCATCTGCCCGTCGCCGCCACGGCCGATCCAGAGATCGTCGTTGGTGATCGAGAGCAGGCCGCCTCCGACAAACACCTGGCCGGCGGCACCGCTCAGCCGGCCGATGGAAAGATCCGCCAGGACCAGAACATTGGCGCTGCTTTGAATGGTGAGCGTGCCGGACGAGCCCAGATGGCGGCCGACGGAAGTGTTCGTCAGGACGACGAGCGCGTTGGAGACGGTCATGGTGCCGACGCCTTCGCGGCCGATGGCGACGAGATCATTGGTCGCGAAGAACTGCCCGCCGGTGAGGTTGACGTTGCCCACGACGCCGGCGAAGTCGGAAATGTGAAGTTCGGTGTGAATCACGGCAACCCCGCCGCTTTGATTGAAGTCCGCGTTTTCCAGATTGCCGATGATGGCCAAGTCATTGGTCGTGCGCGGGGTGCTGGTGAACACGCCCCCGCTGAGATTGTACGTCCCGAGGCCGGTGTCGCCGACGTGGACATCCGCAAAAAACACATTGCCGCCGCTCTGATTGAACGTGGCCGCGGCCCGATCCGCAATCAGCGCCGTGCCGTTGGTGACGAAGAGATTTCCGGCGGTCATCGAGACATCGCCCGTGGTGTTGGGAATTTGCGCGGCGCTGAAGGAGTTGGTGCAGATGAGCGTGCCACCGGCGAGCGTCAGACTGTTCTGCGAGCCGGTGACGGAACCGAGCGTGAGGCGGGCCGTGGTCACCGTGCCGCCGTTGATGACCAGGCTGGAGTTCGCGCCGTTGAAGCGGCCGATGCGGATGCCCGTGGCGCCCGCCGTGGCGGTGAGCGTGCCGCCGTTGACGGTCATGCCCCCGGATTGGAGGTCGCAGTTGACCGGACAGTTGAGCGTGCCGGAATCCAGAATCAAACGCCCGCCGACGATGTCAAAACTGGACGCGGGCGCGACGGCGGAGTTCGTGATTTGGAGAACGCCCCCGTTGGTGACCAGGAACGCCCGCGAAGTAACGAGGGGCGTGGCCAGCGAGACGCTGTCCATCCGCAGCGTGTTGGTGAAGCCGGCGGGCGCGGAAATCGTCAGGCCGCGCAGCGAGAGATTCGCGGCGGCGGTGGCGGCGTCAATCGTGACCGTCTTGCTGCCGGCGTTGGTGATCTGGGTGGGGTCCACGGCCGAGGCGCTGTTCGGAATGATGTGCTGCGACCAGTTGTTGGCCGTGCGCCACAAGCCGCTGGCGGCATTGGTCCAGTTGTTGGCCACGGCGAAAACGGTGACCCCGGACGAAAGAAACATCGCGGCGGTGACGCTCAAGCGACCGGCCCGAAGCTTGGCAGGACAAATAATCATATAATCGGTTCAGGTAAAATAAGGGTTTATGCTAAACAACAAAAAATCTGGTTTCATCGTCGGCAGATGCCCGGCGACGGTTTTCGATTCAAGCGTGATTTAGCAATCGTCCTGCCAGTCCGCTGCGCGGGTCGGTTCACGCGCCGGAGCCGTTTGTTTTTATGGCTCTGGTCCGCAAGCGGAATGAAAGTGTTCCGAATCCGGTTGAACCGTGCTGATAACAGCATGCCCGGTGCGCGTTTCCCGCTGGCACGCCGACTGCGTCTGTAAATCGAAAGTATGAGAACCAGACAACCAGACCAGCGCGCGACGAATGCAAGTCCTGCCTTCACCCTGATCGAACTGCTCGTGGTGATCGCCATCATCGCGATCCTGGCGGCGATGCTCCTGCCCGCGCTGAGTCTGGCGAAGGAAAAGGCGCGCAGCATCTCCTGCGTCAACAATCTCAAACAGATCGGCCTGGGCCTGGTGATGTATTCGGACGACAACGGGGATCGTCTCGTCGCCGCCGAATACGATGTCCGCAACGGCGCGAAGTATCAGGAAGGCTGGCCCACGCTCCTCTCGAACGGCAAGTATCTGCCCGCCGAACGTTCGCCCACTTTCTACACGCTGGCCAAGGGCGCGAACGTGTTTCGCTGCCCGTCCGCGCTGCCGAAGGTTTATCGGTTCGGGCCGGTGAGCCGCGACGATCCCGAAGGCGCGATGGCCTGGCCGTATCCATCTGAAAGCACCGGCAAACGATTTCACATTGACTGCTGGTACGGCATCAACGGCTCGACGGGCAACCCGCAGAAATGGCCGTTCGTGCGCACGCCGATGGACCGGGTCGGCGAGTTTAAGGCTGCGAAGTTCAGTTCGGCGGCGCGGTACAGCCGGATGCCGACGGTGTTCGACGGTTTCTGGATCCACAACGGCAAGGATGAGCGCATCAACGCGCGGCACAACAAGAACCGCCGCAGCAACCTGCTTTTTTTCGACAACAGCGTGCGCTCCTACGACACCTTCCACATTCCCAGCGTCCGCGAAAAGGTGGATCTCGGCGAGATTCAATGGCGCTTTCCGCAGCTTGAAGCCGAATGAGTCCGCTTTCCATTTTGAAAGTCGTTTAGAGTTTTATGACCGCCCAGACCAAACGCCTATTGCTGGCCGCCTTGCTCGTCGCGGTGATCGCGGCGGCGTGCGCCTGGATTTATTTCGCCGAGATCCGGACGGCGCAGCACAACGTCGCCCTGCATCAGCACATCGGCCGGGTGCTGGCCGAACGCACCTCCGCGCTCGTCGGCAAGCAGGGTAGGATCGTCACGATCGCCATCGAAACCCGGGAGTGGCCGGAGTTGAAAACCCAGCGCGACGCCTTCAAGGCGGAGCTGAAAAAACTCGGCGAATACGAGGTGCGCGAATACGAGATGGACACCAAGGATCAGCCCAAATACGGCGTCGGCAGCGGCCTGTCCGGACGGCGCTACGTCCGCACGGTGAAGAAAAACCCCAATGCCAGCGCCTTTGTCTCCTTCGTGGGCGCGCCCAAACTGGGGCGGGAGGAGATCGCCGAACTGGGGGACAAACCACCATTGCTCATCGTGGAATGCCGCTCCACCGACAACCTGCCGGCCTTGTTTGAAAAGAAACTAATCGCGGCGGCGGTGGTCTCGCGCTTCCAGTTTCCCGCGCCCGGCCCGGAAAATCCCAGAACCCCGGAGGAGTGGTTCACCAAGCGATACCAAGTCGTCGTCGCACAAGGGGTGGCGAATCTGCCCAAGGCGGAATGACGGCGGACCCAGGCTAGGTTTTTTCGACGCGCAGCTCCGGCCATTTTTCCAGGCGGCGCAAGAGCGCCTGTGGCGACAGGCCCAGCTTGGTGGCCGCGCGGCGGATGCCGCCGTTGGCTTCGCGCAGCGTGTCGCGGATCAAGCGGTATTCCTGCGCCTCGACGGGTGAAAGATTCCGGTCGGCAGGCAACGGTTCAATGACTTTCGTTACACCGGACCCCAGGCCCGAGACGCCAGACCCCGGACTCCGGTTCAGCCAGTTTAAATCCAGGCTGAGCCACTTGGCGCCCTCGTCGGTTCGCAACAGCGAACGTTCGAGCACGTTTCGCAGCTCGCGGACGTTGCCGGGAAAGCTGTGCGCCGTGAGCGCCGCCACCTCCTCCGGCTTGAGCAGCGGCTTGGCGCGCGCGTATTTTTGGGCGAGCTGGGCCAGCAGCAGTTCCGCCAGTCCGGGGATGTCGGCGCGGCGCTGGCGCAGCGGCGGCAGCTCGACCGCGAACACATCCAGCCGGTAGAGCAAATCCTCGCGAAACCTGCCGGCCTTCACTTCGTCGGCCAGCGTCTTGTTCGTTGCCGCCACGAAGCGGCCGGTGAACGGCTGGGTCTCCGTGCTGCCGAGCGAACGAAACTCGCGCGCCTCCAGCAGCCGCAGCAGCTTGCCCTGCAACGCGAGCGGCACCTCGGCGATTTCGTCCAGGAACAAAGTTCCGCCCGCCGCCGCCGCCACCAGGCCCGCGCGCTTTTTGTCCGCGCCAGTGTAGGCACCCCGCTCCGCGCCGAACAATTCCGACTCGAACATCTCGGCCGGCAGCGCCGCGCAGTTCACGGCGATGAACGAGGTCTTGCCGTCCGCTGAAGTCAGCTGATGCAGCGCCCGGGCGGCCAGGTCCTTGCCCGCGCCGGTTTCGCCCGTGAGCAGCACCGTGCCCGTCGGATGCTTTGCGGCCTGGCGAAGCTGGATCATCACTTCGCGCATGGCCGGGGATTCGCCGAAAAACTCTGTGGCACTCGTCGGAACCTCGCGGGCCGCCAGCCGCAGCTTGGCGCGTTGCAGGCAGGCGGCGAGCGTGTCCAGGTTCACCGGCTTGGTCAGATACTCAAACAGCCCGTTGCGCGTGAGCGCCACCGCTTCGCCGAGATCCGGCATGCCGGTGATCATCACGATGGGCGCGTCGGGATTCCGGCGGGCGAGCTGATCAAAGAAATCGTAGCCCTTCCCGTCCGGCAGATGGTTGTCAAGCAGCACCAGCTCGAAGGACTGCCGGGAGGTCGCCGCATGTGCCGCCGCGAGCGTTTCGGCCAGTGTCACCGTGCCGCCCTCGTCGCGAACCACCTGCGCCGCCAAGGCGGCGAACGCGGCGTCGTCGTCCACGAGGAGGCAGGAAAACCTGCGCGGGGTCTGATTTGCTGCGGCCATTACGAGTGCCAGTGTAATGCGCCGGGGGCAAAATCCAAGTCTGGAAGTAAGGTGGAATTTGCGGGCCGCGTGCCAAGTTTCGTCGACGGGCGGGCCCTTTCCTCCGGTTGTGCCGAGGCCTGCAGGCGGGGGCGTTCTGCTCCTGTTCGACGGCGCGCCCTAAACTTTTTTCACACTTCGTTCAATGGCCACGAGCAGTTCCTCCAATGCGAACGGTTTGCTCACCAGCCGGACTCCCTTGATTTGATCGGCCGCCGCCGCCTCGCCGCTCGTGAAAATCACCGGCAGTTCTGGCTTGAGCCGGCGCAGTTCGGCAATCGCGTGGGTGCCGTCCATCACCGGCATGGCCTGATCCGTGATGAACAAGCGCACCGCGTCGGCGTGCAGCCGGAACAAGGCGACGGCTTCCGCACCGTTTGTCGCCGCCAAGACCCGATACCCAAAGGAAATCAATTCCGAGGTGACCAATTCGCGGATGGCCTTTTCGTCCTCGGCCACCAGAATCAGTTCGCCGTGGCCGCGCGGCAGCTCCCGCGCTGCTGACGACGCTTCGACCGCCTGCGGTTCCGTGGCGCGCGGGAGGAATATTTCGACGGATGTTCCCTGGCCTGGTTCGCTTTCCAAGCGAAGAAATCCGCCGTGGCTTTTCACGAGCCGCATCACGGTGGACAAGCCGATGCCGGTACCGCGGCCTTCGCCCTTGGTGGAGAAAAACGGCTCGAAAATCTTCGCCCGCACTTCCGGGGGCATGCCGGTCCCAGTGTCGGACACGAGAAGCGAGATAAACTTGGCTGCTGGGGTCTGGGGATTGGGGTCTGGGAGGTTGGCGGAAAATTGCGCCAGTTCCCCGGGGGTCAGCTCCACGTTGTCCACAACGAGCGACAGCTTCCCGCCGTCGGGCATGGCGTCGCGAGCGTTGACGCAGAGGTTCAAAAGGACTTGATGCAGTTGCGTCGGATTGCCGCGTACGGCCCAGAGATCACCGGGCAAAAATGCATCCACCGAAATGTTTTTGGGGAACGTCTCGCGCACCAGCTTCTCCAGCTCCTTCACGAGTCCGCCGAGTTCCACCCGCTCAAAGTCCCCGCCGCGTCCGCGCGCGAACAGCAACACCTGCCGCACCATGTCCGCGCCGCGATGCGTGCTGGCCTCCATCATGCCGAGCAGCTCACGCGATTCGGCGTCCGTGGCCTTGCGACGCAGGAGCTGCGCGCCCATGAGGATCGGGGCGAGCGCGTTGTTGAGATCGTGCGCCATGCCGCCGGCCAGCGTTCCGATGGTGTTCATGCGCTGCGTGCGCAGGAACTGCTGCTCCAGATTCTTCTGCTCGGTGATGTCGCTGTTGATGAGCAGCAGTTCGTGGGGCTGGCCGGTTTCGTCACGAATCAACGTCCACCGGCTGGAAACGATCACAGTTTGCCCGGCGCGGGTCTGCAACTTCAATTCGCCGTTCCACTCGCCGTCTTTCAAGGCGGCGGTGCGGGCGGTTTGCGCGGCGGCGGAGTCCGTGGAAAAGAGTTCCAGCCACATTGGAG
>JANPGB010000118.1:0-9725 GCA_031423695.1 Verrucomicrobiota bacterium
GCAGAATTTCATCGGCGCCCGACCCGGTGATCTGATCCAGCCGCCCTTTCTCAATGGCGGCGAGCCAGTGCAGGGCGCGCAAAAGTTTCAGCGCCACCGGGACGTCATCCTCGGCGAGGGAGGTGTCGAGCCATTTGACGAAACGCAGGAAGTCCGGCCACTCGCCGTCTGGCGCCGCGAGGATGGGCGGCGGCGAACCGGCTTGGTAATTGTCCGGCACCACGAGCCGGGCCAGTTTCTGAATCTCCGGCGATTGCGCCGAGAGCGGTCGGCCACGATTTTCCGCCGCCGAGGGACAACTGAAGCGCAGGCCCACCACCACTTTTTTTCCTGCCGGATGAAGGACGAGCGGATACAGCCGGCACGCCAGCGGCTTGGCTTGTTCGCCAAACTTCGCGTGAATGCGGCAGCGGCCGGCGGGGTCAAGAAACACACACGCGCCGTCGCTTTGATGGCCGAGGCGAAAAGCATTTCCATCCGCCGCGATCATTGCGGAAGGCTCCACGCCGTCCGCCGCCGTCCAGTTCTGCTTTTCAATGCGCAATTTTTCCTCTGGCGAAAGCGCGATGAGCAACTGGCCGCGGCAGCAATCGCTGCAACCGTGGCAGCTCCAGTTCTGCAGCGTGGGGATCTCAATCGGCAAAGATTTCATGCAATGCGCCGAGCCTAAAGCTTCCGCGCCCGCACCAAAAGCAAAACCGCCCTGGTTTCCTGGAGCGGAGGGATGGGGATTCCATTTCTGCTTGCGAGAGTTGCTTTCCTCGAGGTGTCATTCGCGATTCAACCTGGAATTTTGAACTGTCCCAGAGATCAACCGCGGGGCGCCGGTCCAAACAACGTGCCGAATCGAGATCAGCTCAGCGGATTCCCCCGGGGCTAAAATCCGTACTTTCACGGGATAGTCAATTATCAAGGAAGTTGGTAGAACTTGGGCAGGAAAAACTCGATAGCACGCGGGGCCGGGACAGATTCAAGTTTTTGAATGCGTCAGAAAGGACGATTTTTGGAACTCGATTGTGTTTTGGAGACTGCGATGGGTTGAGTGAGTAATTAAAGCGATCAACAGCTAAAACAACAAAAAACAAATGAAAATACAAAAAACATTCAAGGGCTTTGCCCTGGCGACTGCCGCCGGTTTGCTGGTGGCAAGCGCCGTGGCCCAGCAAGTCACGGTCATTCAGATTCCAGGGTACTTCGCCGACGGGGGCGAATTCAATGTCACGCCCGTCATCGGTACCGGTTATGGTGCCCCTGCGCTGGTGGGCAGCGGGTTTGAATCATTCTGCATCTCCCGCAATGCCGGCATCACCATACCGGGAACCTATTTCGACACGCTCAGTCCGGCTGGCATTATCATACCCGGCGGCTTGACCGTGACCAAAGGTTCGGCGTGGCTGTATTCTCAATTCAGCAGCGGCACCCTGGCCGGCTATCACTATGCGGGAGCCGCGATCATTGATCCGGGCCACACGCTTTCTCAACGCGCGGAAGATGCCTATCAGTTGCAGCTCGCGCTTTGGACGTTGGAGGGACAGTACTGGGATGGCCCCGGACCGGGTCCTTTGTCCTTGACGGAAGATCTCATCAATCCTTGGCTGGCCTTGGTGGCGGCTAATTTTGGCGGCGGCACGAGCGGATTGCTCACCGCGATGGGCGCCAACAATCCCGGCGATTACGGCGTGGGGGTGCTCAATTTGAATGACATCAATCCAGATGGATCGATGGGCGCCGTGAGGCAGCCCATCTTGGTGCGTCTGGCCGGCTGCGTCGTGCCGGATGGGTCCATCACCGCGCCGGTCTCTGTGAGCGTCGGCAGCACTGGAAACAGCGCGTGCGTGCCGGATGCCGGACCGGGTGCCGGCTACCTCTGGACCATCATCAACGGAACCATCACCGGTGGGCAGGGCACGACCTGCATCACCTGGACGGCTGGGGCCAGTGGTTCAACGACGACCTTGGGTGTAAACGTTTCCCGGTCGGCCGGCTGCAGCGCGGTGGGTTCCAAAGTGGTTACGCTCATCTGCATCGCCCCGGACAACACCATCAACTCGCCGGCCACGGTGCCGGTTCTTTCCACGGGTAACAGCGCGTGCGTGGCCGATGCCGGCGCCGGGGCGACCTACCTCTGGCAGGTCAGCAACGGAACAATCACCGGGGGTCAAGGTACGAAGTGCATCACCTGGACTGCCGGGACAAATGGCGCGGCCACTCTGGGCGTCACGATTACGACTGCGGCAGGATGTCAAGCCATTGGCTTCAAATTGGTTTCTGTCCTCTGCACTACCCCGGACAGCACGATCACGTCGGCGTTGTCTGTGCAAGCCAACTCCATCACCAATAACGCCTGCACGGTGGATGCCGGACCCGGCGCGACCTACGTTTGGGCGATCACCAACGGCGTCATTACTGCCGGGCAGGGTACGACCTGTATCAAGTGGACCGCCGGCGCGAGTGGCACGACGACTCTGGTAGTCACCATCACCACCGCCGGAGGCTGCGGTGCCGTGGGAACCAAAGTGGTTTCGATCACGCCGCCCCCGCCGATTACGCTTGGCCATGGCGATACCGCCACCATTGGTTTCTGGCATAACAATAACGGCCAGGCCCTGATCCTTTCCATGCCCAACTCGCCGGCGCTGGCCAACTGGCTGGCCGGAAGCTACCCGTGCCTCTACGGCATCAATGCCGGGGCGAACAATCTGGCCGGCAAATCGAACACGCAGATCGCGGCCTACTTCCTGACCTTGTTCAATGTGAAGGGCCAGAAGACGTACGCCCAAGTGCTCGCGGGTGCGTTGGCGAGTTATGTCACCAGTTCCACCCTCGCGGGGAACAATGCGGCCAACTATGGCTTCAATGTTTCCACCCTGGGCACCGGCGCCAAGACCTTCAACGTGGGCGCGTACGGCACGGCGATCGGTCTGTCGAACAACACTTCTTACACGGTCCTGCAGCTCCTCCAGCAGGCCAACTTGAGGAAGTGCGCGGGCACGTTCGACGCGAATGCCTTCAATTCCATCTTTGATGGCATCAATCAAAAAGGCGACATCCTTTGAGCTTAATGTAGCCAAACAGTCCAACTCGGCTTCACGCTGAGAAAAATAAGTCAAGGGCTTCGGTGCAACACCGAAGCCCTTTTTCTTTTGTCCGGGCAGGTTCGCGGTGTCGCTTGTCTCCGGTGACTCGCGGAGCAATGAGAACATGCGAACCTTGTTCTGATTTTTTGGCCGACGGGGTTCAGTTATTTTCTGCCGACTTACGCGGGGGGATGATTAAATCCAGGTGAGGCCAGGCGGGGAATGGCACGGTTCGGTAGCTGCGGAGCAGCGGCAGACAGTAGCCCACGGCGCGAGCCGTGGGCAGCAGCGTTGCTGGACAAGCCCCGCAGGGGCGAAAGATGAAGCGTCGAAACAGCGGTGCTTTCGGTCGCCCCGGCCGGGGCTTGTGGTTTGTTCCCACCCAACCCCACGGCTCACGCCGTGGGCTATGCTCTGCCGCACCTCCGGTGCTTTCTGCAGGACGAGGTGTTCCCGCCTTCGCGCTCGCTGCGCTCGGGCTTTTTCACCTGGCTTTTGTCTGTGTCCAGTAATGAGCCGATCGCTAGGCACGGTGTCCCAAAATGTGATGTGGCCCGGCTTGAATTCGCTTGCAAGCTGGGCGCAAGGTGGCGTTCCCGAATGGCAGGCGGGGTGCTTAGCAGTTACGGGATTTCAAGCTGTAACCCGGTTGTCATGATGATGGTTTGCGCATACCAAGTTAAGAAGAACGTCGGACGCCTTAGGCACCCGGCGCAGAAGTCTCGTGGTTCAATCCGGGCGTACACTCTGCCGGAAGTCATCATTTCGGTGGCGATTTTTGCAACCATGGTGGGCTCCCTCTTCGCCGGATTCGCGTGCGGCTTTTCCAACATCAAGTCCACCCGGGAGAACCTCCGAGCCACCCAGATCCTGACCGGCAAACTGGAAGCCATCCGGCTCTGCACTTGGAGTCAGTTGTCCAATTGTCCCGCGAGCTTTGTCGAGTACTATGATCCCGTCGGCATGACCAATAGCACGCAGGGAACGGTTTATACCGGAGCGATCAACATCAACGCCGCCACCAACATTGGTAATGGCAATGCCGTCAAGTATAAGGACGACATTCGCCTGGTGACCGTCAGTGTCGCCTGGACGAGTTCCTCCGGCCGCCAAACCCTCAGTCACAGTCGCATGGTGCAGACCTTCGCGGCCCGCAATGGCATGCAGAATTACACCTGGGGGCAGCAATGAATCGGCCCGCCTCCAATCACATCGCCCGGAGCAAGTCCCGTCGGGGTTTTACGCTGGTGGAAATGCTCGTGGCCTCGGCACTGGCCACCATGTTGCTCGCGGTGGTGATGACCATCAATGTCTTCGGCTCGAAGAGTTTTATTGCCATCGGGAACTACGTGAACCTGGACGCCAAAAGTCGCAACACCCTCGATGTGCTCAGCCGGGAGATTCGCAACGCGACCGCCGTGCTGTCCCTCACAACCAATCTGCCGGTGAAAACGTTGACGCTGACGAATGCCACCTTGAGTCAGGCGGTGACCATCACCTACAACTCTAACGCCCGCACCCTGGTGCTCACCAAGACCGGCCAGGCGGCCCAGACTTTTCTGACTGAATGCGACCGGTGGGACTGTTCGCTCTACAACCGGGCCCCCATCTTCACCACCACCAACATTACTTTCTATGCCGCCACCAATGGCCTCGGGCAGGTGAATGTGAGCTTTTGCAAACTGATCAACATGTCCTGGAAATGTTCGCGGCCCGTGATGGGCTCCAAGATGAACACGGAAAGCGTGCAAACCGCGCAGATCGTCCTGCGCAACAAAGTGCAATAATCAAGCCCCGGCCATGAGATTAAAACTCCAAAAGCAAAAACGGGAACAAGGCAGCGTGCTGGTCGTGACGCTCATTGTCGGCGTCGTCCTCCTGATCGGCATGGCGAGTTATCTCCAACTGGTCAGCGTGCAGACCATCTCGGTGGCCCGCTCGCAACTTTGGAACGACGCGCTCACCATCGCGGAGGCCGGGATCGAGGAGGGGCTGGCGCAGCTGAACAATTCCCCCAACAAGCTCTTCAAAAATCAATGGGGCAAATCCGGCAACGATTTCGGGCCGGTGACGCGGAATCTGGCCCTTGGCAGCTTTGGCGTCATGATTGTGACCAATCCGTCTACCACGCTTTATTCCACCGGCTATGTCACCGTGCCAGTCTCCGGGGACGTGGTGGCCCGCCGGGTCAAAGTCACCGTCGCCCCGCAAGCACTAATCAATCTTAGTTTGGGAACTGTCTACAACATTGATTTCAACGGCAACGGCATCGCGGCGGACAGCTGGGATTCGACCGACCCCACCTTGTCCACCAATGGCCGCTTCGATCCCAGCAAGACCAGCACGAACGGTAGCGTGGGCAGCCAGCAAGGGCTGGTCAACCTCGGCAACCACACCATCAGTGGCAACTTGTATCTCGGCCCGACGGCCAGCTACGTGAGCAACACCGGCCAAATCAGCGGCCAGATCTACGGCGACTACAACGTCCAGATTCCTGATGTGGCATTGCCCGATCCCGACAACGGGAACTGGCTGGTCGCGCCGAGTTCGGGAAGTGGCGGCAGTCAGGTCCACGATTTCACGTCGAGCGGCTTTTATTGGATCAATGATTCGGCCAAAATCATCGTCGAGGCGGGCGTCACGGTCACGCTCGATGTCCGGACCTCCACCTTCAACCCGGCAGCAGTTGAAATCCATGGGGGCGTGGCCAACTCGGGATCCCTGAATATCTATCAAGAATCCGGCAGCATGACCATCGCTGGAAACACGGCGGTGGATGCCAGTCTCGTGCCGCAGAATCTTTACTACTTTGGGCTGCCCGGGGTTACCAGCATTACCTTTAGTGGGAACTCTTCATTCACCGGGGTCATCTACGCGCCCCAAGCGGCCCTCACGCTCAATGGTGGCGGCAACAACAACGGTGTGGTGGGTGCCGCGATCACCAAGAGCGTATCGATGAACGGTCATTACAACTTCCACTACGATCAGTCGCTGGCCCGGACGGGCCCGGTTCGGAGCTATGTGGCTTCGAGTTGGCAGGAGTTTTGATCTGACACTATGACCCGTTCAGACCACCACACGAGCGAGCCTGGGCGGCGGAAACCGGCCCGGCCGGCGGCGCGAAAAAACGGGGCGTGAACCGCTTGGCCAGAAAAACAATCGCGAATTCAATGCAACGCGCCATGCAGCAGCCGGCGGCGGTTGTTCGGCCCGCACTTGCGGGGCGGCACGGTTGCGCGCCGGTGCGCCAGATTTTTGGGCTCGTCTTCTTGAGTGTCCTGCTGTGGGGATTAAATCCGGGCCTGGCCGCCGAGCCAAGTGCTGCCCTGGCTTCCAATCCCGTTGCCGCGCAGCCGGACTCCCCCAGCAAGCCGATCGCTGCGGCCGACAAGGGCGCGGCGCAAACAAATGTCGTCTCGCTCGAGGCCGCCCTCAAGATGCAGACCCGGCGATTTGCCAAGAGTCTGCAGGTCGTCCCGCCCCCGCCCCCCAACCACAACCTGCTGATCCTGACGGTGGCGTCGCTGCTGGCGGCCGGGCTTGCCCTTCGGATCTATACGGCGCGGCTCGACCGGAAACTGGATGCCCCGGCGCCGTTGTCGGCGAGCGCCGAGGAGGATGCGCTCCGGGCGAAGTTGATGGTGGAAGATCCCTCGATGGCCGAGTTTTTCGACGCTTTGCGGGAGGGGCTGCAAACGAGTTTTATCCGCAAGCCGGCCAAAGCCCCGGTCCCGGCGGGCGGTCCGGGCGACGCGGCGGCCGCGGAAGCCGCGCGTGTGGCGGCCGAAACCCTGCGGGCGTTTTTCGCCGCGGCCCCCGCCGAAATTGGCCGGCTGCGGGCTTTGTTCGGCGACATCAACCGGACCGCCGACGAGGCCGCGCGCCTCAAGCTGCTGGCAGAGCTGGCCGAGCAAGTCCGGCCGCCGCAGGAAATCAGCGAGCTGCCAGCCTTGCGTCCGATCTGGCTGATGGCCTCGGCGCTGGAGGGGCTGCTGGTGCAGATTTCGTGCAAGGCCTCCAACGTCACGCCTTCCGTGCTGCGCACCGCCGCCCGGGCGCTGGACTTGATGGAAAAGTTGTGCGTCCCGGGTTTGAACGCGGATCTTGCCACCGAGCCGCCCGTCCGGATTCTGGCGGTGGACGACGATGCGATCTGCCGCCGGGCCATCTCGCTCGCGCTCAAAAAATCGTTTGACGCTCCCGAACTGGCGGCGGGCGGAGAGCCGGCGCTGGCCCTGGTCGCGCAGCAGACCTTCGATGTGATCTTTCTGGACGTGGACATGCCGGGCATGAATGGCTTTGAACTCTGCTCCAAAATTCGCGAGACCGGTCTCAACCAAACCACGCCGGTGGTGTTCGTCACGCGGCACAGCGACTTTAATTCCCGTGCCCAATCTTCCCTTCGCGGCGGTCAGGACCTGATCGCCAAACCGTACCTGCCGTTCGAAATTGTCGTCAAGGCGCTCACGCTGGCGTTGAGCGGCCGGCTCCAACCCAGCCCGGCCGAATCCATCCTGCCCGTCAAAGCCGCGCCGGTCCGTCAGACGTCGGCTAACACTGCCGCCCCGTCCAGCACCACCACCGCCACCGCTCCGTCGCCCGGGCCGGTGGCCGCCGCCCCCACGGTGGGCGCGGAACTGAACAAGGAGCGGCGCCTGCGCAAGAAGCGGAAACATCAAGTCAGCAGCCGCGAATCGTCTCCGTCGCGCGCGCTTCCCGCAGTCTCCCGGTAGTCTGGATTTGCCTCCGAAGCGCTGCCGGGCGCTGGCCGCAGGCAGACCTGCTCCCGTCGGTCCGGCACCCTCGCCCGTTGAAAACTCAGCGCTAAAGTCTTTGACCATTCCTCCCGCTTCACGTAGCGTAAAGCGCTTTTTCAAAAGCAATCATGATAGGTTTTATTGTCAAAAAAATCATCGGCTCGAAAAACGACCGCGAACTCAAACGCATGCGGCCGATGGTCGAGCGCGCCAACGCCCTCGAAGCCGAACTGCAAAAAGTTTCCGACGACGTCCTCCGCCAGAAAACCGCCGCCTGGAAGGAAGAGCTGGCGAAGATCGAGGACAACGACGAACTCAAACGCCGCCTCGACGAGATTCTCCCCGAAGCCTTTGCCGTCGTGAAGAACACCTGCCGTCGGCTGTGCGGCACGGACGTGATTGTGCGTGGTCATCCATTGCGCTGGGAAATGGTGCCTTTTGATGTCCAGTTGCTCGGCGGTTACGGCCTGCACTCCGGGAAGATTGCCGAAATGGCCACCGGCGAAGGCAAGACGCTCGTCGGCACGTTTCCGGTTTACCTCAACGCCCTGACCGGTCGCGGCGTCCACGTCGTCACGGTCAATGATTACCTCGCCGCGCGCGACAGCGAATGGATGGGCGCGGTCTATAAATTTCTCGGCCTGACCGTCGGCTGCATCCTCCACGACCAGTCGCCGCAAATCCGCCGCGAACAATACGCGTGCGACATCACCTACGGGACGAACGCCGAATTCGGCTTCGATTATCTCCGCGACAACGGAATGGCCACGCGCAAGGAAGACCAGGTCCAGCGCGGCCATTACTTCGCCATCGTGGACGAAGTGGACTCCATCCTCGTGGATGAAGCCCGCACGCCCTTGATCATCAGCGGGCCGGCGGTCATCACGTACGACGAGCAATACGGCAATTTCCGGCCGCAGGTGGAATCCATTTTTCACGCGCAGGAACGCCTGTGCAATCGTTACCTCACCGAAGCCGAGGAGCTGCTGAAAAAATTGAATCCGACCGACGGTTCGAACGTGCAGAACGCCGAGGCCGTCGAGAAGGAAGCCGGACTGCTGATGTTCCGCGTCAAAACCGGCACGCCGAAATCGGAGGGGCTGATGAAGTTGCTGGAAAATCCCGCCAATCTCCGGCTGATGAATCAGGCCGAGTTGTCGCTGCATGCGGATCAGAAGAAGACCGAACTGTACGCTGAGAAGGAACAGTTGTTCTTCGCGATCGACGAGAAAAGCTACGAAGCGGACTTGACCGAGAAGGGCCGCACTTTTCTCAGCCCGAAAGATCCCGATGCGTTCATGCTGCCGGATCTGACCACCGCGCTCCACGATATTGACGCCGGCCCCGAAACCGATCCGCGCAAGCGCATCGAGGCCAAGACCAAGATGCAGCAGGAGTTTGAGGCCAAGGCCCAGCGCATCCACGCCATCTCGCAATTGCTCAAGGCCTACACGCTTTACCAAAAGGACGTGCAATACGTCGTGCAGGACAACAAGGTCATCATCGTGGATGAAAACACCGGCCGTCTTATGACGGGCCGCCGGTGGAGCGATGGCTTGCATCAGGCCGTCGAAGCCAAGGAACAGGTGGAGATCGAACGCGAAACCCAGACGCTCGCGACGATCACGATTCAAAATTATTTCCGCCTCTACCAGAAACTCGCGGGCATGACCGGCACGGCGGAAACCGAGGCGCAGGAATTTTTCGACATCTACAAGCTCGGCGTCCTCGTCATTCCGACCAATCGTCCGATTGCCCGCAAGGACGGCAATGATTCCGTGTATAAGACCCGTCGCGAAAAATACGCCGCCGCGCTCAAGGAGATCAAAGAAGTTCACGCCAAGGGCCGCCCGATTCTCGTCGGCACCATCTCGGTCGAGGTGAGCGAAGG
>JANPGB010000119.1:0-13625 GCA_031423695.1 Verrucomicrobiota bacterium
TAGTCGCCGCCGCTGGCGTGCCGGTGCAACGTGTGCGCCGCAATTGTTCTTGGATTTTGTTCGTTCAACGCGTTTAATGATGGTTGTTCCATTCGTGGACGCGAGCGTTAAAATTATATTATGCGAGAAGAATTTGAAAAATTGGTGGCGGCCGGAAAGATCGAGGGCCGCCAGGTTGAAACGCTACTTCAATTGACGACCAACGGCTTCTGCATGCATCGCAGCTGGGGTTTTGGCCGCATCAAGACGGTGGACACGGTGTTTGCGCGCTTTACCATTGATTTTCCAGGCAAGGCGGGCCACACGATGGATCTGGCGTTCGCCGCCGATTCGCTCAAGCCGATTTCCAAGGAGCATGTGCTTGCGCGCAAGGCGTCCGACCTCGAAAGCCTCCGTCAGATGGCGGCCACGAACCATCTGGAGCTCGTCAAGCTGGTGCTCAACAGCTATGACGGCGAGGCGACCGTGGATCAAATCCAGCACGCACTGGTGCCGGATGTCATCCGGGACGACTGGAAGAAATGGTGGGAGGCCGCCAAACGCGAACTGAAAAAGGACGGTCATTTTCAGGTGCCGTTGAAGAAAACCGAGCCCGTCATTTATCAGGTGAAGGAAGTGTCGCTGCAGGAGCGCCTGCTCGGTGAATTTCGCGCGGCCAAGGGCTTGAAGGCGCGCATTCTCATCGCCAACGAATTGCACAAGAGCGCCGACGATCTGACCGACAAGCCGGCGGCCGGCAAGGAAATCATCGCCGCGTTCAATGCCGAAATCGCCACCTACCAGCGCACGCAGCCGGCGGTGGCCCTGGAGGCGATCTTCATGCGTGATGAAATCCGCACCGTGACCGGGGCGGGCATGTCGGCCGGCGAAGTCAACGCCAAGACCATCTGGGCGCAGGACACCAAGCTCGGCTTGTTGCTGGAGGCCATTCCCGCCGCGCGGCATCGCCGCGCGCTGGAATCTTTCAAGGAAACCAATCCGAACAACTGGCACGAACTGCTGCGCAGCTCGCTCAACACCGTCAACGCGAAGCTCTGCCGCGAGTTCGCCGGCCTGCTGATCGAAGAGGGCAAGAGCGTTGAGCTGAAGGAAACCCTCTCCCGCCTCATCAGCCAGCATTCCGCCAGCACCGAACTGCTGCTTTGGCTGGCCAAGGAACGCACCGACGCCTTTGCGGACATTCTCGGGCCGGAAGTCTTCCGCGCCATGCTTACGGCGATGGAACGCGACCAGTTCAACGAAAAGCGTTCCAATCGCCTCCGCGATTTCATCCTGGCCGACCAGGAGCTGCTGCCGGAACTGACCGCCTCGGCGGAGTTGGAATTCATCAAGGATCTCACCCGCGCGTTGCAACTATCGCCCGTGTTCGACGACATGGACAAGCGCTCGCTGCTGGCCCGCATCGTCAAGCGCCATCCCGCCGTGCAATCGCTGATCAGCGGCGAGCAGACCAACAAGGCGGACACCTCGCTCGTGGTTTCCTGGGAAAGCCTGGAACGGCGGCGCGCGGAATACACGGAGCTCGTCCACAAAAAGATTCCGGCCAACTCGAAGGAGATCGCCCTCGCCCGCAGCTACGGCGACTTGCGCGAGAACCACGAATACAAGGCGGCGAAGGAAGCACAGAAAGTGTTGATGCGCCGCAAGGAGGAGTTGGAAGCCTCGCTCGTGCGCGCGCGCGGGACGGATTTCGCGAATACCAAGACGGACGTCGTCAGCATCGGCACCATCGTTCATGCCATCAATCTGGACAACAACCGCCGCGAAACCTTCACGATTTTGGGCGCGTGGGATTCTGATCCGGACAAGGGTGTCGTGAGCTATCTGACCCCCGTGGCGCAGTCGCTGATGAACCGCAAGCCGGGTGAAGAAGTGGTTTTTGAACTCGAGGGCGCACAGCACCGTCATCGCATCGAGAGCATCGAAGCTTGCAAGGTGATGAGTGCGGACGCCGTCGCCGAAACAGCCACGGCCTAGGCCGTTCTTTGCATGGGCGGGTTGAGCGCAGGCTCAACCCGCCTTTTTTTATATTCGGATCCGGCGATTTCACGACCCGGCCGACCCTGGACTTCAAGGTGGAACCGGTGTCGCGCCGGTCGTTTTCCGCGGCTCGCGGAAAACCGGGGAAGGCGACCATTCTGTCGGCACGCGTCCTAGGGGAGGTGGCGTCCCGAAGATTTCCACCCTCAGCCCACCTTGGCGATTTCCACCGCTATTGAGCGGGCCTGCTTGATGAGTTCCCAATCCGTCGACAGATCGCCAAACCGGAAATCCGGTGAGCCGCTTTGCTGTTGGCCTAGCAATTCGCCCGGTCCGCGCAGCTTCAAATCCGCCTCCGCGATTTTGAAGCCGTCATTCGACTCAGCCAAAACCTTCAGCCGCTCCTGCGCCTCCTGGTTTTCCGCCGCCGAAACGAGAATGCAAAAGGAATCATGCGCGCCGCGACCGATGCGGCCGCGCAACTGATGCAGCTGCGCCAGCCCGAAGCGCTCGGCATTTTCGATCAGCATCACCGTCGCGTTCGCCACATCCACGCCGACTTCGATGAGGGCCGTGGCCAGCAGGACCTGGGCGTGGTTTGTCCGAAACGATGCCATCACCGCCTCCTTCTCCGCGCCCTTCATCCGGCCATGCAGCAGTTCCACGCGAAACGGCGTGAAGATCTTTTGCAGATTTTCAAATTCCTGCACCACCGCCTTGATCTCGCGCTGATCGGTTTCCTCGACGCGCGGGTAAACCACGTACGCCTGCCGACCGGCCGCGAGTTGTTCCCGCAGAAACTTCCAGACCAGCGGCAGCTTTTCCGTCGTGCGGACAAACGTCTTGATGGTGCCGCGTCCCGCTGGCAGTTCGTCGATGACTGACAAATCCAGCTCGCCATAAACCGTCAGGCCGAGGGTGCGTGGAATCGGGGTGGCCGTCATCACGAGCAGATGTGGGTAACAACCTTTGCGCACCAGCTGCTCGCGCTGCGCCACGCCGAACTTGTGCTGCTCGTCAATGATCACCAGGCCGAGGTCCGGCAGGTCGAAGCCGGTGGTGAGCAGCGCGTGCGTGCCGACGCAGAGGAAGGATGCGGGGCGTTTTCCATCTTCCAGCCTCGCTCTTCCATGTTCGCCGCGCTTCCGGCTGCCCGTCTGCAATTCCACCGCGATTCCCAATGGCTCAAGCCATTTTTTGAAATTGCGAAAATGCTGCTCCGCGAGAATTTCCGTCGGCGCCATCACGGCGACGTTAAAACCGCTTTCCAACGCCATCAAGGCCGCGCACGCGGCGACCGCCGTCTTGCCCGAGCCGACGTCGCCTTGCAGCAACCGCCGCATGGGGTGCGCGCTGCGCAGGTCGGCTCGGATTTCGCGCAGCACCCTGGTTTGCGCCCCGGTCAGTTTGAAACCCAGCGCGTCCAGAAACGGTTTGATGAGGCGATTGTCGCCGCCGCAGGGCAAGGACTTCACGTTCTCTGCGAATTTTTTCCGGCGCAGCTGGATTTGCAATTGGAGCGCGACGAATTCGTCCAGGGCCAGCCGTTGCCGGGCGATTTCCACGTCGGTCAGCTCTTCGGGAAAATGCAGCATGTGAACGGCGTTCGCCCGCGACGGCGGCGCAGCGGCGTCTCGGGAGAGCGCCGCCAACTGATTGTCAAAGCGGTTCCATTCAGGGAAATTGGCGGCGCTTTGCCGGGGCGCCGCTACGAACTTCTCCAGCGTCCGCCACATCAGCCCGCGCAGCCAGCGTTGGGGCAGGCCTTCGGTGAGCGGATAGACCGGGGTGAGGCGGTTGAAGTGGATGAAGTTTTCCTCCCCCTTCTCCACGACTTCCGTCTCGGGATGATCCATCATGCGCGGTTTGAGCGAGAGAGGTTTGCCATACACCACGACTTCATCACCGACCGCAAAATAATTCTCCATGAACGGCAGGTTCCACCAGCGGCAATGCAGCCGTGCCGTGCCATCGTCAAGGATCAGCTCAAACACCGACTTGCCGCCGCCGCGAAATTTTTTGAGGCCCATCGCCACGACTTCGCCGCGCGTCGTTGCTTTCTCGTCGAGCCGCAAACTTTTGATCGCCTGAAAATGCCGGCGATCCTCGTAACGGCGCGGGCGGTGCAGCAGCAAGTCCTCGACGGTGAAAATTTTCAGCCGCGCCAGTTGCGCCGCGCGCTCCCCGCCGACGCCCCACAGCGCCGTGACGGGCTGGGCAAGCGGAGAAATTTGTGCTGGCGCAACGGACATCCGCGGTACCATACAAACCGGCGAGGTCAGCTTCAACGGCAAAGCAAACTGGTCGGAGCCGTCGTGAGGAGGCTCCGGTTTTTGCCGCGGCACTGGCTTGAAATTGACAAGGTGTTTTGGGAGGCTGCCTGCGCCAGCCTTTATGAGTCGTTATTCTTATTGGCGCGGTCACGGCGTGGCCGGCAACTGAATAATTCGGTTTAACGCCGCCCCAACCGCTCCAGCAGTTTGCCATGGATGCCATCAAACCCGCCGTTGCTGAACACGCAGATGATGTCCCCGCCCTGGGCATGCTTTGCCAGGTGGGCCACGATTGAATCCGCGTCCGGCAAATAGGCGGCGGTCTTGCCGGAAGCCTCGAGCTGCTGGATCAATGTTTCTGGATTCAACCGCTCCTCCGGTTTGAGCTGCTCCAGCCGGGCGATTTTGGCCACCACCACCGCATCGGCATCGGCGAAGGAGGAAACCAGTTCGTCTTGAAATACATTCCGCCGCATCGTGTTCGAGCGGGGCTCGAAAACCGCCCAGATTTTTTCGCGCGCGTATTTGATGCGCAGCGCCGCCAGCGTCTCGCGGATCGCCGTCGGGTGATGGCCGAAGTCGTCAATCACCGTGATGCCGCCCGCGATGCCCTTGATCTCCATGCGCCGCTTGATGCCCTTGAAGGTGTCGAAGGCAGCTTGAATCTGCTTGTTCGACAGCCCGCAATGTTTCGCGGCGGCGATGACGGCGAGCGCGTTGCGCACGTTGAACTCGCCGACCAGGTTCAGGTGGAACTTGAAGCTCGGAATCTCAAACTCGGTTGCCGTCGGGCCGTAACGGATGTTGAAGGCATACACGGCAAAGTCTCCGCCCAGCCCGAAGCGTTTCACCGGGCAATGCGTCACGTTGAGCAGCGGCGCCAGATTCAGGTCGTCGCCGTTGCCGAGCAACAGGCCGTTGCGCGGGACAAGCCGGATGAAGTGCGAGAAGGTTTTTTTGACGGCGGCGAGGTTTTCAAAAATATCCGCGTGATCGAATTCCAGGTTGTTGAGGATCGCCACCTCCGGCTGGTAATGGATGAATTTGCTGCGCTTGTCGAAAAACGCCGTGTCGTACTCGTCGCCCTCGATGATGAACCATTCGCTGTCCGTGAACCGGGCGCCTTGCGAAAGATTGGTCGGGATGCCGCCGATGAGATAGCTCGGATTCAAGCCGTTGTGCTCGAACACCCACGTCAGCAGCGAGGTCGTCGTCGTCTTGCCGTGCGTGCCGGCCACCACGATGGAACGCTTGCCGCGAATGAAAAACTCGCGCAACAGCTCCGGCAGCGAGCAGTAACGCAGCTTGTGGTCCAGCACGTATTCCGCCTCCGGGTTGCCGCGCGAAATGGCGTTGCCGATGACGACGAGGTCGGGCTTGTGCGCGAGATTCCGCTCCGCGTAGCCGTTGATGACCTCGATTTGTTTCCCGGCGAGGAACGTGGACATCGGCGGATAGACGCTCTGATCCGAGCCGGTGACGGCAAAGCCCTTGTCCTTCATGGCCGCCGCCGCCGAGGCCATGGCCGTGCCGCAGATGCCGGTGAAATGAACTGATTTGATTTCCGATGAAAACATTGCGCGCAGATTAAAGCACGAACACCGCTGGACGGAAAAGAATTTTGAAGGCCAGCCACGAAAAATACAAAAAATTTTCGAGCCGCATTAGACGGATCATCACGAATGGAACATGAGTCCGTGATAGAGCAAGGCTGCCCGCCGCCGAAGGAATCGCCCGAGAGTTGGACGCCATCTCGGATGCGGGGTTCCCGAAACCAGGACTAATGCTATTCTCCCGGTTGCGGAGTTGCCGCAGGTGCCGGCGGGGCGCCCTTGGATTGTAACGCGGCGGCCAGATTATTGCGGGCCTTGATATGGTCGGCGTTGAGGCGCAGGGTTTGCTGGAACTGGCTGATCGCTTCATCCCATTGGTTCCTCCTGCCGAAAACCAGCCCCAAATTGTTATGGGCATCCGCGTGGTCGGGCTTGAGCTTGATAACTTTCTGAAAGGTGGCGGCGGCCTCATCGAGTTGCCCCTTATTGTAAAACGCCAGCCCGGCGTTGTACAGCGCACCGAGGTTTTCCGGATTCAGGCGGAGAGCCGCTTCAAACTGACCGAGGGCCTCATCCAACTGCCCGCGGCGGCCGAAGGCAGCCCCCAGGCCGATGTGTGCCTCGATATAATCCGGATTGAGCCGCAGGGCTTCCTGATATTGGCCAATCGCCGCATCCAGTCTTCCCTGCTTCCCCAGCGCAACCCCAAGCTGGTTGTGGGCTTCGGCATAGTCCGGCTTGAGCTGCAGTGCTCGCTCGTATTGCTGCATGGCTTCACTCAACTTTCCTTCGGCGGCCAGTGCAATTCCCAAATTAAAGTGGATCACGGCATTCTCCGGTTCGATTTGGAGCGCCCGCTCGTAGCAGGGGACGGCTTCATTCCAGTTCCCTTCGGCGGCCAACGCGTTGCCCAATTGATTGTTGGCCGGGACGTAATAGGGCCTGAGCAACACGGCTTCACGATAATGCGCCATGGCCTCAGCTTTCCGGCCTTTGTTTTCGAGCGCAGATCCCAAGTAAAAATGCACAATGCCGAGATCCCTAAAGCGCAACCACCGGGTGTCTTTGGTGGCGTCAATGACGTGAGAGAAGAGCGCCACATCATCGCGCCAGTAGCGCAATTGGTTTGCCGTAAGCGCCAGACAGGCAGCCGCCACCGCCACTGCCCCCAAGACGAAGCTGCTCGAATGTCGAAACCGTGAAGCGCAATCACTCAAGCCCAATGCCACAGCCAAAAAGATTCCGATGGAGGGAATGTACGTGAAGCGGTTCGCCATCGCCTGGCCTCCGAAGGTCAGCAGGCCGATCACAGGGACCAAAGTGCCCAAGTACCAAAGCCAGCCAAAGAGCCAATAAGGGCTGCGCTTGCGCACCAACCACACTGCGGCGGAAATGAGCATCAAAAACAGGACGGCCGCGGCGAGCGCCAGCGGGGCGATTTGACGTGGGACCGGATAAATCACGGCCAAATCCGTTGGCCAGATCATCTGTAGCAAATAACGCGAGTAGGCCAGCGGCACATTTTCCAGGCGGTCCCGCAGCGGGATCTCATCCAGCGAATTGACCAGGCCGGCGGCGTGTGATGTAAAGATGGTGAGCCCGCACAGCGCTGCCGAAAGCGCCAAGAACGGCAACTTCTCCAGCGCCAACCGCCGGAACGCCGGAACGCGCCCGCCCTTTGGGGCGGATAATCTTTTCAGCGGCCAGTAATCGAGCAGCAGCAGGACGAACGGCAGCGTCACCAGCATGGGTTTGGACATCAAACTCAGCACAAAAAAACCCAGCGCCTGCCAATAATCCCAGGCGGTCCGCCTCTGCGCGTAGCGCGTGTAAGCCAGCAAGGCCGCCAGCCCGAAGAACGTGCTCAACATGTCCTTCCGTTCGGTAATCCAGGCGACCGATTCGACGTGGAGCGGGTGCCAGGCGAAAAGGGCGGCGGCAAAAACGCTCGGCCACAGCGCCTGGGTCAGTCGGTAGAGCAAGGCGAGAAGCAGGACGGTGTTGGCTGCGTGAAACAACACGTTGACGAGATGATGCGCGCCGGGATTGAGGCCGAACCACTGACACACGGCCATGTGAGAAATCGACGTGAGCGGCATCCAGATGCCTGTGTGGCCAGTGGTGAATGCCCACCCTATTCCACGCCAGCTCAAGCCGTTTTGGACCACCTCGTTTTTACTGACGGAATTACCGTCATCAAAAGCACTGAAACCATAATGGCCGGCGGGTAGATAGATCGCACAAGTGACCAGCGCAAGCAGCAAGGCGATGAAACGCGGGCGTGACATTCAGGTCAAACTGCTTTTTTTTGAGTGGGAAATCAAAGCAATTTCACCGAGCTATAAAGCATCATACCGGGGGACGCAAAGTCGGCGCCAGCACCTGACCTGGATCGCTCCCGGCTTCCGCTGTGGACTTATGCCTGCGGTGGCTGGGCTTGACGAATATCCTGAGCAGCGCTGCGGAATTTTTATTATTTAGCCGCTTTGATCTCAACCACGCCGTTCGTGCTGAGCGCGGTTTTGAAATCGTTCGTCAGCCATGCTTTGGCTTTCGCGTCACCTTTGAGATGGGCATCCCAAAAGGCCGTGGAGCTTTCGCAGATCAAATCCTTGAACTGTTTTTCGGTTTCCGGCGTCAGTGAGCGCGAAACTCCGGCAAAGATCATGTGATCGCCGCCGCTGAGGGTAAGGAGATATTGTTCCGCGCCGAGGATGTGGTCGAACGGAACACGTCGCTCCGCCGGGCGCGTGTCGCCGATGGGACTGGAATCCAACGTGCCGGTCAGGTGGTACATGGGAATTTTGATTTTGCCGAACGCGCGGTCCAGCGTGTTCTTGCGGGCGGGCACCGGCGCGCTCATCGCCACGGCCGCCTTTACGCGCGGGTCGCCGTAGGAAATCTCCTGGTCGCCCGGCGTGATGAAAACCTGACCGGCGACGGCCAGCGCGGTGAACGCACCGAAGGAATGGCCCGCCACGCCGAGCCGCGCCAGGTCGAGCCGATTTTTCAACGGCGAATTCTCCTGGTTCAACTTTTCCAGCCGGTCAATCGCGAAGCTCACATCCAACGGACGGTTGGCGGCGTTGTCGCGGTTCGCGGCGGACTTGCGCAGGCTGGACATCAGGTTGGTGAGCGGGGTGTCCTGCCAGACGGCGGCGTCGCTGCCGACATGCTGCAGGTGGACGGACACATAGCCGCGCGCCGCCCAATAGCGGCCGAGATACTCGTAACCCTCGCGCGAGCCGCCCAAGCCGTGCGAGAAAATGATGACGGGAAACGGGCCGCTGCCGGTTTGCGGATAATATATTTTCACCGGCACCGGGCGGCCGCGCTTCGAGTCCAGCCACTCGTAACGGGCGAATCCAACCGCCGCAAGGCTGGCTCCAGTCCGGATGCTGTTGGTGGCCGCCGCCAGATGCAGTGGAGCGATCGCCAGCCACGCCAGCACGACGAGGCGAAATGTTTTTATTGGTTGATTGGATGCCGACATGCGAAGGATTGTCACCAAACGCGGCGATTTGTCAGATACTTTTTCACCGCCCGGACGGGCGCGGAACATGGCGGGTTTAGTCATGCTCGTCCCCGCTGGAAAGGCGGCGGCAGCGCGGCGCAGGCTCCGGCGCAACCCCGGCCCCATCACGGGTTCATGGAACTTTGAGCACGCGGAAAAACCTCCCGGGGTTGGCGGAGTTGTAGTAATTGGTGAAGCTGCCGGTGGAACTCGTGGGGAGCACGGGATTGCCGATGCGCGTCCAGTTCGTGGCAATGATATTGGTGACGGCCTGGATTTCATAAAGCTCGTACGCCTGCGCCTGCCATTGAATGACGTTGGTCTTGTAAATCGTGGCAAGCTGCGCGGAAGCCTTGTTCGTCGGATTCATGCCGGCGATGTATTCCTGGAGGGTGGTCAGCTTGTCGCCGTCGGCGTCGTCGCCGGCGCGGGATTTGTCGCCGGCTTGAGGCGCGGTGTGTCCGAAGTAAGTGGTCATCCAGGCGTCGGGAATCCCGTCCGTGGGCGAAGCGGTGTCATAGTTGAAGGAAACCACTCGCAGCTTCACAAAGGGCGAAAAATTTGTGCCTTCGGCGAAGCGCGCGTAGAGCAGTTCGTAAAAGCCATTCCCGGCGGGATCTTGTCTGGCGGCGTCACCCAAAGTTCCAGTATTGGGCGTGAAGCGGATCAGTTTTCCGAGTGTGGAAAAGGTGCCGTAGGAGGCGGTCAGGTTGGTGATGCTCATTGTCAGATTGGTGGTCTGCAAATCGTACCCGCGTAGCTCAAGCTCGTTGATCCCGGCAATGTTTGGCTGCGGCGTGGCGTCGGTGACATCCAGGACGCGGTCGTAGGAATATGGCGGCGCGTTGGTCGGATGAACCACGCGCACCACATTTGTGTCGTAGCTGTTGAGCTGCGCGCCGCGGCCGTCGGCGTGCGCCTGGTAAAACATGATGGAGCCGGAAAGCACCGCGTTGTTGGTCGCGATCTCACTCGAATGCGCCAGGCCGATGACGTGCCCGATCTCGTGCGTCAGCACTTCCGTGAAGGTGGCCAGGTTTTGCATCGCGGCCTGGGTGTGCTTGAGCACGACGTAGCCGTTCAGACCCATGTTGAACTCCATGCCGGAGACTTTACCGCCCGGCCCCCAGTTCGCAGTGGGCAGCAGGCCCGTCGTGAACCAGCTGCCGCCCTCACCGAGGATGCTGCCCGCCGGAATGAAGTTGTAGTTGTCGTGCAGTTGAATGCGGAAAAAGCCGTCGTTGTTGTTGATGTTCGCGGCGGCGGTCCCAAAATTGTTCGTCCCGGCAAAGACAAACCGGTAACTGCTCGCATTGGCCCAGACCGTCATGGCGTTGCTCACCGCGTTCAAGGCCTGAGCCAGCGTGATGCCGGCTGGCAGAGCGGTCGCATCCACCAGATAAGGAATCGGCTCGCCACGGTCCGGCAGGATGAAACGCGAGGGAACTCCGTCGGCGCCGGCCAGCAGGCCGTTCGTGTTGGTGCCGCTGGTATCGCCACTGGGCGCGGTGAGGCTGTCTCCGCTGCCGGCAGGCAAGCTCCCGGCCTGATCGGTGACATCACTTTCGCTCGCGATGGCCGGACGGCTTCGGCGACGCAGGATGTTCAGCAAAGCTTCGTGCTCGTGAATCAGCGCGCCATTGTTTTGCCGGCGCAATCGCAGCGCGCTGGTTTCGCCTTCCGGCGCGAACAGGGTGCGATCCGCGCGGCGGGAAACGAACAGCAGCCGCTCCTCACCAGCTTGGAACTGCGGCGCGCCGTCGTCACTTAGGCCCACCCCATCCACCGCGCCTCCGCGATGCACCACGGTGAGGACGGCGGGACAACGGCCCTTGAACACCTCGTCCACCCGCAGCGTGGTGCGCGTGTAGATGAGACCGTCAACGGCGCTGCGGTGCGATTGCACGTTCAGCACGGTGCCTTGAAAAATGGCGGCGGCGGCGGTCGCGTGTTCGTCCAAGGAGGTTGGCAGGACGCTGGAGGCGCGTGCGGCCAGGGCCGCGAAACCTATGAGCGCAAAAACAGCTGAGCGGAGGATTTTCATGCATCAATCAAGGGACTTTGCTTCGAGGGACAACGCAAAGCGGAGGCGAGGCGCTGCACTTTCTGCCGCAAGACATAACCTTGGCGCGGGCATAAGTCAAAAAAGGAATCGTCCGTCCAGCTGCAAGGATGCGCCTCCACACTCATATCAACCGGGGACTGGAAAGTCCCCGGTTTCGGGGCGCCGGCCTCCGATCCGGCGTGTTGCGTCACGCGCTCGCCGGGCCGGAGGCCGGCGCTCCGACGCAGAATAATCTTGTGCCCTCACCCGAAACACCCTAATCCGAGCGACGAATTTTATGACGCAAAAACAGCTGCAAGCCATCGCGAAGAAACACGGCACGCCCGTGGTCATCATTGACCACGATGTCCTCCGCAAAAACTACGCCGAGTTCAAAAAACATCTGCCCAAGGTGCAGTGCTATTTCGCCGTGAAAGCGAACCCCGCGCCGGAGATTATCCGCACGTTCTACAAGGCCGGCGCGAGCTTTGACGTCGCCTCCCTGCCCGAGTTCATGACCGTCTGCGCCAACATCAAAAAACTTTCCGCCAAGGCGCAGCAGGATTTCATCTGGGACAAGATCATCTACGCCAATCCCACCAAGCCGAAGGAGACGCTCCGCACGCTCGACAAATACAAGCCGCTCGTCACCTACGACAACGTGAACGAGCTGAAAAAAATCCGGCAATACGCTCCGCACGCCGGCGTGGTGTTGCGCCTGCGCGTGGACAACACCGGCTCACAGTGCGAACTCTCCTCCAAGTTCGGCTGCGCCACTGGCGAGGCGGCGGACTTGATCGAAGCCGCATTCAAGTTGGGATTGGTGGTCGAAGGTTTGAGCTTCCACGTCGGCAGCCAGTGCACGAATTTCGAAAACTTCGTCCAGGCCCTGAACGCGGCGGCGGCGGTGATGCGGGAAAGCGCCGGGCGCGGTCACACGCTCAAGATCCTCGACATCGGAGGCGGTTTTCCCGCGCCTTACAACAAGCACGTCCGCCCGTTCGGCGAACTGGCGAAGGTCATCAACGCCGAGATCAGCCGGCTGTTCGCGCCGGACATCCAGATTCTCGCCGAGCCGGGACGCTTCCTCGTGGCGAGCGCGGCGACGAGCATGGCCAGTATCATCGGCAAGGCCGTGCGCGACGGGAAGACCTGCTACTACATTGACGACAGCGTGTATCACACCTACAGCGGCATCATCTTCGATCACTGCCAGTATCCGCTGAAGTCGTTCAAGAAGGGCAAAACCGAAATCTGCGCCGTGTTCGGCCAGACGTGCGACGGCCTGGACACGATTTCGCAATCGGAGCAATTGCCGGAACTGGAAAATGAAGACCTGGTCTATTCGGAAAACATCGGCGCCTATAGCAACGCCTCGGCAACGTTCTTCAACGGCTTCCCGCCTGCGAAGGTGGTGCATGTGAATGAATAATTGATTTAGCAACCGCCGGTCGATCATCAACAATCAATGGAAGCCGTGACTGAAACAAAACGCCGATTCGCAGTTCCGCCATGGACAATTCTCATTCTGCAATTCTTATGGCTCGTGGGAGTGCTGCTCGCATTTCGGAACGGCTTTGCGTGGCATAACGTCTTTCACGCCGTCATGGCTTTAGTCAGCCTGGTTTTGATTGTCGGGCTTTTCTTTCGCTGGCGTTTCGCGCTCTGGGGAAGCGGAATAATTTTTGCGGCCGCCACTGGCGGAACGCTGGCGCACAAGTTTGCTAGTCTCGGCACGGGTATTGGATCCGACGAAGCGGACATGTATTTGCTTTTGGCGTTGTTAGTTCAGATTGGAGGATTGGCGCTTCATCAAACACGATCATCCTTCCGCTGGTTTTACTTTGAGTCGCTTCGCTCTGTCCGTCTTTGGTTCTGGGTTCTGTCCGTGGTGGCCTTTTGTGTTTGGGCCGTCATGGTTTACCATGGGTCAGCACAGGCAGAATAACGATGCCAGTCTCTTCGCCACAATCACCCTCTCTCGGCGTTTGGCCAAAACCAATGCGCCTCCAACGCCCCGGTCAGTGCGGCGGCAACTTCGGCTGATGCGAGGTAGCGGTTGTCGCGCTGCGACAACCTCGTCTGCTCTGGGCAGGCGACTCGGGGTAACCGCTCCACGTCCATGTTCCATCCCCCGGCATTGGGGCCCGGAAACCCGCGCGGAAACCACCCCGCCCGCGGGGGTGTAACCCCCTGGCCCGCGGGGCGAGCACCCTTGTACCGCCGCCCAAACCCACCCCCACATTTTACAATTCAAAAAC
>JANPGB010000120.1:0-41530 GCA_031423695.1 Verrucomicrobiota bacterium
AGATTGTTGCCGGAGCCAAGATGAATCAGCGCGAGCGAGAGGCTGTCCAGCGGATTGATGAGGACGCGCCGATGATAGGAGCTGACCATGCCGCCGAGAATTTCACAGGCGAGGTAGGGATATTTCAGCACGTCGGCATCATCCTGCGCCTTGCGCTTGCCAAGCTGATCCGCGCCGATGTCCGCGTCGGTGCGCAGGCTGGAGAACAGAAACTTCGACCAGTTGTCGCCGGGCATCGGCGTGATGCTGCGCTCCCAAAAGCCGTCCGCGTAGCTGCCAAACAGCGGAGCCATCTCGCCAAGCGGCATCGGCGTCCGCAGGTTCGGCCAGCCGGTGCGCGTGTAGAGCGGGACATCGAGACCGGCTTCAATGGCGATGTTTTTCAACGCCAGCAGATACGACGCGGGGCCGGAGAATTCGTTGTCGAGCTGGATGCCCACGACCGGGCCGCCGTCTTTCCAGAGCAGACCGTGAAGCTGCTTTTCAATTTCGGTGTAGAGGATTTTCGCCTTGTCCAGAAAGCGGGCGTCCTCCGTGCGCGGCTTGTAATCTTTTTGTTTCACGACCCAGTCGGGCAGCCCGCCGTTGCGGACTTCGCCATGACACCACGGCCCGCAACGCACGATCACCGGGAGGTTCACGGACTGGCAGGCCTCGACAAATTTTCGCAGGCTGCGCTGGCCGGCCCAGTCGAACTGGCCTTCGACTTCCTCGTGATGAATCCAAAAAACGTAGGTCGAAACAATGTCCACGCCGCCCGCCTTCATCTTGAGCAGTTCATCGCGCCATTCGGTTTCGGGGCAGCGCGAAAAATGGAATTCCCCCATGACCGGCAGCCACGGCTGGCCATCGAGCCGCAGACTGCGGCTGTCCAAGGTCAGCTCGCGGCCATCGGGACGCCGGGTGGTTCCCATTTTGAAATAGCCGGACTCGGGCGGAGTTGGGGACTTGATTTGAACCATCAGCGGATCGTGAACGACGGCGGCGAAAGCACCGCCGGCCCCCAGCAGCATCGCCACGATTAACAAAACCCGGCTCGGTTGAAGATGAGTCATGTGTTCAATTTGAAGGAATTGAACGACAGGTCACGTAAATTATTAGTTGCCCAAGGATGAATCCTTGGCGCAGTCGCTTCGTTCGAGCTGGCAACTTCTGAGTGCGTGTCGATTCCCCCACCAGCACCAGCCGCCGAACCATTCTAAAACCACGGCAGAAGGGGCTTGTTTTCAGATGGCGCGCGGCCTAAAACATCACCACCCACCGGCGGCATGCTGAGGAAGGGCTGGCGGGAGCAGGCTGTTCAACACCAATCGATCCGGGATCATTATCGGACACTAATCTATGGCACGCACCCTACTCCTTCGTTCGATTTTGAGACTGGCCGGGCAGTATCGCGTCGCCGCGAAAACGGGGCTTCCCGTCCCGGCGGTGCAAGACCGGCAGACGCTGGCGGTCGCGAGCGGACAGCGTGCGTTCACCCGCCGGCAGTTTCTAGCAGGTGTGGCGGCGGCGACCGCGGGCCTGGCCATCTCTCCCTGGGCTTCGGCGGCCGCGTCCGGCCAGCCTCGGATCGCGATCATCGGCGCGGGCATCTCCGGCTTGAACTGCGCGCTGACGCTGGCGGACAGCGGAGTGCAGTCCACCGTTTACGAAGCGTCACCACGAATCGGCGGCCGCATGTTTTCCAACAACGCCGGCTATTGGGCGGATAATCAAGTGACGGAATGGGGCGGGGAGCTGATTGACACGGGCCATGTCACCGTTCAAAAACTCGCGGCGCGCTTCGATCTGACTCTGGACGATCTCACGGCGGCCGGGCCGGCGGGCGCGGAGGATACTTACTATTTTGATCGCGCCTACTATCCACGCCCGCAGGCGGTGCGGGATTTCGCACCGGTTTACCAGGCGGTCATGGCCGACTCCGCGGCGGCGGGTTATCCCACCACCTTCGCGACGAGCACTCCCGCCGGGCTCAAGCTGGACCGGATGAGCGTGTGGGACTGGATTCAGCACCGCGTGCCGGGCGGACATTTTTCGAAAATGGGCCAGCTTCTGGAGGTCGCTTACGCCATCGAGTATGGCGCCGATACCCGCGAACAAAGCGCGCTCAACCTGGTTTACCTGCTCTCGGGGAGTGATCAGCGGTTTGAAATCTTTGGCGCGTCCGACGAGCGCTTTCATGTCCGCGGCGGCAACCAGCAGATTCCGCTCGCCATGGCCAACCTGCTCGCAGGCCGGGGCATGCCCGTGCAAACCAGCCGGCGGCTCGCGGCGATCCGTCAGCGGCCGGACGGCTCGATCGCGCTTGGGTTTGAATCCGGCGGGGCGATCCGCGAGGAAATCGCCGAGCTGGTGGTGCTGACACTGCCATTCGCCGTGCTGCGGACCCTCGACTATTCCCGGGCCGGCTTTGATCCGTTGAAGCACCAGGTCATCCAGCAGCTCGGCCGGGGTCGCAACGGGAAGCTGCAATTGCAGTTCAGCCGGCGGCTCTGGAATCATCACGGCAACTGGGGCACGAGCAACGGCCAGAGCTTTTCCGATCTGGGCTATCAGCTTACCTGGGAGCCCACCCGCGGACAGGCTGGCAACAGCGGCATCCTCAACAACTACACCGGCGGTACCGTTGCTGATCAAAAGCGCGCGAAACTTCCCTTCGCCTTGATTGGAAATGCCGAGGTGCGGCAGGATGCCACCAGGTTTCTCAGGCAAATCAACCGCGTCTTCCCCGGATTGCCGAAACTCTGGAACGGGCAAGCCGCCAGCTCGCTGCCGCATCTCTCGCCGTTTTTCAACTGCTCCTATTCCTTCTGGCGTGTGAACCAGTATCACACCATCGCCGGTTACGAAGGCGTGCGGCAGGGCAACATCTTCTTCGCCGGCGAACACACCTCGCAAGACTTCCAAGGATTCATGGAAGGCGGGGCCTCCGAAGGCGGACGCGCCGCGCGGGAAATCCTGGCTCAACTTTGAACCCAACTTCCGAAGCGGCGGGGAGTTAACGCGGCTTTGCGACTGAGAAGATTTAAGCAACCCCCTCCGGCGGTGACTCCGCGGATCTCGCCGACCGGCAGGCATGCCCGCCGCTACGGGCGCAGTTTTTTCCCGCGTAATGTTTCCACGAAAGCAACGAAGCCGTCCGCCTGTTTGCCCAGGCGTTTCTCCATTTCCGGACTGGCGAATTGCCCGGCGGCGTCGAGCAGGTTGTTTACGCCGGGCATGAACACGCGTTCGGGATAAATGAGCGCGTTGCGATAGCCGAAGATGGCCTGCAACTGCTCGACCGGACGCAGGGCGCCCCACACCCCGGCGGCCAGCCCGACGAAACAGACGGGACGCCGCTCAAAACTTTCCGGGAACGGCAGCATATCAATGAAATATTTCAGGACACCGGGGATGCCGCCATTGTATTCGGGCGTGACGACGACCAATCCGTCCGCCGCGAGGACCGCGCTGGTGAATCGCGAAAAGCCTGCGGGTTTTTCCGCGTACGCGCCCGGCGAAAAAATATCCGACGGCAGCTCCGCCAGATCCAGCAACTGCGTTGGCACGGAGAGCGACTTGTAAACCGACTCGACGTGCGCCGCGATTTTGCGAGTGTTGCTGCCGGGGCGGTTGGTTCCGCTGAGGATAACAATCATGGCCATGTTTTAAGTGAGTTGGTTCCCTTCGTCCATCCTTTTACATTTTCCAACCCATTCGTGGCGGCCGGGCCGCTCCAAATGCCGCCCAACCCGCGAGGGACTCATCCGCTGGGCGGAATTTAATTTCAAGCGGTGGCCGATTGACTTCAACACTACGCAAGCCTGGGTTTTGCGCCCGCCTCGCTTGCCAGGACCAGAGCCCGCTACCACGAACAGCACCGAAAGCGGGATCCAGCACTTCGCACGACATAGACAATTTACAATCCACCGGCGGAAGGCTAGCTTCCCGCCATGCAAACGGAGGGCGACCCCCCCAGCAGCGAGGACAGGCACGAGCTTTCAGACCCCGAGCAATGGTTGGATCTGCACGGCGACCACCTTTTCAGATATGCACTCATGCGCCTGCGCGACCCGGCCAAGGCCGAGGACGCGGTGCAGGAGACTTTCCTCGCGGCGCTCAAGGGCGGCCGGAGCTTCGCGGGCCGTTCGGCGGAGCGAAGCTGGCTCATTGGGATTTTGAAAAACAAAATCTTCGACTATTTCCGCAAAGCCAGCCGCGAAACCTCCTTCACCGACATGGATTTTTACGCGGATGAGGAAGGCGACCGCTTCGTGTCCGGGGGCCTGGGCAAGGGCGGATGGATTCACGCGCTAGGCCCGACCGAATGGCCGGCGAATCCCGGCGCGGGCCTGGACAACGAGTTGTTTTGGAAAACTTTTCGGGAGTGCGCGGGCAAATTGCCAAAAAATGTCGGCGCCGTTTTCTGCCTGCGCGAAATGGACGAGGTGGACAGCAAGGAAATCTGCGCCCGGCTGGACATCTCCGAGAACAACTTGTGGGTCATGCTGCACCGCGCCCGCATGGCCTTGCGCCGCTGCCTCGAAAGCAACTGGTTTGGGAAATTGTGAAAACTTGTAAGGATCGTGAAACTCCACCGACCAACCCTCCGTCATGAACCGGCTCATTGAAACCCTTCGGGCCCTCGCGCCCAACTGCCGGGAAGCGATCCGCCTGCAATCCGACGCGCTGGACCGCCCGCTGCCGCTGCTCCGGCGCATCGGTCTGCGCATTCATCTGGCGCTGTGTATCTGGTGTTTGCGCTATGGCCGGCAGATAAAGTTCTTGCGCACCGCCGCCCAGCACTGTGACGCGGACCATGGGCTGGCACCAACCCTGCCGCCCGAAGCGCGGGAGCGGATCAAGCGCCGGCTTCAAGCCGGCGCAAAGGAGTAATCCGCCCGCGCACCGATTCGCACCAGTGGGCCGGCGCTTTGCGCGTCCATCATGGGCGTTGTGTCAACTCGTCGGATGCGAGTGGATGAAAGGAGATACGGCCACATTGGCAACAAACCGGGCGGGCCAAACAGGATCTGTGACCGGCGAAGCGCGTGAAAGCAGAAGGCGGAATGAATCTGGAAGTTAAGCCGATTAAAAAGGAATGGCTGGCGTGGGCGTATTTACCAACTGATCACTATCACAGACCACTCTCTACAGACAACCCTCACTGACTTACGGTCCACTGACACTATCAACCAACATTCACGTCCACGTCAGCCACCTTGAACATAGGCTTGATTGACCAACCGTCAAGCGCGGCAATCACACTTCGCGAAATTCCAGGACTGACCCTGAAAAATGGGGACGGCTCCGTAGGCCATGCACTGAGCGGAGTGTGGTGCGGCCAGCAAAACCACCGAGGCATTCAGCCAGGGACATCCTGGAAGGAAAGGGGGTGAACACCATGAAAAACAAATGGCTGAGGGATTCGGCGAATTTTACCGGGACTTGTTCGCCCGCGTTCGAGAATCACATCAGCCAGTCTTTTTATACGCCAGTTTCACGGACTGTCAATAGCCCGATCACGGAGGGATGCCGAGGCCAAATCGAGGCGGCGGAATTCCGGAATGGGCTTTTCTTGACTCATGACTTTTCGGCTGACACTTTTCCGTGCATGAGTCCTGCAAACATCCCGCTCGAAAACTATCCCCGCTGCTGCAGGCAGAGCGACACCAGCACGACCCCATGGCTTGTCCAGGCGTCTCCGACGCGATGAGCCTCAGACTTCCACTCCCCAAACTGACCTTGAAACCCAGCCCATGAAGCCGCCCAAAGTCAGTGTCTGCATCCCCACCTACAACTACGCGCGCTTTTTGCCCGAGGCGATCGAATCCATTCTGCAACAGGACTTCACGGATTTTGAACTGCTGATCATCGACGACTGTTCCAAGGACAATACGGCCGAGGTGGTCCAAGAATATGCGGCAAAAGATGCGCGCATCCGTTTCAGCGTCAATTCGCCGAATGTCGGCATGGTGAACAATTGGAACTTGTGCCTGCGCGAAGCGAGGGGGGAGTTCATCAAGTTTGTGTTTGGCGATGACCTGCTGACCACCCCAGACGCCTTGCGGAAAATGCTGGCGCCCCTGCTTGCGGACCCGTCCATCAGCCTGGTGGCGACCGCGCGCAACCTGATTGATCCGGAGTCCAAGGTTATGCGCACCCGGTCCAGTTTCGGAAAAACCACGGTCATCGCCGGCGATGCGGTGATCCGCCGCTGCCTACTGGAGCAAAAAAATCTGATCGGCGAACCCACGGTGGTCCTGTTCCGCAAAAAGGACGCGGCGCGCGGATTCAACAAGGACTATCGCCAGATCGTGGATTTGGAAATGTGGTATCACCTGTTGGAAAATGGACAGCTCGCTTATCTAAATGAGCCGCTCTGCGCGTTTCGCTGCCACCCGGACCAGCAGACGGAGCACAACAGCCGATCCAACGCCACGCTGGATGACACCACCCTCTTGTTGAATGAGTATTTGAAGAAGCCGTATCTGCATTTCAGCGGCGTGGGACGGAAGTTGATCACGTACGACTTTTGCTATCAGGTCTGGAAAACTTACCGGAAGAATAAACTCAGCGAGGAACACGCCATGGCGACCATCAACAAAGCCTGCGGCTTCACCCGCTTCCGGCTGTTTCTGCCGTTGTATAAAATCATCCGGCCGATTCGGAAACTCATCCGGCACCTCGCCCGCCGGATGGGCACTGCGGAGGCCAGTTTTGAGGAGGCGGATCCCGCCGCCTAAGCCCGCTTGTCGCTCGGCTCACCGGCGCCTTCACCCCGGTCGGTACGATTGATCTTTGCCAGAATGTGATTCAGAAAGACGGGCTGGAGGTGCTGGCGCAACTGATCAAAGCAGCGGTAATCCCCCGCCCGGAACTCGTGCCATTGGCCCTTGGCTTTGTGCTTGCTGTGAAAGGCGAAACAACATGAGGTGATGCCTCCCGGCGCGATTTGCTGGATGTCCTGGGTGGCGGGAATGGTCTTCGCCGGAAACCAAGTCCGCCAAATGACCAGGCTGTCTTCATCCTTGAGATGGGAGGCGATGATCGAGAGCGCATGCGGAGTGGTGAACAAGTCATCATCATCCAGAAACATGATCCACCCTTCGGAGACACAGTCCATCATGTCATTGACGAAGAGATTATAGGGATGCGATCCGCCGGTGCTGCCCCGGACCACCTTCACCAGATCAGCGGCCGGCAGATTGTATTTTTTCAGATAATTGTACGTCTCCTCATTTTCATAGCTGACCAAGTGCCGGAATTTCTTGTACGTCTGCCCCGCGATCGAATTGCGGTTCTCGGAAAAAAATCGCGCCCGCAAGTTGGTCCGGGTCAGGATATTGATCAACGGGGCGGACGCCTCCGGCGGCGACGGAACATCAGCGCTGACAGATTCCAGATACTGTTCGAGCTGCCCCAAATTCCTCAAATATGTTTCACAGCGCGGGCCCGAAATCCGGCCCTCTGCCGAACCAAACGTCAACCAATGTTTCCGGGCGGCTCGCTTGGTGGTGATTCCGAGTTGCCTGAGATCGGGATAGAAGTTCAAATAAAACTTCCAGTCAAACCCCTCAAGCAAGCGGGCCTCTCTTTTCCGTTCCGACTCCTGCCCGGTGTCAGGCGGGGTAGCGGTCGGCCGGTCCTCGGACTTCACCGGCGACCCGCGCCATCCCGCCCACCATTTTTCCAACAAGCAACGCAACCGCATAACCCCGGAATCATGCAACAAGCGCCAGGCTCAAACAATTCAATACACTTTTGAATTCCCAATTTATCCGCCGGCCATTAACGTCAGCAAAACGATGCACCCACCCTTGCCATGAAGATCCTCCACTTTGCCTCCCACTTTTCATTGTTGTCCGAAACATTCATTTACGACGAAGTTTTGTCGCTGGAAAAGGCATACCCTCATTCCAACGCCGTTTTGACCATGGAGCGTCACCTGGAAACAGAGCGGCCGTTTCACCGCGTGCTCGTGCTGCGCAAAAGCCCCTCGTTTGCGCAAAATGTCCACCGGCGCTACCTAAAACATATCAAAGGCGTCCGGATACCCCGACACATGTTCCCGCTGTGCTCCTACCTCGACAAACACCTGGACTCGTTCGACCTCGTTCAGGCTCACTTTGGGTGGAATGCCGTCACCCTGTGGCAGGCCCTCAAACTGTTGGGCCGGGAAAAGCAAAAACCGATCCTCATCCGATGCCAAGGGACGGACATCAATTCAAAGCCCCTCCTGGAACCCGAGTACAGAAAGCAATTGTTGGAAATGGCGGGTGCCGACAACGTGCTGTTGAGCACCCTTTCAGAATGCATGAAACAAAAAATGCTCAAACTGGGAATCGCTCCGACCCGGATCCATCCTGTCCCCAATGCTTTCAACAGTTCCTTTCTGGCCCATCGCAAGCAGCGTTTCTTTAAGCCAGGCGATTGCCTGAAGCTG
Source organism: Verrucomicrobiota bacterium (assembly GCA_031423695.1). Classification (GTDB taxonomy): domain Bacteria; phylum Verrucomicrobiota; class Verrucomicrobiia; order Limisphaerales; family CAIQOK01; genus CAIQOK01. The sequence goes on from JANPGB010000120.1 coordinate 8,429, forward strand.
ATCAACACAGCCAGATTCATACAATGGAAGGGGCAAAGCTACCTGGTCAATGCATTCGCCCGATTCGTCCGCCAAGTGTATCACAAATCCGTCCTCACCCTCATCGGCGCGGGGGAAACCCTGGATTCCATCAGACAACTGGCCGAGCAGGAAGGGGTCGCCGACAATATCCGGTTCCTCGGTGCCGTTCCTCACCCGGAGATTGCGCGCCATCTTTCTGAAAGTGATTTGTACATTCAGCCATCCATCATTGATCCGGATACTTTCCAAGAAGAAGGCCTGCCGATCGCTGTGCTCGAGGCCCTAGCCGTCGGCCTGCCTTTGGTAGTCACCCGGACCGGCGGAATGCCCGAGATTGTAGGCGAGGACAACGCCTTTGCGCGGATCATTCCCGACCGGGACTCCGAGGCCATGTACCGCGCGCTGAAAGATATGTTCGAAACAGGAACCTGCTTCCAGGACACCTCGGCCTATTCTCAAAAACGACTCGCCTTCTTTACCCCCGAAAAACAATTGCAGGATTTACAATCGGCTTACGCCAAAATCCTGCCGGCGGGACGATCCTCCGCCGCAGCCTGAAACGGGTGCCGCCAGCACTGTCGACCAGCCAGTCACAATCCACAAAACCGCTTGAGCCGGTCAAACCTTCCTTGCCGCGACGGTCCCGCCGCCGCCGGTGGATACTTCGCATCCAAGACCACCACCTCACCCTTGGCCAGCGCGCCCAAGAAATCCGCCCGCAGCCGTTCGCCGGCGGGTTTAATTTCCCGGGCGATTTTTTGCGCGGCCAGCCAGCCTTCCTTTGAAACACCCCATCTTGCGGAATCCACGAGCTGGTCGGCGCTGAGAGTCTCCGCTGGAAACACCCGCGGCCAGCCCAGCGCCAACGCCTGCCGGGTCACCTTGTCTCCGCCCACGATGGAGTCCACCGCCAAAACCGGCACCCCGCCTTTAAGTGCAAAAACCAGGCCATGCAGCCGGTTGGTGATGACCAGGTCAACCTTCTGAACGAGCGAAAAAAATTCCGCCGGATTGTGAATGTTGGTCGTGTTTCTGGAGCGCGGCCATTTCGTATCCAGATCAAGCCGCGCCCAGCCCAGGCGTGTAAGAGCCGCGTGGATCATCTCAATTGTTTCCTTGTGCCGTTGGCGTTCGCCGTACTCCCCTTGCTCACCGATCAGGCATAGCCCCACCGTCGGCACCGTCTCGACCGGCGTGAAAAAGCACAAGTCCGGACGGGACTGACGGTCTGAATCCCTTTCCAACAGCGGGGTAAACGGATTCCAGCTCCTCACCGGTTCAATCATCGTGGTATTGATTCCGATCCGGCAGCAGTGCGAAAACTTCCGAAGATCAATTCCGTTTCGGGCGAACAGCTCGGGCCAGCAGGGCCCACAAATAAAAACCAGATGCGTGTAACTTTTCGGCCTTAATTCCGCGGGCGCCAGCGACCCTGGAATATCGTTCCGCACCTCTTTCATGAATGCGCAGAGGTCATAAGCCATCCCCAATTCCCGGAGACAATCGATCACGTAATTCAGGCAACCGATGTCGCCGACCGTCGAAAAGTGACCGAGCAACAAAGCTTTTCGCGGAACGCCTTTGGCCACCTCCTTCATGCGCGCAATATTTTCGGCGGCGGTCTGGAAAGCAAGCCCTAGTTCAAAGCCACACCGCGCCGGATGTACGTCGGCACATCCAGGTCCTCGCCCTTGTGGATCGTCGGCTCGCTCTGGTCGAACCGGCCCTTGGAAACAATCTCCAGCGGCAGGGTGCCCTGGCTCATCTTGGCGTGGGATTTTCGCGACCTGGATGCGCCCGGGTTCTTGCCGGCAAACATCTCGCGCGCGGCTTCCGGGGAGATTTCCGGCGGCGGCGGAATGATGCGCGATTGCGGACGCACGCTGGTTTCCTTTTCCAGCAGCGAATCGGACTCGCCCGCATCGTCGGTCGGAACTTTTTTGGAAGCCGCCGCCGCGCGTCGCGTCACCACCATTGTGATGGCCAGCCGCTCACGGAAACTTTCCTCAATCGCCGCGCCCATGATCACCTGCGCCTGCGGGCACTGGCCGTTGATCTGTTCCATGACCCGGTTCACCTCGGCCATCGTCAGATCCAGTCCACCCGTCACGCTCACCAGCACCGCCTCGGATTCGGAAAGGGCTTTTCCGCCGTCCAGCATCGGATGGGCGAACAATTGTTCCACCGCCTCCCGCGCGCGCGCCGGTCCCGTCGCCGAGGCGGTCGCGAAACAACTTTCCCCGTGCCGGTCTCGCAGCAACCCGCACAGGTCGGCAAAATGAATCTCAATCAGCCCCTTGCGCGCGAGCAGTTGCCAGACACTGTTGACCCCTTCGGCCAGCAGCCCGCCGGTGGCCTTGAACATCTCCACGACGCTCGTGTTCTCATCAATCAACTGGAACAATTTCTGGTTCGGCAGGCAGATCACGCCGTCGGCCTCGGCCTTGAGCTGTTCCAAGCCGCGCCGCGCCAGTTGCTGCCGGCGGTTGCCCTCGCACACGAACGGCAGCGTCACAAACGCCAGCACCAGCGCCCCCGCCTCCTTGGCCGCCCGCGCCAATACCGGACTGATGCCCGTGCCCGCGCCACCGCCCAGTCCAGCCACGATGAACACCGCCGTCGCGCCCGCGCAGGCCTCCTTGAGCGTCGGAAAAAACTCCGCCGCCGCCGCCCCGCCGCGCTCGGGATCGCCGCCGGTGCCCAGCCCGCGCAGCAATTTCGTCTCGACGGAAATTTTTTCTCCCACCGTCGAGCGCGCGAGCGATTCCGCGTCGGCGCTGATCGCCACCAGCGACGCGCCCGCCAGCGGGCTGCGCGCGATTTGCTCCAGCATCGCGATGCCGCCGCTGCCAACACCGAAAATCTTCACCGAGAGCGGACGCGTCGCGGCGGACGCGTCGCTTTCCAATTGCTGGTTCGTTTCCATAAAAGTGCTTTCTCAACCGCGACCGAGGATCTGTTTGATGGTGTTCCCGATGTCCCCCGCCAGCGATTTCCGCCCCGTCCGCTTGCGCTGCTGGTTGGACCCGACCTTCACCAGCCCGATGGCGGCGGCGAACTCCGGCTGATCCAGCGCGGACTTCAAACCGCTGACGGAATTCGTCTGCCCGATGCTTGCCGGCATCTGCAACACCCGCTCCGCCAGTTGCGCGATCTGCGGAATCCGCGCCCCGCCGCCGCAGAGAAAAATCCCGGCGCGCAGATAATCCAGCACACAGGCCTGCTCCAGGTCCTGCGCGATGAGCTGGAAAATCTCCTCCAGCCGCAGCCCCATGATGCGGCGCAGATTTTCCACGCTCACCGTCTTCTGCGGCAGGCCGAACTCGTTGGGGATCGCGACGGTCGGGCCGGCGGCGGCCCGACTTGCCAGCGCAGAGCCGTGTTCGCATTTCAACTGCTCGGCCCGGCCCAGCGGAACTTTCAGTCCGTACGCCAGATCGTTGGAAACATGGTCACCGCCCACCGCCAACACGCCGATGTGCTTGATGACGCCCTTGGAATACACCACGTACTCCGTCGTGCCGCCGCCGATGTCGATCACCAGCGCGCCCAACTCCTTCTGCTCATTGGTGAGCAGCGCGAGCGACGCGGCGAGACCGTTGAAAACAATTTCGTCCACCTCCAACTGCAAGCCCTTGACCGCGCGCACGGAATTTTGGAGCCGGTTGAAATTCCCCTGGATCACATGCATGTCCACCTCCACGCGCGAGCCGAGCATCCCGACGGGATTGGGAATGCCGTCCTGGCCGTCCACCAAAAAATGCTGGCGGACCGCGTGAATGACGTGGTTCTCCGGCGAGCGGTTGATGGCCTTGGCGTTTTTCACCACGTCCTGCACGTCCTCCTCGGAAATTTCCCGGTCGGCGGAGACAATCTGGTGTACGCCCCGGTTGTTGCAGCCGCGCACATGCGCGCCGGTCACGCCCAGATAGACGCTGCGGATTTCGACGTCGGCCATGTGCTCGGCCTCGACAATGGCGTTGCGCACGTCCTCCTCCGCCACCGGCGCGTCGCAGATTTCGCCCTTGCGCACGCCGCGCGAACGGGCCTGCCCTAGCCCGACGATGTTCAGTTCGCCCTCGGCGTTCATCTCGCCAACGACGGCGCACACTTTCGACGTGCCGATTTCCAGGCCGACGATCACATTCGACGAATCAAACATTTTTCGATTAAACATTTCTTCTCCTTGCTTTGGCAGGTTTGAGATTTTTGGGAACAACGGGCGCGGCCGTGCCGGCTTCGAGCAGACGCAGCGGCGTGTAATCGTTCACCGCCAGATCCAGCGTCGCTATGCCCTTGCGCTCCCGCAGGCATTCATCATAGATGCGCCGCCAGCGGGTGAGTTGCCGCTCGAAATCGTCCGCCGCAAACGTCACTTCACTCCCCTGCGCCGTGGTGACCACGAGCACCTGCGGCGCGCTGACGTCAATCCGCTTCAAATCCACCAGGCCCGCCATGGGCGACTGCTCGAATTTTTCAATCAGCTTCAAGGCGGACAGCGCCGGGGCGAAATCCAGCTTGCGACCCGTCTGCAACCCGGCGGTGTTGAGGCCGGCGATCACCGGGTATTGATCCTGCCCCTGCCCGAGCGGCACGGCGCGGTCGCGCGGGTCGAGCGGCTGCAACACAAACCCCTCCGCGTCCAGTTGAAAAATCTGCTGTTCGATCCCGCCGCCGTCGCGCGGATGCAACACGTTGACCTGGGCCACCGGTTCGCGCTCCGCCACCCGGAGCCGCAAGGTCCCCGGCAGGATGCGCTCGACTGACACGGCCCGAATCATCGGCACCATTTCCAAGTCATGCTTCACGCGCGCAAGATCCAGCGCGAGCAGGTTCTGCCCCGCCCGGACGCCGCTCCAGCGCCGCAATTGTTCGGGGGCAATCACCCCGTCGGTCTGCACCTCGATCAATTGGATGGCGAACGACTTGTTGTCGTACACCAGTTGGTTCAACGTCCACTCGCCAAGCCGCCATAAAACAAAAAGTCCGAGCAAGGTTCCGCCGATCACGCCAAGCGAAACCACCGCCAGCCGCGTGCGCGCCGCGCGCACCACCTTGGAACGCACCTTCACATCCAGCACGCTCTGCCGGTGCCACAACCGCCGGTTTTTATATTTACGTTGGAACCACATGACTCAATTAAAATTCAAAATTGCTGCAGGAGATCGCATAAATTGGGCGTTCGTTTCGCATTTTTAATTTTTGACTTTAAATTTTTCATTCCGCCCCAGCGCCAGTTCGATCATCCGCTGGCAAAGCTGCTCGTAGCTGATCCCCGCCGCCGCCGCCGCTTTCGGCAGCAGGCTCGTCGGCGTCATGCCCGGCAGCGTGTTCACTTCCAGCACCACCGGCTCGCCGTTCGCCCGCACCATCACATCCACGCGCGAATAATCGCGGCCGCCCACCGCGCGAAACGCCCCCAGCGCTGCCGCCTGAATCCGCGCCGTCGTGGCGTCATCAAATTCCGCCGGACAAAAATATTCCGTGTTCCCGGGCGTGTACTTGTTGCGGTAATCGTAGCTGCCGGACTTGGGCCGCACCTCGACCACCGGCAACGCCGCCCCGTCCAAAATGCCCACCGTGGTTTCGCGCCCGACAATTTTTTCTTCAACCAAAAGTTCGGAGCCATGCCGGGAAGCTTCGCGCAGCGCATCGCTCCACTCGGCGACGCGCTCGACAAATTGCAGCCCCACGCTCGAACCCTGCCGCACCGGCTTCACCACCAGCGGCGGCTGCCAGCCCATAGGCCAGGGCGTCTTCTCGGAATCCACCACTAGAAATTTTGCCGTCGGCACGTCGGTTTCAACGCAGCGCTGCTTGGTCAAAACCTTGTCGAACGCAATCCGACTCGCCTCGGCGTCGCAACCGGTGTAGGGCACACCCAGCTTTTCAAGCTGCTGCTGCACCGTGCCGTCCTCGCCATACGTTCCGTGCAACGCCAGAAAAACCGCGTCCGTCCCCGGCGGCAGCGTGAATGTGCCGTCCTGCGGATCCACTTCGGTCACCATATGGCCCAGCGACCGCAGCGCCGTCGCCACACCCGCGCCGCTGTTCAACGACACCTCGCGCTCGGCGCTCGGCCCGCCCAGCATCACCACGATGTTCAGTAGCTTTGACATGGTTGCCCTCAATCCTCGCCGATAATTTCCACTTCCGTATGCAGGTCGATGCCGCGCTCTGCTTTCACCCGCTCCTTCAGAATCTCCATCAACGCAAGGACATCCCGCGCTGTCGCCGCGCCGTCGTTCACAATAAAATTTCCGTGCTCCGCCGAAACCACCGCGCCGCCCACGCGCGTGCCCTTCAAGCCCAACTCATCGATCAACCGACCCGCCGAATGTCCCGCCGGATTTTTGAACGCACAACCCGCGCTCGACATGGCAGGCTGCGACGCCCAGCGCTTCTTGCTGTAGTCGTTCATGCGCTGCTCGATGGCTTCGCGAGCATCTGGCCGGCCTTTGAGCACCGCGCCGAGGGCGATGTGGGTTTTACAAGTCGCGCAGCACCGATATTCCACTGCCATTTCCTGCGGTGTCAGTTCACGGACGTTGCCGTTGAAATCCATCAGTCGCGCCGACTCGACGATGTCGAATGTCGCGCCGCTCATCGCGCCCGCGTTCATCCGCAGCGCGCCGCCCACGCTGCCGGGGATGCCTTCCAGAAATTCCAGCCCGGCCAATCCGTGGCGCTTCGCCTCAACGGAGACATGCTTCAACTTCGCGCCGGCTCCGCAGCGCAAGTGTTCCCCATTGATTGCAACCTGGCTGAACACTGCATGCGCAAGGCAGATCACCACGCCACGAAAACCGCCGTCCCTCACCACTAGATTGGAGCCGCGTCCCAGCACAAAGAATTTCAGGCCGCAGGTGCCGCAATATTTCAAAACCGCCGCCAGGTCCGCCTCTGAAGCCGGCTCCAGGTAAAGATCTGCCCGGCCGCCCACGCGGAGCGTCGTGCGCTTCGCCAGCGGTTCGTCACAACGGATCGCCGTCGCGCCCGAGACCAGGCCCGCCAGGGCTTCCGCGTGATTTTTGTCTGCGTGCATCGGCGCTTCTAAAATGGCGGGTGACGAAGTCATGCGCCAACGGGCCGCTCACCCGCAAACGGCGCACCGGTCTCCGAACCGGCTCGTTCCGGATCCCGCGCAGGTTGCCGCCAGTTCGGAAACCGGCGTTCCTCGGCCGCAACTGTCCGCAAAATGATTTCGGCAATTTCTTCCGCCGCCTTCGGGGCGTGCCACTTTGCCAGGGCGGCCTGCATTTCATCGCGGACGACTGCGTTTGAAATCAATTCCGCAACCATGTTCGCGAGCCGTTCCGGTGTCGCGTCTTTTTGTTCCAGCAACCGTGCCGCGCCGGTTTCCTCAAAGGCGCGGGCGTTGTAAAACTGATGGTTGTCCATCGCCGCCGGAAACGGCACCAGGACGGCCGGCACGCGCATGGCCGCGAGTTCCGCCAGCGAGGACGCGCCGGCCCGGCTGATGGCCACGGTGGCCGCACCAAGCGCGACCACCATTTCCGAAAAGAACGGATGCACCACCGCGCGCAGATTTTTTTCCGCGTAGGCCCGACGGACTCGCTCGGCGTCCGCGGCGCCGGTGAAATGCAGGAACTGCCAGTCGGTTTTCAACAGCGGCAGCGAGTTGACGAGGAGATTGTTGATGCCGGTCGCGCCCTGACTGCCGCCCACGGCCAGCAGAACGGGCCGCAGCGGATCCAGTCCGAGCGCGGCGCGGCACGCGGCGGCTGCGCGCGGCTGAAATTCGGGGCGGACGGGAGTGCCGGTCTGGCTGACATGACGGGCGTGGAGCCGTGCGGCGGCCTGCGCAAACCCGACGAACGCTTCCGGCACGAAGCGCGACAGCCAGCGGTTGGCGCGGCCGGGGATGGTGTTCGACTCGTGCAGAAAAGTTTTTGCGCCCAGATGCTTCGCCGCGAGCACGGGCGGCGCGCTGGTAAACCCGCCCATGGCCAGCACGGCTTGCGGCCGGTGTTGTCGAAAATATTTCCGGGCCGCAAAATAAGAACGAATGAAGCCGCGCAGAAAGGCGATTTTGTTTCCACCACTCAGACCCACGGCGGGCAGGGTGATGATTTCCATGCCGGAAACCTTTTGCGCGGCCTGCTGGTCCACGTCCTTGGGTGAGACCAGCAGCGTGACTGCGCAGCCGCGCCGGACGAGTTGTTCCGCCACGGCCAGGCCCGGGAAAAAATGGCCGCCCGTGCCGCCACAGGCGATGGCAATTCTCGTTGCGGTGTGCGGCGTCATGCGTTTTGAGGTTCGGCGGAATCAAGACCGGCAGTCAGGCCGTTTTCCAGCGCACGGCCATTCCGCGCGACGTTGAGGAGCAGCCCGACACAGATGAGCATCGCGAGCAGGTTGGAGCCGCCGTAGCTGATGAACGGCAGCGGGAGCCCTTTGTTCGGCAGCGCGTTGGTGACGACCCCGATGTTGATCATGGCCTGGAGTCCGATGAGGAAGGTGAGGCCGGCCGCGAGCAACGTGCTGAAAGTGTCGCGCGCGTGGCTGGCAATGTAAACGCCGCAGCCGAGGATGGCGACAAAGGCTCCGCAGATCAGCAGCGTGGCGATCAGGCCCAATTCCTCTCCGATAATGGCGAGGATGAAATCCGTGTGATGCTCGGGAACCCAGCCGAGCTTTTGGCGGCCGTTGCCCAAACCCAGCCCGGTCCAACCCCCAGCCCCCAGCGCGAGCCGGGCCTGGTAGGCCTGCAACCCCTTGTCACGCCGCGTCTCTTCCAGGTGCAGCCACGAATAGACGCGTTCCGAGCGCATCGGGTTGTGATAGATGAAGGCGCTGATGGCGATGAGGCCCGCGATGACGGGCGGCAAAAAATATTTTAACTGGATGCCGGCGACGAGCAGCATCACGCAGCTCACCGAGGCGAGCAGCAGGGCGTTGCCCACGTCGGGCTCGATGAAGATCAGGCCGAGCGTCAGGCCGATGAACAAGCCGGGAAAAAGAATCCCGCGTTTCCAGGTGCGCATCTGCCGTTGAAAGTGCTCGCCGTACCACGCGAGCGCCAGAATGAGCGCGATCTTGGCGAACTCCGAGGGCTGCAGACTGACGCCATGGAAGCTGAACCAGCGGCTGGCTCCGTTGATGCGTTTGCCGATGTGCGGCACGACCACGAGCGCCAGCAACACCAAAGTGAAGCCGAGCAGCGGCCAGGCGAATTTCTTGAGCAGCCGACGGTCGAGCAACGCGGCGGTCAGACACAACCCCAGGCCGAGGGCGCACCAGATCAACTGCATCACCAGGTAATGCGCGCCAATCTCACTGTGCGTGCGGCGGTCCCAGGATTCCATGCTCGAGCTGTAAAGCATCACCATGCCCAGCGCGAGGAGGGCGGCGACACAAAACACCAGAACTGTAACGGCCACTTTCATGCGCAAACCCGGACGCCGGGCCGAGGGCGCCCGGCGTCCGCGACCAACACTTACAAAGGTTTCGGAGTGGAGGTTGCCGGCGCGGGCGCGGTCGTTTCAGGAACCACCGGAGCCGTCACCGGGACGATTGTCTTGGCCGGAATTTTCAACTTGTCCCCGACTTTGATCTTGTCGGTGGTGAGACTGTTGGCGGAGCGCAGCGCCTTGACGGACACGCCATAGTGCTTGGCGATGGTCGTCAGAGTATCACCGGACTTGACCTTGTGAATCTGCTCGCCGGTCGCGGCGGAATCTGCCGGGGCGCTGACGGAAGAACCTGCCGTCGGGGTGGCGGTCGCTGCCGGGAGATGAAGGGGCTGGCCGATTTTCAGTTTCTTAGGATCCACCCCGGGGTTGGCATCTTGCACCGACTTGGTGCTGACGCCATGATCCTTGGCGATTTTTTCAAAGGTGTCTCCTTTGACAACGACATACTCCTGGCTGGGCGCGACGACCGGCACCACGGGTTCCGGCGCCGGTGGAACGTAGGCGGTGACGTTGGTGCCCGGAGCGTTGGTGCTGACGGCTGAAACCAGGTTGGTGTCAAACGTCGGCATGGTCATCGTGTTGGTCTCGGCTGGCGGGACTTCCGGCTCGCTCGGTTTGCGGCAGCCAAAGCCGATGATCAGCAAAGCCATCAGCGCGATGAAATTGACGGCGAACACCAGCGTGACCGCCGTGCGCACGCGGACACGGCTTTGATTTTTCTGCTCCACCGCGGGGCTTTCGGGATTCAATGGACTCGGATTATTCATTTGATTCTGACGCGCAACGGCGTCCTTTCTGTGAGGTTGATTTAATTGGTTCGTTCGCTCCATGGTTTTCCCTCAAAAAACCACGAGGCGATAAATTGTTTTGTTACGGCGTTTTCGTTTCTGTTTTTGGACCGGTTCAAACCGCCACCGCTTTCACCATGCATCTTGGGGCAGGCCGGCAGCCAACCCCAACTAATTGATTTCACGCATCGGCAAATTTTTCCACCACGTTGCTGAAAGATTTGAAATTGCTCAAAGCTTGAATCAACTGGTGAAAGCAAAAACGAACGCCGACCACCGCAGAATATTTCACTGCGACAGTTGTTTCTAACAACGAACGCGCGGCCGTGCAAGCGGTAAAACGACCGATTGCCGCGCTATTTTTTTTGGCGTCAAATTCTTGCCTTGTCACGTTTCACCTTTCACGTTTCAGGATCGGGCCTCATCGAATCTTCAGTGTGCTCAACGCCACCACCGCACAAAGAATGCACAGGATGTAAAACCGCATCACCACCTGCGATTCATACCATCCCTGCTTCTCAAAATGGTGATGGATGGGGGCCATCAGAAACAGCCGCCGCCCCGTTCCGCTGCGCCGCCGCGTCCATTTGAACCAGCCCTTCTGCAAAATCACCGAGCCGGCCTCCATCACGAACACCCCGCCGGCGATCACCAGCACCAGCGGTTGATGAATCAGCACCGCGGTGATGCCCAGCGCCCCGCCGAGCGCGAGCGAACCGGTGTCGCCCATGAACATCTGCGCCGGATGACAGTTGAACCACAGGAAGCCGAGACCCGCGCCGATCAGCGCCGCGCAAAATACCGTCAGCTCCCCCGCCCCGCTCACGTAGGGAATCTGCAGATACGTCGCCGCCTTCACGTTGCCCGCCAGATACGTCAGCACCAGGAAAACAAACGAGACGATCAGCGTGCAGCCAATCGCGAGGCCGTCCAGACCGTCCGTCAAATTCACCGCGTTGGAACTGCCCACGATGGCGAGCATCGTCAGCAGCACGCCCAGACCGCCGCCGACGGCGATCGGATATTTGTAGAATGGCACCATCAACACGCTGACCAGATTGCTGACGAGCGCGTGTTTGAATTCCGGCAGATGCAGTTCGCTGCGCACCGGCAGCATCCACAAATACAGCGCCACAAAAATCGCCAGCGAAAACTGCACCCAAAGCTTCACCCGTGGCGGCGTGCCGAGCCCGTTTTGCTGGGTGATCTTGGCGTAATCGTCATAGAAGCCCAGCGCCGCCAGCACGACCACCGAAAGCAGTGACAGTTGAATCAGCGTGTTCCACTGCGCCCACAGCAGCGTCGAGGCGTTCAGCGTCAGGATGATCAAAATGCCCCCCATCGTCGGCGTGCCCTTCTTGCTGAGCAGGCGCGTCTTGAGGTCACCGGTTTGCTCGGCCACGTCCGAATACTCCTGCCCAAACTTCAGCTGTTTCAGCCAGCCGATCACCTTCGGTCCCAGCCAGAGACTCAGCAGCAGGGCCGTGACCGCCGCGCCTGCGCTGCGTACGGTGATGTACGTGAACAGCCGCAGCGGCGACAACCGGCCGGCCCAATCCGTGCCCGCCGCCGACTTCAACAACCATTGGCTCAGGTAATAAAACATTCAGCTCTTTCTGCCGGCCGCGTCGCGCATCGCCTCCGCGATCCGCTCCAGTCGCGCGGACCGCGACGCCTTCAGCAAAACCAGGTCGCCGGCCCTCACAAAATTTTTCAGCCCCGGCACCGCCAAGGCCACGTCGGAAAATTCCAGCACGCGATTCAACCCCGCCGCCTTCGCCCCGCGCGCCAGCAGCGGCGCCATCTTGCCCACGGCGATCAATTGGCCCACACCCAGCTCCGCCGCACGGCCCCCGACTTCCTCATGGGCCGCCTCGCTGCCCCCGCCCAATTCCGCCATGTCGCCCAACACCGCGATGCGCCGGCCCTTGCAGGGCAGATCCATCAACGTCTGCAGGGCGGCCAGCATGGAGTCGGCGTTGGCGTTGTAGCAGTCGTCCAAGACCTGCACGCCGCCGGCTTCCCAAAGCTGACCGCGCATTTTCGGTGGCTCGCAGGCTTCCAGACCGCGACGAATTTCCGCCGCGCTCAAACCCAGCTCCGCGCCAAGCGCAATCGCAAACAACGCGTTCACCGCCTGATGCCGGCCGAGCAGGCGCAGCTTATATTCGCCGCATAAATCCGGCAGCGGCCCGTCCACGCGAAAAACGAGTTCGTGTTTTTCGTAACGAACTGCACCCGCGCGCCAGTCGTTTGATTTGGCAAAGCCCACACGCACGACCCCCGCCCGCGCGCGTTTGGCAATCGAGGACGTCCACTCGCTGTCGCCGTTGAGAAAAAGTTTTCCGTCCGCCGGCAGCCGTTCTGCCAGTGCGCCCTCCTCGTGCGCGACGCCGGCGAGGTCCAAAAAAAACTCCAGATGCTCGCGCCCGATGCTGGTGAGCACGCCGTATTGCGGCTGAATCATGTCCACCAGCGGGGCCAGCTCGCCGGGATGGTTGGTGCCGACTTCCAGCACGGCGGCGGCGTGCGTTTTCTCCAGGCGCAGCAAGGTGGTCGGCACCCCGATGTCGTTGTTGAAACTCGCGTCGCTGGACAGTGTGCAAAATTTCTGCCGCAGCACCGAGGCGATCAAATCCTTCGTCGTGGTTTTCCCATTCGAGCCGCCGACGGCGATGACGGGCAGGGTAAATTGTTTTCGATACGCGGCCGCCAGCTGTCCCAGGGCCGCGCGCGGTTCGTCCACGACAATCGCCGCGCAGTCCGCCAATTTTTCCGGCTGCCGGGCGCGTGCCATGACAATTGCACCCGCGTGCTTGCCCGCGACTTCGTTGAGAAAATCGTGGCCGTCGAACCGGTCGCCTTTGATCGCCAGAAACAAATCCCCGGGCGCGAGCTGCCGGGAATCCGTGCAGACGCGCCGCACCATCGCCTGCGATTCGCCGCGCAGGATTTTTCCACCCACGGCGTCCGCGACAAATTTCAGGGTGCGCGCTTCCATTCAGTTCAACGTAAAGGTGGTGGTGACGACGGCCATGATGGTTTTCTCCACCGAGGTTGTGTCGTTCATGCCCTCGCCGCTGGTCTGCGAATTGTTCAACGGCGTGATCTGGAAGATTCCCATTTCGGCGTCGTGCAGGTTCGCGATGCCGCGCCCGCCCTGCGTGGCGATCTGTTCGGCGCGGGTCCGCGCGTCCTTGGTCGCCTCGCCCAGCATCTCGATCTTGGCCTCGCCGGCCTTGGTGTAGATGAAGCGCGGCGAATCCGTGGTGAACAAGACGCCCTGCTCCACCAGTGCCGTGGAGTCGCTGTCCAACTGCACGATGCGATCCACGTCTGCTGAGCGAACTTCGACCGACTGCCGCAATTTGTAGCCCACGTTCCGTTCTTCCGCGCCGGTAACCTTCCAGTTACCCGACTCACTATTCGTCACCAGGGTTTGGAACGTGGCGCGCTTCTCCTCAATGACGATGGGCGTGAACGCATGGTTCGTCATGCCAGCATGGTTCAGAAAGTCATCCACACGAACCCGGTCTTCCTTCAACTTCCGCTGCGCCTCCAGCAGCGTGGCGGCCTCGGTGGTGAAGCTGCCGCTCCAGATCGCAAGGTCGGACCTGATGTTTTTGCGCGCCGAACCTTTGACGGTGATGAACTGGGAGTTCTTGATTTTCACCCACGCCGTTGTGCCGAGCATGGCCGAAAAAACCAGGCCGGCGGCCAGGAAAAGTCCCGCCAGCATCCCGAACAGATGGGGCCGGGAAAGATTGGCATTCACGGATTGGTTCCTCCGGTGCGGACCACCCGCAGGTCAGCCGTCTGCGCCAGCGTGTCGGATTTGGCCGGCTGATTGTCCGGCTGGATGTTCAAGTAGCTCGCCGCGCGCTCGGCAATCTGCTTGAAGGTCGGCGCGGCCACCAGGCCTCCGTAATAACCTTCCTTGGGCTCATCCAAAACCACGGAGATGCACAACTCGGGATTATCCGCCGGGAAAAAGCCTATGAACGAAGAGACATATTTGCCGTGGACGTACTGCCCCCCTTCAACCTTTTGCGCGGTGCCGGTTTTTCCCGCCACGGTATAATTCGTCATCGCCGCCTTCACCGCCGTGCCTCCGGTCAAAACCACGGTCTTTAGCGCCTCGACCATTTGCCTGGCCGTGGCTTCACTCACCACCTGGCGAACGAGTTGCGGTTCGTAACGGGCGACCGTGCCACCGCCGGCGTCCTCGAGATGATCCACGAGCATCGGCCGCATGAGCCGGCCGTTGTTGGCGATGGCGCACATGGCCATCACCATCTGCAACCGCGTAACCGCGATGCCATGGCCCATGGGAATCTGCGCAACGGAGACTTTGCTCCAGTTTTTCACCGGGTGGACAATGCCGGGAACTTCGCCGGGCAACGGCAGTCCCGTGCGCGCGCCAAAACCGTAGCTGGTGATGTATTCAAAGAGCCGGTCCGGCCCGAGTTTGATGCCGATTTTCGCCGCACCAATGTTTGAGGATTTGGTGATGATGCCTTTGACGGTAAGATTGTCCTCGGGCTCGTGATCATGGAGAGTGCGACCCGCAAACGCAAAATGCCCGTGCTCGCAATAGAACACATCATTGAGACTGACGACTTTTTCGTTCAACGCGCCGGAGACCGGCACAATTTTGAATGTCGATCCTGGCTCCACGATGTCGGAGATGACGCGGTTGCGCCGGGCATCCGCCGGAGCGGCGCCGGGATTGTTGGGGTTGTAATCCGGCAGCGTCGCCATGGCGAGAATCTCCCCGGTGCGCGGGCGCGCGACGATGGCACTGATGCTGATGGGAGTATGCTTCTCCATCGCGTCGGCCAGGGCCGACTCGACGATGTGCTGGACGTAGGCATCAATCGTCAGCACCACGTTCAAGCCGTCCCGCGCATCCACGTCCTGCTCGCGCAGCGTCACGAGTTCGCGACCCCGGTTGTCCGTCTCCGTACGCCGCCAGCCGCGCACGCCGCTCAGCTTGGAATTGAGAAACAATTCCACGCCGTCCTTGCCGGTGATCTCGGTGATCGAGCCTTTGTCGGCGAGCTCGCGTTCCTCGCTGGTGGCGTAACCCAGCACATGCGCCGCCAGATTCTGGCCGGGATAAATGCGCAGCTGGTCTTTTTCCACAAAAATGGATTTCTGCCGCAGGGCGCTGTAGAAGGATCGTTCCCGCAACGGCAGTTTTTTCTCGTCCAGACCGAAATTGAGATTGGTCATGGCGGCTTGAATGGCCTGCCAGGTGTCCACGGAAACCTTGCGCTGGAGACGCGCGTATTGGTTCGTGAACGATTCTCCTTTGTCATTTTGGCGGACCTTGGGGGTGAGCCGCTGGGTCAGTTCCGACTCCGACAGTTTCAGCAGGGGCGCCAGGACCCGCACGACTTCGCCCCGCCGCGCCCCCAGCAACGTCGGGTCGGCGCAGACGGTCAGCACCGGCACGCTGGTCGCGAGGATGTTTCCCTTCACATCCAGAATGTCTCCGCGCCGGGGCTCCAGGAAAAATTTCCGCTGCGTGTTCTGCTGCGCCTTCCGTCCCAGCTCCTCGTGGCGCAACACCTGCACGTCCGCCAGATGGTAACCCAGCCCCGCAAACGCACAGGCCAGCAGTCCGGCGAGCAGCCACAGTCTTTGGTATTGCAGTCGTTTGGCCATCTAAAAGACACCAGCCGCCCGTGGCGATCGGTTCCTCTCCGACGGCGTCACGGGCGGTGGTAAAAAAGGGTTCATGGTTCGCTCAATTCATTCCATTCCAAATCCAAATGCCAGCCGCCCGTGGCGATCGGTTCCTCTCCGACGGCGTCACGAACGGCGGCAAAAATCATCAGCGCCGCGCCTGCATTCCGGCCCGTTGCGCGTACTGCCGGTCGGCCTGGGCCGACGGTTCCAGGACCGGCTCGCTCAACCGCCAGAACTGCGCGGAGGACGGCGGCACGAGGCCGAGGCCCAATTCCTTGACGCGCATCTCCAAAAACTGCGGCGACCGCATCAGCCCCAGCTGCCGCTTCAATTTTTCGTTTTGCCCCTGCAGATCGAGGACGCGCTTTTCGTTGCGGGAAATCTGACGGCCCAGTTCACCGATCCGGCCCTTCTGCCAGACGTAGCCCACGCCCGCGCCGCCGAACAGCGAGCAGAGCAGGACGACCCAGATCACCGGGCCGAACCGGATCGCCGCCGACTGATTTTTTCGATTCTTGGCCATCTAAATTTTCTCCATCACCCGCAGTTGCGCACTGCGGCTGCGGGGGTTTTGCGCCAGTTCCACTTCCCCCGGCAGCACCGCTTTCCGAGTCACCAACATCAGCTCCGGCGTGCGCGGCACCCGCAGCTCCGGGATGTCCACTTCACCGGCGAACGAATAATCCCGCGCCCGCTCGCGACCGAAATTCTTCACCACCCGGTCTTCCAGCGAGTGAAACGTGATCACCGCCAGCCGTCCGCCGGGCTTCAATATCTTCAGCGCCCCGGCCAGGCCGCGCTCCAGCGAGCCGATCTCGTCGTTCACTGCGATACGCAAGGCCTGGAACACCTTCGTCGCCGGATGCGCTTTTTTCCCGTGACGCGGCGAAATTCGTTCGAGCAGCTCCGCCAGTTGCCGCGTCGTGGTAAAGCGCCGCAGCTCCCGGTCATGCACCATCGCCCGCGCCAGCCGCCGGGAATCCCGTTCGCCGCCGTATTCCCAAAAAATCTTCGCCAACTCTTCCGGCCCCGCCGTGTTCACCAGGTCCGCCGCCGAGAGCGCCTGCCGCGAATCCATCCGCATGTCGAGCGGGCCGTCGCTCTGAAAACTAAAGCCGCGTTCCGCCATGTCGAGCTGCGGCGAACTCACGCCCAGATCCAGCAGAACCCCGTCACAGCTTCCTATGGGCACCCACTCCGGGAGTTCCGAAAAATTCCCGCGCCGGATCTCGAACCGGCCCGCAAACTCGGCCAGCCTGGCACCCGCCGCCTCAACGGCGATGCCATCGCGATCGCACCCCGACAACCACCCAGTCGGCGAACTCGCGGCTAGTATCGCGCTCGCGTGGCCAGCTCCACCCAGCGTCCCGTCGGCGTACCGCCCGTCCGCCCTCGGCCGGAGCGCCGCCAGCACTTCCGCCAGCAGCACCGGTTTGTGGGCGAAGGAGGGTGGCACGCATCAGTTCTCCCTCACGCCGCCGACCCCTGCGAGACGGCCAGTTCGCTGCGCGTCTGCGTGTGCAACGCCGGTTTGAAATTCGTCTCCTGGCTGAATGTCCGGGCCGGCACCACTTCCACGTCGGCGTCATTCAAATCGTTGCGCACGACCTTGATGTTTTGCAGCGATAGCTCGCCCTGCACCACCGGCTTGTCAAAGCGTGGAATGGCCGGCTTGGCAGCGGATTTTTGTCCGCCCGACCACCGGGCCGGACTCAGTTTCTCCAGCATCACCCCGGCCCAGTCCAGAAAGATTTCCCACCGCTTCGGCTTGGCATTTTCCGGGGCGGCGCTGTGACGTGCGGCGACAAACGGCAGCCGTCTCGTCTCCTTCATTTTCGCCGACAACTCCGGCAGGCGCTGGGTCTCCTTCAGGTTGGCCGCCGGAATGCGGGCAGCCCGCACCAGCGGCCTGGACAGCGGCTCCGTCACGGCCGGAGCCGGCTCTTTTTTCGCCGGCGGCGTGAACGGATTTTTGGATGAACCAAATTTCGGCAGATAATTCTTGCCGGGCATGTGGTAGCGGCTCGTGGAATTTTTCAAGTCCACCAAAGTTTTCCCGTTGGTCAGTAATTGCATCAGGCTCATGGTTATTACTCCATCATTTTGAACGCTTCCGTCGCCATCACAGCGTCGGTCGCGCGAACTTTTTCATAACGGTCCGGATTCCAAATCTCGAACCGGTCCAGCAAACCCACCAGCATGGCTTCTTCGTCTATTTTCAGGCCGGCCGCGGTTGCCATGGCCTCGGGCAAACAAATGCGCCCCCCCTTGTCGAGCGCCACCTGCACCGACTCACTGCCGATAAATCTTTTCAACACCACCTTGTTCGGATCACTGTTTGGCATCGCGTCAATGTCCCGCATCAACTCCGCCATCTCCTGCGGCGGCAGCACCCGCAGACACGGTCCCTCTTTCGATTTTGGCCACAGGATCAAAGTGAACTCCACCCCCGCTTCGGAAGGCCGCCACTTGGAAGGGATCTGCAAACGACGCGCTCCATCAACCCCGTGCCGGTAGGAGGAGTTGTAAATCGTCGTTTCGATGTTCTTCAGCGTTTCCATTCAGCAGCCAAACTTGTTCACAGCCGTATTTACCACACCATTTATACCCCTAACTGCCCCACCACGCCACAGAATGTCACACAACACCCCAGTTTCCGTCAATACCTAAAAGTAGATTTATCAAAATGTTATTCACAATTTGGGGGCACCGCAGAAAATCAGGTCAGAAGCACCTTGAGACGGGTGACAATCGAAAGAGTTTGGCGCGCTCATTTCTCCAAACTCCGGCTTTGAAGAACCGCGCCCTTCGCTGCTACGCTGGCACCGACATGCAAACCGCAGATTTTGATTTCGCCCTGCCGCCGGAGTTGATCGCCCAGGCACCCGCCGCCCGGCGTGACGAATCGCGGCTTCTGGTGTTGTCGCGCGCTTCGGCTGAAATCGCGCATCAAAAATTCCGGGACCTGCCTGATTTTTTTCAGGCGGGCGATGTCCTGGTGTTGAACAACTCGCGTGTCATCCCCGCCCGGTTGAGAGGCGTCAACGTCCAAACCGGCGGAAAATTTGAAATCCTGCTGCTGGAGGAAAATACCCGCAACGACTGGTGGACCATGCTGCGCCCAGGAAAACGCGCGCGCGTCGGCACCGAAATCATGCTAGTCGATCCGACCGGCCAACCGACGGAGGTGCGAGCCGCCGTGCTCGACACCGGCGAAGAAGGCCATCGCCGGCTGCGATTCACCGGCACGGAAAACATTCTTGACCGGCTCGCTGCTCTCGGCGACATGCCGCTGCCGCCGTACATCAACCGTAAAAACTCCCCGCACGCAGCAGCGGATCGCGAACGTTACCAGACTGTTTTCGCACAAACCGCCGGCTCGGTCGCAGCCCCCACGGCGGGCTTGCATTTCACCGACACGCTGCTCGACGCCATCCGTTCGCGCGGCGTCCAGGTTTGTTTTGTCACGCTGCACGTGGGACTGGGAACCTTTGCTCCTGTAAAAGCGGCGGATATTTTCGACCACAAAATGCACGAGGAACGCTTTGAGTTAGGCGAGGAAACTGCGCAGCTTGTGAACACCGCCAAGCGTGAGAAACGCCGTGTTTTCGCGGTCGGAACCACCAGCGTGCGCGTCCTCGAAAGTGCGGCCGCACACGGCGAAGGGCCGCTCAGGGCTGGCGCCGGTCGCACGCGGATTTTTATTCATCCGCCGCGCGCTTTCAAAATCGTGGATGCGCTGCTCACCAACTTCCACCTCCCCTGCTCCACGCTGCTGATGCTTGTCAGCGCCTTCGCCACGCCGGGTGAAACGCGCGGTCGAGAAATAATCCTATCCGCCTACGCCGAGGCCATCCGCGAGCGTTACCGCTTCTTCAGCTACGGCGACGCGATGCTGATTTTATGAGCCGCATGTTTTCAAAAGCCGAATTCCAAACTCCAAGACCGGCGCGCGCCCGTCACGTTTCACTGCCATTTGTTCTGGTTAACATGGCCATGACAGCCGATGGAAAAATCGCCACGACCAACCGCGCGGTTTCCAACTTCGGAAGCCAGCGCGATCACGATCACCTGCTGGAACTGCGCGCCACGGCGGACGCCGTCATGGCGGGTGCCCGCACGGTCGATTCGGCCAGGGTGAATCTCGGCCCCGGCCCCGACAAGTTTTGCCGGCAGCGAATCAAGCGTGGGCTGGCCGAATTCAATTTGCGGATCATCGTCAGCCGCTCCGGCACAGTCAATCCGGACGCCGAGATCTTCCGGCACGACTTTTCTCCGATCCTCATTCTGACCACGCGCCGCGCCAGCAAAGTCTGGCTGGGCAAACTCCGTACTCTCGCGACGGAGGTGAAAATCTGCGGCACGAAAGAAATCAATTTTCCTCAGACCCTCCGCTGGCTGCGCAAAAAGTGGGGCGTGGATCGGCTGCTGTGCGAAGGCGGCGGTGAATTGAACGACGCCCTGTTTCGCGCCGGACTGGTGGACGAATTGCACCTGACGGTATGCCCGAAAATTTTCGGGGGACGCAACGCACCCACCATTGCGGATGGCGTCGGGTTCAAAAAACTTGACGAGGCCGCCAAGCTGAAAATGAAATCCCTCAAGCATGTCGGCGACGAACTGTTTTTGGTTTGCGACGCGCGGAAGACATTTTCTGCTTGAACCGGCTGCCGCGCGGCCGCAAACAACACCGATGCTGATCAGACCCAAACATCTCGAAGCCGGCGACACCATCGGCCTCATCGCGCCAGCCAGCGCACCGCCCGATCCGAAAACGGTGGACCGCTCGGTCGCGGTCCTCGAGCACCTCGGATTCAAGGTGCGGCTCGCGCCCAATGTTCGCCGGCGCCACGGCTATCTGGCGGGCAGCGACCGCGACCGCGCCGGCGACTTGATGCAAATGTTCTCCGATCGCAGGGTGAACGCCATTCTTTGCCTGCGCGGCGGCTACGGCTCCGCACGTTTGTTGTCGCTGCTGGACTATCGCGCCATCCGGCAGCATCCGAAAATTTTTGTCGGCTACAGCGACATCACTTCGCTGCACTGCGTTTTTTTGGTGAAGGCCGGGTTGATCACGTTCCACGGCCCGATGCTGAATTCCGATTTCGTCAGGCAGGACATGCCGCCCTTCACGCTGAACAGTTTTCTGCGCACGTTGACCCGGCCGGTTGCTCCCGGCTCGATCTCGCTAGGCTACCGCCGGAAGTCCGTAAAAATCCTCCGTCGCGGAATGGCGCACGGTCCGCTGCTGGGCGGAAACCTGTCAGTCCTGTGCACCACGCTCGGCACACCCTGGCAGCCATCGTTCAAGAAACGGATTCTCTTCCTCGAGGACGTCGGCGAACAGCCGTACCGCTTTGATCGCATGCTGACTCACCTGTTGAATTGCGGATTGCTGCAAGAGTTGGCTGGCATCGCCATCGGCATCAACGCCGATTGTGAAGATCCCAAAGCCAGCAGTGCCGGGGAATATCGGCAGACCCTGGCGGACGTAATTAAGGAAAGATTGCTGCCGCTGAAAATCCCGGTGGTCATCGGGTTGCCCTTCGGCCATGTGCCGCACAACGCCACGCTGCCGGTGGGTGCCGAAGCGGTTTTGGATGCAGAAAAAGGGGACTTACTTTTTTCCGACCCGGCGGTGAGTTGAAGTCTCTGTCCACCGCGCCATCAGCCAGAGCAGATCGGCGAGGCGGTTGAGATAGACGATGATTTCAGGGTTGTGCAACTCGCCGGTTTCCTGCAAGGCACAGACGCGCCGCTCCGCCCGGCGACAAACAGTGCGCGCCACGTCCAACGCCGCCGAGTTCACATTGGCTCCCGGCGTGGCCCAGCCTTTAAAGGAAATTTTCCGAGCTTCAAGCTGGCGGACCAGCGCGTCCAGCTTTGCGGTCATGGCGGGCGTGACCAGCGAGTAACCGCCCTTGAGGTAACGCGGCAAATCCTCCTCCGCGACGCCGATTTCGCCCATAAGAATCACCAACTCCTTTTGGATGAGGAAAAGATGTTCGCGCAGCAATTTTCGCTTGGACGTCGCACGGGCGAGGCCGATGGCGGCGTTCAATTCATCCACCGTGCCGCACGCTTCCACGCGCGGACTACACTTGGAAACCCGCCGGCCAAACATCAAGCCGGTCGCACCTTGGTCTCCCGTTTTTGTAACAATGCTCACGCACGTAAATTAATTAGGTGCCGAGGTCTTGGCGAGTATTGAGTGCGGTAGAGCTTGTCGCGCTGCGACAAGTAGCGCTGCGCACAGCGGTGCAAAGAACTAACGGAAACGCGGACTATTCCAAGTATTCCGGCCCTGAACGGGCCGGTTGGTCGGCGCAAGCGCGCCGACCTCTGCCTTCTGCCGCCCCCCCCACGCTCAAAAAAGTTCCCGCTCCTTCGTCCGGATCGGCGCGAAGCTGCGGCGGTGGATCGGGCACGCGCCGAACTTTTTGATCGCCGCGAGATGTTGCGGCGTGCCGTAACCCTTGTGCTCCGCAAAACCATAGCCTGGAAACTGCGCATGAAACTCCACCAGCATCCGGTCGCGCGTTACCTTGGCCAGCACGCTCGCGGCGGCGATGGAATAACTTTTGGCGTCCCCCTTCACTAGCGCAGTTTGCGGAAAGCGCATCGTCTTCACGGCCCGGCCGTCCACGAGGACGTGCTGCGGCGGCGGCGTCAACTGTTCGAGTGCCTCGTTCATCGCGCGATGCGTGGCCTGCAAAATGTTGATGCGATCAATCGTCTCCGCATCCACGACAGCGATGGCGAAACGGATTTCGGGATGCGCGGTGAGGATGGCAAAATAGTTTTCGCGCTGCGTTTCGGTGAGTTGCTTGGAGTCGTTGAGATCACGCAACCGCTCATCCATGCTCGTGTCCAACCAGTGCGACGGCAACACGACCGCCGCCGCCACGACCGGCCCGGCGAGCGGACCGCGCCCGGCTTCGTCCACGCCGGCGACGTGCGCGAGATTTTGCCGCCACAGTCCGCGCTCGAAGATCAGGCGGTCGAAGAGCTTTGCAGTCATAAAGACCCTCTTAAGGCGCCCGTTCAAATACAAAACGGTCTCCGCCTTCTTCGCCGATGTAAAAGAACAGTTCAATTTTTTTACCGTTACTTTGAACTTTAAGAGGGCTTGCGCCACAATAGAGCTTCTGTCAATCAACTTCGGTGAAGTTTAATTTTATTTGAGTTTCAAGCCATTCTGTGGAGGCAAGCCACTGTCCTTTTCCAATCATGACCTGACCTGAACATTGATCAAAGGTTTTCATCAGATAATCCGGAACAGTTCCAATAAACGAATTATCTCCCTGCAAAACAATTTGGCAGAAATTTGTCGCCTTGAGAAACGCGAGGGAGGCCTTATCTGGAATCCATGTGCCTTGCAGGCCAGAACTCGATACAGACTTATTGCATCCCGCCAACAGAAGACCACAAATCAGTAGGCAGTAAAGCCAAGCACAACGGCGAAGCGGAAAGCTTAGCTGAAGAATTATTGTGATAACCATAGGTGCAATTTTTCGTGAGCCTACCGCCTTTCCAAAAACTTGTCGCCAGATTTTTGCCGACGTCACTCCGCTCTGAAAAATCCGTGTGCATCCACGCCCATCCGTGGTTAAATTTCCCCCATGAAAACTGAAGCGTTGCACGTCGGCATGAAAGTCCGCCACCCGCAATACGGCGTGGGCGTGGTTAAAACCATTTCAGAAATCACGGCGGACATTTTGTTCGATGACGGCCGCCGCACCATCTCCCCGGAAGCCGCCGGGGTGGAGGCCGCCGAGCCGCAGCTCAACGTAAGCGGCCTGAGCGTGCCGTTGAAACAATTCGTGGAGCAGACGCTCACCGCCGCGGTTCAGAAGCTGGGATTGGAAAAGCCGGACTCCGTGGTCGAACAACTCGGCCTCCGCTGGCATCACGGCAAAGTGGTCATGCATCCCGCCGATCCGACGTTGCAGACCAAGGAGGTGCCGCTGGAAACTTTTTTCCACAAGGTCGTGATGGTCCGCAACAATCTGCGCGTGCTGGAGCAGAAGATCAACGCGCACGAAAAGCTCACCGACGGCGAGAAGGTGGAGATGCAGCAATACATCACGAAGAGTTACGGTTCGCTGACGACGTTCAACGTGCTGTTCAAGGAAAAGGAAGATCAGTTCTGAGGCAACGCTGCCGGATGAAAGTGGATAGTTGAGGGCTACCCCATTCGGCCGGCATGCATCAGCAGACCCGTGTCGCCAAACTGGCTGACCGGTTCATTGTTCCCCGGGCGTTCCCAATCCACCCCGCATGACCTGAAAGGCATCCTTGCCGCCGCGCGCGGAGACCACATTTTTACCGTTGGTCCAGCCGGTGAGCAGCGAGGACGCTTCCATTAATTTGCCCTCAAATTCCTGCACCTGGCGGCGGGCTTCGGCGGCGGATTGCCGGGCTTCGTCGCGTTCGCGCTCGGTGTTGGCCAACAGCGCCTCGACCGGCTGAAAGTTGACGCGCAGCGTCTGCAACTCCAGCTCGCGTTTCTGCGCGGCAAGTTGATGGGCCTCTCCCTGCGCGGTCAGTTGGGCGAGCAACTCCTGTTCGCGCTGCCTGGCCTTGGCTTGGGCAGCCTCGTCTTTCTGCTGCATTTCCTTGCGCAGTTGGGTTTCCAATTCCCGGAGCGCACGCTGCCCGGCGTCGGCGGTTTCCACCTCGCGGCGGCGAAGGGCCTGCTCGGTCTCAACCTGGGACGCGGCCCGAAGGTCGTCCACTTTCAACTGCCAGTGCTGGTCGCGCTGGCGCACTTTGGCTTGGAACAACTCTTCCTGCTGCTGCAATTCAGCCGTCCAGCGGGATTCGGCGGCGCGCGCCGTCGCCCCGGCGTCCCGCTCCCACTCCTGCTGCTGGGCTTTCAAATCCTGACTCCACTTCACCTGCAACTCGGCCTGGCGCGCCTCGAACTGCGCCTGAAGCTGCTGCTCGCGCTGACGGAGTTTGCTTTGGAAAAGCTCCTCCTTCTTTTGCGCCTCGTGACCCAGACGGGTTTCGGTGGCGCGAACGCTCGCCTCGGCCTGGCCTGCCAATTCCTCCTCGCGGGCGCGCAAATCAGCAGTCAACTGATCCTGCAAATCGGTCTCCCGGGCCTCGGCCCGCGCGGTCAATTCCTGTTCGCGCTGTTTGAGCCTGGCCTGAAAGTTCAGCTCCTTCTGCTGCAATTCCTGTTTCAAGCGCGTGTCGGCCTCGCGCACTTGGGCATCGAGCTGGCGTTCCAATTCCGACTCCCGACGGCGGAGTTCCTGTTCCGCCTGCGTCTTAAGATCGCTTAAACGGACCTCCGCCTGCGCCTGCAGTTGTTGCTCCCTCTGTTTCAAACGGACGAGCGCGGCGTCTTCCCGTTGTTGCACTTCCTGGTTCCAGCGGGCTTCCAATTCGCGGGCACGGGCCTCCAACTGACGATCCTGTTCCTCCTCGCGGCGACGGGAATCCTTCTCCATGCGGGCCTGTTCCTCCGTCAGGCGGGTTTCAAATTCGAGGGACAACTCGTGTTCGCGCTGCTTCAATTGATGCTCAAAATCCTCCTCGCGCTGGCGCAGCGTCTTGCCAAACTCCAATTGCTGCCGCTCGAAACGGTGTTTCTCCTGACGCGCCGCCTTCTCAATTTCACGGGCGGCGTCCTCCTTGGTTTGCGAGAGCTTGAGCGACAGGACATCGGTCTGCTGTTGCAGTTGGGCCACCGCGACATCGCGGGCGGCCAAGGCCGCTTTCAGGTCCTGGCCCAGCTTGGCCGAAGTTTCCACGGCGGCCAGTTCGGCATCGGCCAGTTGACGGCGGATCTGGATCACCTGGGTTTTGCAATCTTCCGACACCGCCAGCAATTTCTGGTGCTGTTCCTGGAGCAGGGTCGCACGATCAGATTCGTTGGCGGTGCGCTGGTCGTCCAACTCCTGCCGCAATCGGTTCAGGCGGTCCGCCCAGGCGTTTTGTCGCAGTTGCACCTGGCGTTCAATCTCCGTCTTTTGAAAATCCTGCAAGGCGTCCTTCTCGACCACGGCACGGTTGAGGGACTCCGCCAGACCGGTGAACTTGGCGACCCACTCGACTTCCTGCTTCTTTAAATGGTGCTCGTGCGCGGCGGCGGCAGCGGTGCTAGCCTCGTGCGCGGCTTGCAGTTCAACTTCCTTGGCAGCCAGTGCCTTTTCCGCGTTTGCGTGCGCGGCGCCCAGCGCGGCGTCGCGGGCGGCGATCTCAGTGGCGGCCTCGCGGGCCAGCCGTTCGGCGCGCAAAATCTTTTGGCGCCCCGCGCGTTTGTAGAGCCAGTGCAGGCGGCGACCGAACAAGCCGAGACGATGCGGGGGACGGTGTTCCTCACGGTGAAACAGGGTGGAGAAACCGATCTCCACCATCAAGGTCGGCAGGAAAGCAACGATGAAGGCCAGCACCGGATAAACCCAGATGCGCACCATGCTGATTTGGTCGGTGAGGATATCGCCGCGTTCCTTGGCCGTCGCCTTGATGGACATGGGGCGCTCGCCCTTAAGCAGTCCGCGCACGATTTCCACGGTGGTGGCGATGCGGTGGACCTGCGTGTTCCGGATGGCCCCCTCCCGCGCCTCGTAAAAGCTTTCGGCTTTTTTGCGGGCGGCATCCACTTCCGCGCGGATTCCGTCCACCTTCTGAACGGCCGCCGCCAATTCCAGATCCAGCTGTTTCTCTTCGACCGCCAACGCGGCGGTGAGCGCGGCGTAAGCCACGGACAATTCTTCCCGCTTGCGGTCGGTTTCCGCACGCTTGGTGCCGGAGCGACGGTCAAATTCCTCGCGCAGTTGGCGGGCGTCGGCGTCCACCTGGGCCACGCGGTCACGGCGCTTGGTGTTGACCGCCGACAATTCGGCTTCCTTGGCTTTGATTTGAGCGTCGATCTCCCCGACCAAGGTTGGCTTGAGAATCGTGTTGGACTCGCGCTCGGGCGGAACTCCGGGATTCACCGGTTCTTTCATCAACTGGCGCTTGAGGAAGTTGGCGCCGTTGTAATCCGCCAGGTCTTTTTCATAAGCCGCCTTCTTGTTGGTGTAATCAAACATCTTCGCCTTGTAGGCGTTTTCGATGCGGGCCTCCTCGGCGTTCCATTTGGTGGCCCGGCCCAACTCGATTTCGCGGCTGGCGCGCAGTTCGGAAATGGATTTCGTGAGCTGGGCGGTATCCGCATTGAACTGCTGGATGATGGTGGACTGGCGGGAATCCACCTCGGACAATTCTTTCTTCTGATAGTCCGTCAGGGAAATGGCATCCTGGCGGACATCCATGTTGCGCTTGAGCAAATCGTCCAGCTCGGCTTTGGCCTTACTCTTCTTGGCGGCGAACTCGGCGAGCTTGTTTTCGCGGTCCGCTTTCTTCTGCTCGATGGCCGTCAACTCGCCATTGAGTTGGGCAATTTTAATTTCCTCGGTGGACGCCTGCTCCAACAGTTGACTGGCCGGGGTCATGGCAATGCCCATCTCGTATACCGCCATGTCCTTGACCAGTTGGAAAGTCAGCACACAAATCAGCGGCAGCCCCATGCATAACATCGCCCCTTTCAACCAGCCGCTGCGGGACGCCGTCCAAATGGCGAGGGGCAGCTTCAGCAACTCAACCGCTAAAATAGTCGCGCCAATCGGGCCAATGCCAAAAAACGTGACCCCCATGCCTTGGGGTAGACAGACGGTTTGCTGGTATTTCCACCCGGTCGCCAGAATGACGAATTCGACCACCGTCGCCATGATGAGCAGCGGGAGAGTCAGGTAGGAGATGCGCTGGCTTTTCAAACGCTGCCACGGGGATTCCCCCCGACCCGGAGGAAGCGCGGACTGGGCAGAAGCAGGCGAGTGTGCGGAGTTGAAATCTTTCATAAATGAGCTTAGGGAAAAAAGTCGCTTACGCGTGAGCCACAGGCGGCAAGTGGTGGTGAGCTGCATCGCCTGCGAGCAAGACGCTTGGAAACGAAGCCACGCGTTGTTTGAAAAATGGACGCGCTGACGCGGGTGTCCTTGGCCGTTTCAATCTGTTTATCACGGGTCGAGCAGCGCAGCTTGTGTGCCAGTGTGGCGATACTGCGCAAAACTTGACCTGTGACGGTGATTTCCCATGAGCTGTGGGAGTTGGGGGGCGAATAAAACCACACCGGGGCCTTAAAGTTTACCGGAGTATGCGGTTGGCAGGCTTATTTGAGTCGGACTCTGAGGGCCAGATTGAGACAGGCGGTGTCAAAATTCCTGCCGTTTGAATTCAACGCCGGGCTTTGCTGCTGGCGGTGCGTCCGGTCCTCGTCGAACACCCCACGTGCGCAGGGTCGGGCTGTTCGACGAGGTAGCCCGAGGGGAAATCATGCGTCACGCCGATGGCTTCCTCCGCGAGCCGGCCCCATGCCGACCTAGTCTGGATGCAACCCGTTGAGCAGCGCGGCGCGCGTGGGCGAACCGTGGGCGGTGTTGTAAAACCGCGTAAACCGAAGTCCACTTGCTACGAGCGCGATGAGATTCGGCATGGGAATCTCTGAGCCAAAGCAGCCGAGGTCAGAATAGCCCATGTCGTCGACCAGGATGGGGACGATGTTGGGCTTCCGTTAATCCGCAGCAACGGCGGTGGAACCGAACGCGGCTCGAGCCAGGAATATTGTGAACAAGATTTTCATGGTTGAGCTTTGGCCTTCGGATTCTTGCGGGCTTTCCCTTCCGCAGTCGGATTGGGATTGAGCGTCGGCATTTTGCCGCCGACGCTGGCGCGCCAGTCGTGCAGCTTCTGCAGCAGCGCCTGGGCTTTCGCCGGATTCTTCGTGGCGAGGTTGTTGGTTTCGCTGAGATCATCGCGGAGGTTGTAGAGTTCGATGCTGTTGTCCTCATACCATTCGATGAGTTTCCAATCGCCGTCGCGCACGGCGCCGCCAGGCAACCCGCCTTGATCGCTGTAGTGCGGGTAATGCCAGAAAATCGGCCCGCGCACCAGTTCGCCGCCCTTCAGTAACGGCAACAGACTGACGCCGTCCACGTGCTGCTGCGGCATCAACGGCAGGCCGGCCAGCTCCAGAATCGTCGGATAAAAATCCGTGCTGATCACTGGCTGATCGCACACGCTGCCGGCCTTGGTGACGCCCGGCGCATAAATAATCAGCGGCTCGCGCACGCCGCCGTCGTAGAGCCAGCCTTTGCCGCCGCGCAGCGGCAGATTGGAAGTGACAAAACCCTGCGCCGTGGACAACCCGCCGTTGTCGGACATGAAAATGACAATGGTGCGACCGGCGATGCCCGTGCGGTCGAGCGCCGCCAGCACGCGGCCAATGGCGGTATCCAATTGTTCCGTCATCGCGGCGTAAGCGACGTTGTTCTGGACCAACTGCACCTTGCGATCATGCTCCGTTCCGAACGCTTCCGGCGGCGCGCTGTTTTTCTTGGCAGTGTATTTAGCCATCAGTTCCGACCGCGCGCCGATGGGGATATGCACGGCATTGAACGGCAGGTAGGCGAAGAACGGCTTGTCCCTGTTCGTCTCAATGAATTTCACCGCGTCATCGGCGATGCGGTCGGTGAACTTGGGATCA
This sequence comes from Verrucomicrobiota bacterium, assembly GCA_031423695.1. Lineage (GTDB taxonomy): Bacteria > Verrucomicrobiota > Verrucomicrobiia > Limisphaerales > CAIQOK01 > CAIQOK01. The sequence goes on from JANPGB010000120.1 coordinate 37,909, forward strand.
TCCTTCGGCTTCGGATCAGTCGCGCCGCCGGCGGGGAAATACCAGGAAGCCACTTCCATGAGATCGGCCGAGAAGCCCTGGGCCGAAGGGGAAAACTCGCCTTTGCCCAGATGCCATTTGCCCGCGAAGAAATTCGTGTAGCCCGCAGCGCGCAACGCCTCGGCGATGGTGACTTCATCCAGGGCAAGCTGGTTGCCATTCAGCGCAGGGAGGAGTTTGCGGTTGTTGTGCTCTCCGCCGGGAATGTAAGTGGTGATGCCCGTGCGCGGCGGATACTTGCCGGTCATGATGCTCGCCCGCGTGGGCGAACAGACGTTGCACGCAGCGTAGCCTGACGTGAAGCGGACGCCCCGGGCCGCGAGCGCGTCAATGTTCGGCGTCTCGTAAAACGTCTTGGGATTGTTTGCGCCGATGTCCATGTAGCCCATGTCGTCCGCAAGCATAAAGATGATGTTGGGCTTGGTCGGCGCGGCGGCGGTCGGGAGCGCGGCCAATGGCGTCAGCAGGACGGCGCCAAGCGCGATTAGAAATGTTCGTTTCATGGTGTATGCAATATTTTTGAGAACCAATTAATTCAGTGACGGTTTCGACTAATTTCCCCTCCTCCGGAGCGCGGCTGTGTCGTCCTCGACCAGCCGCAGCAGTGTGATGATGACTGTCTCGATCAACATTGGCATGGGATGATCTGTCGCGGATAAAAGCGGATGAGGGCCGCCGCACTCCAAGACGCTGGCGCGCGATCCAGCGGCCAACGCCAACACAGAGCGTCCTGGAGTGCTCCAGCCCTCTGGAGCTTTCCTTCCGTGAACCCAGTGCCCCATACCGGCTGTAATCTGGATATGGTCTCGACGCATCATGCCAAGGTGTTTTCCAGCGTGCTGCGGCTGGTCGGGGGACGACACAGCGCGCGCCCCAAAGCGGTGCTGAAGCACACGCAGTCCAAACGCTGGCGCGAAGTTTGGTGCGCCCCGCCAACGCGGAGCGCTTGGACTGCGTGCGATTTATTGCCGCTTTCCCCGCGCCCGCGCCACAAGGACAATTGCCAACTTCGGATTTTGTGTTGGAAACAAAGCTCATCACTCGGCTTTCTTTCCCTTCTGCTTCTTGGCGGGCGCACCGGGTTCGTCGCCGTCGCTATCGGAGTTGCCGCCGCCCCAGAGCGGTTTAACGTTCGCCTTGTTCCACTCGTTCCACTGCGACTGGAGTTCGTTCACTTTCTCGGGCATGGTGGCGGCGAGGTCTTTGGTTTCGCCGATGTCCGCGCGCAGGTTGTAGAGTTTCACGGCAGAAACGCCCTGCCCTCGCCCGCCCGTCAGTGTGTCCGCATTGCGGTCGTAGCGAACGAGTTTGAAGTCACCCGAGCGGATGGCCATCTGCTCGCCGAAACGCCAGTAGAGCGCATCGTGCGGCGCGCCGGTTTTCTCGCCGGCAAGGAACGGTAGCAGGTTGACGCCTTCCAATTTCCATTCCGGCTTCGGCACAACTCCGGCAGCGGCGAGCGCGGTGGCGTGGAGATCGAGTTGAATCGCCGGTTGCTCGAACACGCCGGGCTTCACCTGCCCCGGCCACGAGACGAGGAACGGCACGCGAATGCCGCCTTCGAGCGTGGTGCGTTTACTGCCCCTGAGCGGGGTGTTGCGCGAGCCATTGACCGTCACGCCCGGCATGGTCGGACCGCCGTTGTCGCTGATGAAGAAGACGAGCGTGTTGGTGTCGAGGCCGGAGTCGGCAAGCTTTTGGCGCACGCGGCCGATGGCGTCATCCATCGCGAGCATCATCGCGTCGTAAGTGCGGCGCTGTTTGTCCGCGATGTTGGGAAACTTTGCGAGCCGGTCGTCCGTGGCATTCATCGGGGTGTGGACGGCGTTGAAGGCGAGATAGAGAAACCAAGGCTGGCGCTTATGCTTTTCGATGAAGGCGCACGCCTCGCGGCCAAAGGCGTCGGTGGTATAATCCATTTCCTTCACCGGTTCAGTGCCGCGAAGAATTCCCCCCGCATTGAAGTAACTGTGGGCGCCGCCGAGGAAGCCGAAGAAATCATCGAAGCCGCGCTGCTGCGGCTGCATGGCGGACTGACTCCCGAGATGCCACTTGCCGACAAGACCAGTGGCGTAACCGGCGGTCTTGAGATGATCGGCGAGCGTGCTTTGGGTAACCGGCATTCCCGCAACCGGACCGCTGGGATTAAACTCGTGGCCGAAGCGCGTCTGGTAATGACCCGTCAACATCCCGGCGCGCGTGGGCGAGCAATACGGCCCGCTCACATAGCCGCTGGTGAACCGCACGCCAGAAGCCGCGAGGGCATCGAGGTTCGGCGTGGGAATGTCTTTGCAGCCGTGGAAGCCCACGTCGGCATAGCCCATGTCGTCGCCAACGATGAGGAGGATGTTGGGCTTCTTTGCCGGCGCGTCCGCTGCATGCAGCGCGACCATTGGCGTCAGGAGCAGAGCGGTGAGGGGGAGGACTGGGAGTAATTTCATTTTTATTGTTTGCGGGCTTTTCAAAGGATTAGGGTTTTATTCGCGCGCTGGCAACACAGCAGACTGTTAAAGTGGTGTGATTTTCACGGTCAGCGGGGACGACGCAACGATCCATTTCTCGATGACGAGGCACTTTGAATCCGCATCTCAATGCACCAAGCTCGCCTTTTGGCGATTGGTTTTATCGGCGGAGCTCAGCAGGCTCAATTGCGTCGCGCCCGGTATCAAGGCAAGCGTCAAGCACGACCCCATTTCGACGCGGAACCCATCGGGATAAAAGTGTTCGGCGGACTTGACGATCGTGAGTTGTCGTTGAATCTGTTGAAGGTTCATAACCCCAAGCAACCACCTGGATATTCCCCCAAAAAAACCGATCAATAACCATGTCCGCAGTCCCCTACTTCGCGGCCCAGTAAATGCCCAAAGAGCTGATCGCTCTGCGAGTCAAGACTCAGGTTGTATCTGCAACCAGAGTGATTAGCGTCGCGGAACCCGATGGATCAAAAGAGCAAAAAAAACATTGTGCGTCATTCTCCGCGGCCACCTGCAGGCCGGTCCTGGGTTTGAGCCGAGGCCGATGCAGGCCGTCAACCTGAACGATTCACCAATCGAAAAACCAGAGCTAATCAGGTGGTTGTTTTATGACACAGCGATAATGCGGCGACCCGGGTTTGACATCGATAATCAGCTTCGCTTCGACTCCGCGACAACGCGAAGTTTCGGCGTTTTGTTATGACTGGGCGTTATGACTGTTGCTTGGGGGGGTGTTTAAAACCCAAGAAACCATTGATTCTGTTGAAAATGGTGCGCGGTGCAGGTTTCGAACCTGCGACCCCTACCGTGTGAACATAGTTGCCCCAAGGCTGATTGTCACACATGGAATGTCACGTTTTCCGAATAACCCACAAACCCAGCCATGCCCACCCCATCCCCCGCGCCCGCGTCCGCCGCGTTCAATCCTGAATCGGACCTCTCCCTCGAAAGTGACCAGCGTGCGTTTGACGAGTTCACCGGCGTGCTGGACTCCGCCGTAGCAAAGGGATCGCGTGCGCCATGGCGAGGACGAAGACCGGCAACGCGAGCGCCCCGCCAATCCAGAACCGGCGTGTCATGTCGGCGAGTTCGGGATTTTCTTCCTCGAC
>JANPGB010000121.1:0-2180 GCA_031423695.1 Verrucomicrobiota bacterium
CGGTTCCGGCGTGCCCACGGCGCAATCAGATTATCACGGGCAAATCACGTTCGGTCCGGCCGCTTACCAGATCTACCGCGTGGCGATGCACGAGATGAGTCACTGGCTGGGAACTGGGACGACGGGTAACTGGGCGACTTACGCGAGCGGCACCTGGGGCGGCGGCTACGTCAACAGCGCGGCGGAAGCCTACGACGGACCGGCTGCGCTGATCAACTGTGACAGCCAGCATTACTGGCCGTATGGCTGGAACAATGTCGGTGAGGACGTTTATCCGGAGCGCCACATCGGATTGATCGGGGCATTTGCTCGTGACCAGGGATTGGATGAAGACCGCACAATTGGATTTGCGCCGGGCAGTTATTCGCTTCGCAATCGCAGCAGTCTCAAGTTGCTCGACAACTCCGGTTCGATTGCGGATGGCGCACAACTCAAGCAATCCGGCTATTCCGGCAATTCGAACCAGCAATGGGTGCTGACATTGATTCCCGGCACGACGCTGTTCACGCTGCGCTCGGCGGCCACGGGAAAATTCCTCGATGCGCTCGGCAACACCGCCGACGGCTCGCCCATCGGTCAGGCGGCGGAAAATTTTACTGCAAGCCAGCAATGGCAGGTGGTCAAAACGGATGCCGGTTATTACAAGCTCATCAACGTGGCCACAGGCAAATGCCTCGACACGGGCGGCCAGACAAGCGACGGCACGGGGATGCAAGGCTGGGGCAGCAACGCGAGCGGAAACCAGCAGTGGAAATTCGTCAACGTCACACCGCCGGCGGTGCCCGCCGGATTGCTGTCGGAGTTCCGGCCTGTGACGGCGAGCAGTTTTCAAGGCGGATTTTTTCCTGAATCGGCGAATGACGGAAAAACATCCGTCACGCGTTGGACGGCGAACGGCGGCGCGTATCCCCAATGGTGGCGCGTGGATTTGGGTTCGACGTGCAACCTCACCAACGCGACGATCTCGTGGTTCAACGGCGTGGCATTTCAATACCGGCTCGAAACCAGCACGGATGACGTGAACTATTCCACGCTCGTGGACGCGACGGCCAACGCGGTGCAAAACACCACGAGCGATAATTTTTCGACAGCGGCGCGTTTCATTCGTGTGACCGTGACGGGCGTGACTCCGTCGGGGGGGTGGGCGGCGTTTTACGAGTGCCAGATTTTCGGCACGCCGCAAACTTCCGCCGCGCCCGCTGGCTTGGCGGCGACTCCGGCGAGCAGCAGCCAGATCAATCTGACTTGGGGTGATCAAGTGAATGTGGCGAGTTACACTCTCAAACGTTCCACGAACAACGGCGGGCCTTACACCACGATTGCTGCGGGCTTGAAAGGATTGAGTTACTCGGACGCAGGACTCGCGGGTTCAACGTCCTATTATTATGTCGTGTCGGCGGTCAACGGCGGCGGCGAGAGCGGCGACAGCGCGCCAGCCAGCGCAACCACACCAGCACCCACGCTGCCTACGACGCCGACAAATTTGATCGCGCTGCCCGGTCACAATCAAGTCGTTTTGGGTTGGGCCACCTTGAGGGAGGCCACGAGCTACTTCGTCAAGCGCGCCACGGTGAATGGCGGGCCTTACAACATTATCGCCAATCCAACGACGGCCAATTACACCGACGCGACGGCGGTCAATGGCCTCACCTATTACTACGTCGTGTCCGCCACGAATTCGGTCGGCGAAAGCGCGAACTCAGTTCAAGTCACCGCCGCGCCCATTGCAATGTTTGCGCATTGGAAATTCAACGAGACCAGCGGCACGACCGCTGTGGATTCCATCGCTGCTAGAAATGGCACGTTGAACGCCGGTGCAAGTTTCACGCCCGGCAAGTTCAGCAACTCCGTCGCGCTGAACGGCAGCGGCAGCTTTGTGAGTTTGCCGTCGGGCGTGGTCAGTTCGCTGTCGGGAAATTTCAGCATCGCCGCGTGGGTTTATGTGAACGCCAACGGCACTTGGGCGCGCGTCTTTGACTTCGGCACGGGCACGACCGCCTATATGTTTCTCGCTCCGGTCAGCGGCGGAAATACTGTTCGTTACGCCATCACCACCAGCGCCGGTGCGGGCGAACAACAGATCAACGGCCCGATTCTTTCGGCAGGCGCGTGGCATCATGTGGCGGTGACGGTGTCCGGCAGCACGGGAATTCTTTTTGTGGATGGCGTCGGCGTCGGCA
>JANPGB010000122.1:0-8138 GCA_031423695.1 Verrucomicrobiota bacterium
ACTTCGGTCGCGCTCATGTTCGGAAACTAGCCGTGGGTGAGACGGATGACAAGCCGGGAGCATTCCCGGCCGGGCCAGTCCGGGGGAGGAATCAGGCGTTCAGGAGGCGGTACCAGTTGTCGCGCTGATGCGGTTCGTAGCCGAGGTCTTTGATGAGACGCTGCATGTCGCCAACCGTCATGCGGAAGGTGGTGCCGGCCTGCGAGACGACGTTTTCCTCGATCATGATGCTGCCGAGATCGTTCGCGCCATATTTCAAAGCGACCTGGCCAATTTCCAAACCTTGCGTGACCCAGGAGCTTTGCACGCTGGGGAAATTGTCGAGGTAGATGCGGGCCAGCGCCTGCGTCCGCAGATATTCGTGCGCGCCGACGGTGGGCGCTTTGAGCTTGGTGTGCTCGGCTTGAAACGTCCAGCCGATGAAGGCGGTGAAGCCTTTGGACTTGTCCTGCTGCACGCGCAGGCGTTCCAGATGCTCGATGCGATCCTCGATCGTTTCGACGTGGCCGAACATCATCGTGGCGCTGGAATTCAGGCCGAGGCGATGCGCGATGTCCATGACTTCGAGCCAGTCGCTGCTCATGGCCTTGAGCGGGGAAATTTTCTGGCGCACGCGGTCCACGAGAATTTCGCCGCCACCGCCGGGAATCGAACCGAGTCCGGCTTGGACGAAATCGCCGATGATTTTTTCCAGCGGTTCGTTGAACACTTCGCGAAAGTGGATGAACTCGCTGGGGCTGAAACCGTGGACGTTGACCTGCGGAAATTTGTTTTTGATGTGTGAGAGCAGATCGAGATACCACTGCTTGGTCAGCTTGGGATGATGACCGCCCTGCATCAGAATCTGCGTGCCGCCGAGCGCAAGGGTTTCCTCGATCTTCTGGTCGATCTCGGCGAGCGAGATGACGTAGGAGTCGTCGTCCTTTTCCACGCGGTAGAACGCGCAGAACTTGCAATAGACGTTGCAGACGTTGGTATAATTGATGTTGCGATCAACGATGTAGGTGACGATGTCGTTGCCGCGACCATCGTGGGCATCTTTGCGGGCAAGCTGGCGGCGATGGTCGGCAAGCGCGCCTAATTCTTCCAGCGGGAGCTGGTAAAGCCGCAGCGCCTCGGCCGCGTTGATGCGCCGGCCGGCCCACACGTTCTGGAGCAGTTCGTCGAGTGATGCGTCGTAAATCACGCGGCCAAACTAGCCGAGAAGCGCGGCTGAAACAAGCGGTTCACTCTTTCTCTTTATAGACGATGTCGATGGCCAGGCCAGCGGCGAGCAGCAGACTCACGGTGTCCGGCCCGGCGTTGCTCAGATCGGTGAGGGCGATGACGTAGGTGTCGGCGGAGGTGAACAGTTCCTTGGCGAGGCCCGCCCACTTTTTGCTGACGGTGCCGATTTCGCGGCCGCTCTTGTTGAGGAAGCGGAAGTCCCAGCCGACCAGGTTGCCCTTGACTTCCGCCACCGCCTGATCGGCATGGTCGTAGACGTGAAAGCCGCCGCCAATGGTGAGCAGTTTGCTTTTCAAATAGCCGAGCGAGCGACCATCGCCGGCGACGACATTGATCTTGGCACGGATGAAAGTGAAGCCGCGCTTGATCGAAACCACCGGCGGCTGGCCCTCGTTTTCATAAATATTGATGGCGGTTGGCAGGCGATGCTTTTCAACCACGAGCCGCAGCCACTTGGCCCAGGTGGGCGGCTCTTCCTTGGCCAGGCCGATGCCGCGGCCGGTGGCGGGATCAAGGATGTCGTAGGCGTCCGTGAGTTTGAGCAAGCCGACGCGTTCCTTGACGACGAAGGTTTTGCGGTTGAGCAAGGACGCGCTCGCATCTTCCGGCAGGCCGGGGGCGGAAGGATTTACGCCCACGGCGATATCCGCAAGCGCCTGACCCACGCCGGACAACCGCAACCCGCCGCCGGCCGGTGCGGGCGGTGGGGGAGGCGGTGGGGCGGAGGACGCAGGCGCTCGGGTGGGCATGGCTCGGGGCATGGACTGCGCGATCTGCTGGTTGGCGTCTTCCGTGCCGTTGGTGCCGCAGCTTGGGCAGGTGACGATGACGGGCATGCGGCCATTCACGGGTTCCGTGTCGAATTTATATTTGGTGCCGCAGCCGCACTGGATTTTGATTTCCATAAAGTTGAAGGGCTGACGGGATTAGAGCATCGGCGGGATTCCGCGGCAACAATTTTGCGCCGACACAATTTTGCGGCGGGGGGGCGAAAAGAAGGCTTGTGCCTGCAAGGTGCTTGCCTTTGCACCCCGCTTCGGCAAAGGTATTTTTGGAATGCTCACTGAAGACGACATTAAAAACACGCTCAAGACGGTCAAATTTCCGGGCTACTCCCGCGACATCATCTCGTTCGGGCTCATCAAGGACATCGCCATCGGCAACGGCGCGGTCAGCGTCACGATGCAACTGACGACCAACAATCCCGAAGCGGCCGCGCAGATCAAGGCCGACAGCGAACGGGCATTGCGGGCCTTGCCCGGCGTCAATTCGGTTTATGTGGAAGTCCGCCAGCAAGCCGCCCCGGCCAAAACTTCCGGCGGCAATCAAAATAAAATCCCGGGCGTCAAACGCATTGTCGCCGTGGCCAGCGGCAAGGGCGGAGTCGGCAAATCCACCACGTCCGTGAACCTGGCCTGCGGCCTGGCCCGGCTCGGCGCGCGGGTCGGCCTCCTCGACTGCGACATTTACGGGCCGAGCATTCCGCTGATGATGGGCGTGAAGGAACGGCCCACCCTGAGCGCGGATGAGAAAATGGTGCCGCTGTCGAGCCACGGCGTTAAACTGATGAGCATCGGGTTTCTGCTCGACGACGACCAGCCGGTGATCTGGCGCGGCCCGATGATTCAGAAAACGATCCAGCAGTTTTTCATGTCCGTGGCCTGGGGGGAGCTGGATTATCTGCTCGTGGATCTCCCGCCCGGCACCGGCGACGCGCAGCTCTCCCTCTGCCAGACCGTGCCGCTGGACGGCGGCGTGATCGTCACCACGCCACAGGAGGCTTCGCTCGGCGTTGTGCGCAAGGGCGTGGCGATGTTCGAGAAGGTCAACGTACCGATCCTGGGCCTCGTGGAAAACATGAGCTATTTCACCACCCCCAATGGCCAGCGCGTGGAAATTTTCGGCCACGGCGGCGGGCGGACCGAGGCGGCGCGGAAGGGTGTGCCCTTCCTGGGTGAGGTGCCGATCTTTACCGAAATCCGCGAAGGCGGCGACCGCGGCATCCCGGTGATCGTCTCCGCCCCGGACAAACCGCCCGGAAAAGCGTTTCTGCAAATCGCCATGGCGCTGAAACAGATTCTCGGATGAACTGCGGCCGCAAGCGAATAGTTGCAAAGCAGCGTGCCCTGTTCTAGATTCGCAGCAGAACCGAAGGCCCGGCCTTCACCGATGAATACCTTTCGACCCAGTTCGGAAATAATAATGAACCGCTTCTGCGCGTCAATCGGTCGCGTTACCTCAACTCTCCCTTGTTATGCCTGACCACAACAAAGAGCCGCTGGCGACCAGCGATTTGATGAAAAACTCCTCGCTCTACCGCGAGTTCCAAGCGGAACGCGAGGAAATCATGAAACACAAGTGGATCGAATCCGAAAAGGTCGGTCATGACATCGGCTTCGAGCGTGCGCTCACCGACTGGATCGTCAAATACCGCTCCAAATGGCGCAAGGCCCGGCAGACGGCCACCAACAGCAATTAAGTCAGCCGCCCCGCTCCTTTAAGCCGGCCCCGCGAGGCCGCCAAGGAATGATGAAAACAAATTTGAAGCAACCGGACCCGCTCACAAGGCAGGTTCGTTTTTTTATTTTTGGAGCCTGGAGCCTGGAGCTTGGAACTTTCCCCACTCATGACTGAATCCACCGTCATCCTCAACGCCCCCGCCATCCAGCGCGCGCTCACCCGCATCGGCCACGAAATCGCCGAGCGCAACGAAGACAGCGCCGAGGTCGTGCTCATCGGCATCCCCATCGGCGGCGACGACCTCGCGAACCGTCTCAGTGCCATTCTCTGCGGCATCTGGCAGCATCCGGTGCCGGTGGGCGTTCTTGATGTATCCATGCATCGTGACGATCTTGGCCAGCGCGCTGCGCCGAAAATTTTCCCGACCGTCATCCCCTTCGATGTGACCGGCAAAACCGTGGTGCTGGTGGACGACGTATTGTTCAGCGGCCGCACCACCCGCGCCGCGATGGACGCCCTCAACGATTTTGGCCGGCCCAAAAAAATCCAGCTCGCCGTGCTGATTGATCGCGGCCATCGCGAACTGCCCATCAAGGCGGATTTCATCGGCAAGAACCTGCCGACCTCGCTCCATGAAAAAGTCCGCGTGCTGGTGAACCAACCCGGAGCCGAAGACGCCGTCGTGCTGGAAAAACCATGAGCTGGAACCGCAAACATCTCCTCGACATCGAATCGCTCAGCGCGGACGAAATCACGACCGTGCTCGACACCGCCCGCGCCTTCAAGGCCGTCGGCGAGCGCGCCATCAAGAAAGTCCCGGCCCTGCGCGGCAAGACCGTCGTCAACCTGTTCGTCGAGCCGTCCACCCGCACGCGCATCAGCTTTGAACTCGCCGAGCAGCGCCTCTCCGCCGACATCATCAACTTCACCACCGACGCCTCCTCACTCAAAAAAGGCGAGACTCTCAAGGACACCGCCCGCAATCTCGAAGCGCTCAACGCCGACTTCATCGTCATCCGCCACAGCGCGTCCGGCGCGCCGCATTTTTTATCCCGCGTATTGAATGCCCACGTCATCAATGCCGGCGACGGCGCGCATGAACATCCCACGCAGGCGTTGCTTGATGCCTACACCATCCGCGAACGCAAAGGAAAAATCGAAGGCCTGAACATCACGATTCTCGGCGACATTCTTTATAGCCGCGTTGCGCGTTCGGACATCTGGGCGCTGACCAAGCTCGGCGCGAAAGTCACGCTCTGCGGCCCAGCCACGCTGGTGCCGAAAACTTTTGAACAAATGGGTTGTCGCGTCACCCACGACGTGGACGAAGCCATCCGCGACGCCGACATCATCAACCTGCTGCGCATCCAGCACGAACGGCAGCGCAAGAGCATGTTCCCGAGCATCGGCGAATACACGCAGCTTTTCGGCCTGAACAAGGCGCGGCTCGCGAAAACCAAACCCGATGCATTCATCATGCATCCCGGCCCCATTAATCGTGGCGTGGAGATTGACAGTGAAATCGCCGACTGCGACCGCTCGTTGATTTTGGAGCAGGTCACCAACGGTTTGGCCGTCCGCATGGCCGTTCTCTTTCTCGTCAACGGTGGGAAAGGGCCGCAGGAAATCGGGACTGTTTGATCTAAGCAAACACAATCCGGCACACGATCACCGCCACGATTACGCTCACCAGATCTGCCGTCAATCCCGCCAGCAGCGCGTGCCGCGTCCGCTTGACGGCGACCGAGCCGAAATAAACCGCCAGCACATAAAACGTCGTCTCCGTGCTGCCGTAAATCGTCCCCGCCATCCGTGCGATGAGGCTGTCCGGGCCGAATTGTTTCACCAGTTCGGTGAAAAATCCCAGCGAGCCGCTGCCGCTCAACGGGCGCACCAAAACCATCGGCAGCAGATCGGTCGGAAAGCCCAGCGCGTTCATCATCGGCGCCAGCCTGCGGCTCAGCATGTCAATCCCGCCCGCCGCACGGAACATCCCCACGGCGACGAGCATTGCCACAAGATACGGGATGATGCGGATGGCCACGTCAAAGCCCTCCTTCGCGCCTTCCACGAACTCTTCATAAACTTTCACGCGTCGCAGCGTGGCAAACAGCGGAATGGCCGAGAGCAGAAATGGAATCGAGAGCAGCGACACCGCGCCAACGATGCGGATGAACAAATTTTTCTTCGCAGCTTCCTCGGAGATGGGCAGTCCAAACGTTTCCGGGAAAACCATCCGCGCAAAGAAGAACACGAAACACATGAGGAAAGCGGCGAAAACAATTTGTCCCCACCAGTGGATTGGCTTCAACGTCGCGGCTTCCTTCACGGCGGGCTTTTCCTCGTTTTTATTTGTAGGAGCCGGTGTGAGGAGGCTCTGACCATTTCCGCCTTCCACTCTCCCGCTTTCCGCTTTTCCCATGGCGAACATCGGCAGCCGGCTCAAAAATTTTGCCATCAGCACGCCGGAGACCGCCGCGCACGCCGTGCAGATGATGGACGTGCCGACGATGGCCGTGGGGTTCGTGGATTTGTTCGCCGAGAGAATCGCGATGGCGGTGACGGGGATGAGCTGGATGCCGCTGGTGTTGATCGCGAGAAAGGTACACATCGCATTCGTCGCCGTGCCGGGACGCGGGTTGAGCGTTTCCAGATCCTTCATGGCGCGCAGGCCGAGCGGCGTGGCGGCGTTACCGAGTCCGAGCATGTTGGCGGCGATGTTCATCAGCATCGAACCCATCGCGGCATGTTCCGGCGGGACTTCGGGAAAGATTCGCCGCATCAACGGCCGCAACGCCCGCGCCAGCAGCGCGACGAGTCCGGCGCGTTCCGCCAACCGCATGATGCCCAGCCAGAGCGCCATGATACCGATGAGCGAGAAGGAGATTTTCACGACGGCGGTGTCGGCCATCTCCAGCGCCTTGTCCGCGACTTCCCGGAGCTGGCCGTTCCAGCCGCCGAGGAGGACGGCGCACAGCATCAGCCCGAGCCAGATGTAGTTGAGCATCGCCGAACGCTACACACTCAGGCCGTTCTGGGGCAAGCCCGCGCCTCGTGACTGGTGCGCCTGGAATCGGCAACCGGAGCGCCGACAGCCTTGTCCGCAGGTGGCTGGGCAGGACCGAAACGCGCGGAAAAGCCCGTCCGCGCTCCGGCCCTATGCTCCTTATTTAGAATAATTCCAATTATTGACTTCCCCGGTGTCCCGCCTAAACTTGGTTCCTGCGATGAACGTGGCGGACAACAGAAAATTTGAGCGCGAGTTGGGCGAACGGCTGGCGACAAGCGGCTTCCGCTTCACGTCGCAGCGGCGCTGCGTCTATGATGTGCTGATCCATAAGCGCGACCATCCGACGGCGGACGAGGTGTTCATGCGGGCGAAGAAGACCATGCCGGAGATTTCCCACGCGACCGTGTATAACTGCCTCGACGCACTCGTCCAGAGCGGTTTGGCCCGCCAGGTCACGCTCGAACGCGGAGCCACCCGTTTCTGCCCGAACATGGAGGAGCACGCGCATTATTATTGTGATGCGTGCGGGGAGGTTTTTGATGTAATGATGTCGGCGGACAACGCGTCCATGCCGAAGCCCAAGGGTTTCAAAGTGGATCACTACGATATTGCCGTTCACGGCACCTGCGCGGACTGCGCGGGCCGGAAGAAGAAATAATTTCATGAGCACCGCCACCGAAACCATCGAAGATCTGGTCAAGACGGAATACAAGTACGGCTTTGTCACGGACATTGAAACCGAGTCCGAGCCGCCGGGCTTGAGCGAGGACACCATCCGTCTCATCTCGCGCAAGAAGAACGAGCCGGAATGGCTGACCGACTGGCGGCTCAAAGCGTATCGTCACTGGCTGACCTTGACCGAACCGACCTGGCAGAAGGCGCATCACGAGAAAATTGATTACCAAGCCATCGTGTACTTTTCCCAGCCGAAGGCGAAGAAGGACGCGCCGAAGAGCCTGGACGAAGTTGACCCCAAGCTGCTGGAGACTTACGAAAAACTCGGCATCCCGCTGCGTGAACGTGGGCGGCTCGCGGGCGTGGCGGTGGACGCGATTTTTGATTCCGTTTCAGTCGGCACCACGTTCCGCAAACAACTCGCGGAGAAGGGTGTCATCTTCTGTTCGTTCACCGAGGCGGTGCATGACCATCCTGACCTAATTAAGAAATATCTCGGCTCGGTCGTGCCGTACACGGACAATTTTTACGCCGCGTTGAACTCCGCCGTCTTCACCGATGGTTCGTTCTGCTACATCCCCAAGGGCGTGCGCTGCCCGATGGAGCTTTCGACTTATTTCCGCATCAACGCCGCCAACACCGGCCAGTTCGAGCGCACGCTGATCGTGGCCGACGATGCCGCGCATGTGAGCTACCTCGAAGGTTGCACCGCGCCGATGCGTGATGAAAACCAGTTGCACGCGGCGGTCGTCGAACTCATCGCGCT
>JANPGB010000123.1:0-29147 GCA_031423695.1 Verrucomicrobiota bacterium
CGACGGAGGTCGTGACCAATCCGGCGATGCTCTACATTGCCATCGGCATCATCGGCGCCACCGTGATGCCGCACAATCTCTACCTGCATTCGTCCATCGTGCAGACGCGCAAGTATGAGCAGAACGCCTCCGGCAAACGCGAGGCGATCAAGTTCGCGACCATTGATTCCACGCTCGCCCTGATGTTTGCGCTGTTCATCAACGCCGCCATCCTCATCGTCTCCGCTGCGACCTTTCACACACGCGGCCAGCACGACGTGGCGGAAATCCAGGACGCCTACAAGCTGCTTTCGCCGACGCTTGGCGTGGGCGTGGCCAGCATGTTGTTCGCCGTGGCGCTGCTGGCGTCCGGCCAAAACTCCACGCTCACCGGCACGCTGGCGGGGCAGATCGTGATGGAGGGTTTTCTCAATCTGCGGCTGCGCCCCTGGCTGCGGCGGCTCATCACGCGGGCCATCGCGATTGTGCCGGCGGTGATCGTCACGGCGATGTATGGTGAGAGCGGCACGGCGAAGTTGCTTATCATCAGCCAGGTCGTGTTGAGCCTGCAGCTGGCGTTTGCCGTGATTCCACTCGTCCTCTTCACCAGTGATCGCCGCAAGATGGGCGAATTCACCAATCCGCCGTGGATTAAAACCTTGGCGTGGCTGACGGCGGGGATCATCGTCTTGCTCAACGTGAAATTCCTGTCCGACTTCACCGGCCTGAGCGGCTGGCTGGGGCAATTATTCTGAGACGCGTCATGTATAAAAAAATTCTAGTCGCTTTGGAAAACGGCCGGGCGGATGAAAGTTTGATTCCGCATGTGACCGAACTGGCGAAGCAATTAAATTCCGAACTGCTCCTGCTCCACGTCGCCGATGGTTTCGCCGCGCGCAACTTCAACCAGCTCAAGCTCGCCGAGTCTGAGGAGATCAAGGCCGACCGCGCCTATCTGGAAATCGTGGCGGAAAAATTTCGGGAGCAGGGACTGGTCGCTTCAACGCAGCTCGCCATGGGCGAGCCGCCGAAGGAAATCTTGAAAGCCGCTGAGAAGGAAAAGTGCGACCTCATTGCGATGGCCAGTCACGGCCACCGCTTGATCGGTGATTTGATTTTCGGCAGCACCATCCACGAAGTCCGGCACAACACCCACATTCCAGTGCTTTTGGTTCGGGCGGTTCAGCCGTCGTCGACTTGACTGGGGCGATCCCCATCACCAAAAGGCTTGTTTTCCATGAGTTTTTGAAGGATGATGCCGTCATGGAAATTGTCTTCACAGTGACACAGGAAAGCGACGGCGGTTACGTGGCTGAGTGTCTTTCGCATGACATCTTCACGCAAGGCAACACCTGGGAGGAATTACGAGTCAATGTGCGTGAAGCCGTTTCCGCCTATTTTTTTGACCGACCCAAACCCGCCGCCGTGCGCTTGCACCTGGTGCGGGATGAACTGCTGACCGGCGCATGAAACTGCCGCGCGACTTGAGCGGCGCGGACTTGATCAAGCGGCTTTGCAAACACCATGGCTACCGGCGGGTTAATCAGGGGGGCAGTCATGTGATTCTCGAAACGGATTCCCCCAGTCACCATCGGCTCGCCGTTCCCGATCATAACCCGCTCCGCATTGGCACGCTCAACGCCATTCTCCGCGCCGTGGCGGAAATCAAAGGTTTGGAAAAGGAAGATATTCTCAATCCACGGTAAGCCTTCACCGCCTCACGTCTGCTCCGGCTCTACAATAAACTTCGCAAACTCCGCGTGATGTTGCGGCGGAATCCGCACCTTGAACCGCGCCGTCTTGCCGTAATACCGCCGCTCGATCACCTGTCCGACTTCGTGCAGGCGCGCGATGACTCCGGATTTTTCATGCGGCACGGACACGCTCACGAACTCGCGCACCGGCCGCAACTGAGAGCTGAGTTCGGCGAGCAGCGCGGGCATGCCTTCGCCGGTGGCAGCGGAAATCGCGACGCCGTTGGGATGGCGTTCGAGAAAATGATTCAATGTCTGGCGATGGTCGTTCAGCCGGTCAATCTTGTTGAACACCATCAGCGTCGGCTTGCCCTCGGCGCCGATTTCCTTCAGCACGGCCTCCACGGATTGGATCTGCTCCTCGGCCTGTTCGTGGCTGGTATCCACGACATGCACGAGCAGATCTGCCTGCACGACTTCTTCGAGCGTGGCCTTGAATGACTCGACCAGACCGTGCGGCAGCTTGCGAATGAAACCCACCGTGTCCGTCAGCAAAACATTTTGGTTCGTCGGCAAGCGCAGTCGTCGCGTCGTCGGATCGAGCGTGGCGAACAAGACATTCTTCGCCAGCACCTCCGCGCCGGTCAGTTGGTTGAGCAGGGTGGACTTGCCGGCGTTGGTGTAGCCGACGATGGACGCGAGCGGCCAGTTGTTGCGCTGGCGGCCGGAACGTTGCGTGGCGCGCTGGCGGACGACGGTGTCGAGGTCGCGCTCAATCTTGTCAATGCGCTCCTGCACTTTGCGGCGGTCCGCTTCCAGCTGCGATTCGCCTTCGCCGCCGCGCATGCCGATGCCGCCGGATTGCCGGGACAAGTGGCCCCAGAACCGCGTCAGGCGCGGCAGCAGATGCTGAAGCTGGGCCAGCTCGATCTGCATCTTGCCTTCGCGCGTGCGGGCGCGCTGGGCGAAGATGTCGAGGATGAGCGCGGTGCGGTCGAGCGTTTTGCAGTTGAAGATTTTTTCCAGATTACGGTTCTGGGCGGGCGAAAGTTCGTCGTCGAAAATAACCGTGTCGATGTTGTGCTCCGCGCAGTATTTGGCGAACTCCTCGGCTTTGCCCTTGCCGATGTAGGTGGCGGCGCTGGGCGTCTCCAGCTTTTGAATCCCTTCGCCGATGACTTCGCCGCCGGCGGTGGCGGCCAGTTCGGCGAGTTCGTCCAGCGCCTCGCGCGTGGCGGCGGCACGGCCGGATTTCAATTCCACGCCCACGAGGAAGACCCGTTCCGTCCGCGTGTTTCTAGTTTCGATTAAAGCTTTCAATTATTAATTACGAGCAACTTTGATAGCATTTTCCATTTCCAAAGGGTAGTTCCGATTTGGGCCGAAATATACGCCCAGTTCGTCGCCTGCTTTTTTGCGTGTCATTTCGGGTGTTTCGTGGTTAAAGGGAGCCCGCATTTTGTGAAACTCCTTTTCTCCGAAGCCAAATCCGATTACGGGCATTACCTTTATCCTTACGTGATCTGGGCCGTGCCGGAGCCGGGCGAAGCGCCGGCGCATATTTTCGACGCGGGTTTTCTGCCGGCGGCACGCGGTCTCAAGCACTTTTACATGTGCCGCCAGGTGCGCGTGAAGCTGGGGAAATTCAAGCCTTCGTCGGAGAACCGCCGCATCCTCCGCAAAGGCGCGGGTATTGAAATGAAACTCGTGCCGCGCGTGGAATTTGATTTCACGCCAGCCCGGCGCGAGTTCTACAAGCACTTTGCTGACCTGCGGTTTGGCAAGGATGTGATGACGCACGCACGGCTCGATCTGGTTTTCAACTCGCCGGTGGTCACGCACCTGCTCGTGTTCAGCGACGACCAGACCGGGGCTGAACTGGGCGTGGTGGTGCTTTATCTCGAAGCCTTGCACCTCGCGTTTTACCGCTTTGCATTTTACGATCTCAACCACTCCAACCGCAGTCTCGGCCTTTTCATGATGACCTCGGCGGTGGCATTTTTCGCGGAGAAAGGCCTGGCACATCTCTATCTCGGGACCTGCTATTCGGACAACGCGCTCTACAAAACGCAATTTGCCGGCGCGGAGTTTTTCAACGGCTTCCGCTGGTCCGATAACCTGGCCGAACTGAAACACCTGATCCGCCGCGACCAGCGGGAAACCGGCCGGCACCTGCTCGAGGATGAAGAGTTTCGGCAGGAGTTTTACGGCGGCGACCTGGCGGCGATCGGCGCTGCCAGCAGGTTTCATGTGCAGCTTGGTTGAATCCGGCCCGGGGTGTCACAAGGCCGCCATCACGCGCGCCATTTCCAGGGCGGTCTGCGCCGCTTCCATGCCGCGATTGTGTTTCCGGCCGAGACAACGAACGCGCGCTTGCGCCTCGCTTTCCAGCAACAAGACCTCGTGAATGACGGGAATTTGATGCGCGAGCTGGATCTGCATCAGCGCGCCGCTGACCGCCTCGCCGATGTGCGCCGCATGGGTCGTCTCGCCGCGCAGGATCACGCCCAGACACAGGATGCCGGCGGGCGCGGGAGTTTTGGCCGCCAGTGTTTTTGCCACCACTGGAATCTCATACGCGCCTGGCACGCGGACGATCCGCACTTTTGCTCTCGCCCGCCGCAGTTCCGCTCCGGCCGCGCGCAGCATTGCGTCCACGTAACGCGCGTTGTAGCGCGACGCGACAATGGCGAAAGTCCGGCCGGCGCCCTTCCATGACTTGGTCTGGACCTGTTTCAACATAAAATTCCCCCGCAGTTTAACCGTCCATTGAATTTGTCACCATTTTTTAACTTTGGCGGAACGTCGTCCCCGCATACCATCCGCGACCATGAAACTTGTCCGCCGCGCCGTCATTGATGTAGGCACGAATTCCATCAAGTTGCTGGTGGCGGACGTGGCGGGCGAGCAGGTGCGGCCGGTCTGGGAGGGCAGCATTCAAACCCGGCTGGGCCAGGGTTTTTACCAGACTCACCGGTTGCAGCCGGAACCTATCGCCCAGACGGCGGAGGCGGTGGCGGTGTATGCGGGGACTGCGCTCCGCCACGAGGCCGCCACCATCCGCGTGATCGCCACCAGCGCCGCGCGGGATGCGGTGAACGCGGGGGATCTGCTCGCCGCCGTGGAGGCCGCCGCGGGCCTGAAAGTGGAGATCATCTCGGGGGAACAGGAGGCCGAGTGGGCCTTTCGCGGTGTCACCACCGATCCCAACTTTGCGCGGCAACCGCTGCTGCTGTTGGACGTCGGCGGCGGCAGCACCGAATTCATTCTGGGCCAGGCCGGGCACAAACATTTTGCCCAGAGCTTTCCGCTGGGCACGGTGCGGCTGCTGGAAAAAATCCCGCCCAGCGACCCGCCCACGGCGGGCGAACTGGCCGCGTGCCGGGACTGGCTGAAAAAATTTCTGGCGAAAACCGTGCGGCCGCAACTGGAGCCGGCCCTGCAGCGCGAAACCAAACTGGGCCGCGTGGAACTGGTCGGCACCGGCGGTACCACGAGCATTCTCGCGCGCATGGAGGCGCAGCTCGAGACGTTTGACCGCGTGCGGATCGAGCGGATCCGTCTCGGCAATGAGCGCCTGCGGGGGCAGGTGGACCGGCTGTGGTCGCTGCCACTGGCGCAGCGCCAGCAAATTGCGGGGCTGCCGAAAAAGCGCGCGGATGTGATTCTCTCCGGCGCGGTGATTTACGAGGCGGTGATGGCGGAATTCGGGTTCACCGAACTGCGGGTCAGCACGCGCGGGCTGCGTTTTGCCGCGGTGATGGCCGAAAAATAAATCAGTGCGCGGCGGCGGCGGGCTGCGTTCTGGCTGCGGCTTTGAGGGAGGGTCGCGCGGCTTCGATTTCAGTGCGCGCTTCTTCCAAGTCCCGGTGGAAGGCCAGGTTGTTCTTCATCTCGCGGACGATGGCTTGGGCGAACACCCGTCCGGCGTAAATGTCGGTCGGATAGTGCCGCGCGATCCAGACGCGATGCCAGCCAAGATTGCGGCCGACGGCCAAGATATCGTCGTGCCGGTCCGGAAACAGTTCGCACAGCACCAGGGCCAGCACGGTGCCCTCCGTGGAGTGGCCGCTGGGATAGCCAAAACTCTTTTCCAGTTTGCCGGACGCCAGGCTTGGATCAATGGTGTAGGGGCGAGGGCGTCTCCAGAAATCCTTGGCCAAGTCGGTTACAGTTTCGGCCTGCGTCTGCACGCGCTCGAAGAAGGCTTCGGTCTTGGGTAGTTTGCCCGGCTGGAAAAAAGTTCCGATGGCCGGGGTGAAGGTGAAGATGGAAAATTTCTTTTCTGAAAAGGCGAGCGCGGCCTCGTTCGTCGTGCAGGCCGCGTGAACCGCAACCACGGCGGCCATGTCCGCGGCTTGTTCCGCCGAGCCTGCCAGGGGCGGCGGCGTCAAGAACACCGAACCATCGGGCTGGCCGGCGGGCAGGTAGGCCACTGGCGCGTCGTCGGCGAACAGCGGAGCGGTGCTCATCACAAAGGCGAAAATAACCGGGCGGAAAAACTGGCGGGCGGGACGGGAGGGTTGGTTCAGCAGGTGCATGTTGCTTGTTTGGTGTGTTGGTGGAGTGGCCGGGTTTATTGCGGTGTAAGGCCGTCAACCGAGGTTCCGTCGTGCGACCAGTGGATGTCGGTTCGAGCGGGGTCGGAAGGTTTGCCGTTGTTGTTGACGCAGACGTAGTCGTATTTGAAGTGCGCGGCGTGACCGTCGCTGAAGGTGAGGTTGCCTCCCTTGTTGTGGCGTTGGGAGAAGCGGCTGGTGTAGTTCTGCGGACTGCCGAGTTTGCTGGGATCGAGCACGTACGGCGGCGCGTCATCGGTGCGGACGCGGTTGTCGGAGAACATCACGAACGAGGAAGGACTGCGGATGATGGATGTTTTCATCGGCAACACCTGGAGGGTGCCGTTCTTTTCCCACATGCCTTTGGAGTTCATGCCGTATTCGAAGATGACGCGGTCGTTGTTGGCGAGCAGCGAGGGGTCCTTTCCCTGGGACACGGCGGTGGGACAATGGAAAATGGTTTTGCCTTCGGCAAACCGCTGGTAGGCCGCCAGTCCGCCGATGGCATAGCTCCACAGCGGCGGGGATTTGATCTCCGGCGGCAGGGCGTTGAACCAGGCATCGCGTCCGTTGGCAGAACCGGCGGAATTGTTGATGAACTCCACCGAGGTGAGACTGAGCTAGGTCGGTTCATCTTCCGGGGCGGTGAAGCCCGGAGTGCCGTTGGGGATTTTCGTCATGGGCAGCCGCTGGTTGTTCTCGTCCACGTATACGGTTTCGGCCAGTCCCCACTGTTTCAAGTTGTTCAGGCAAACGGTCTGCTGCGCTTTGGCGCGCGCCTTGGACAATGCCGGCAGCAGCATCGCGGCGAGAATCGCGATGATGGCGATGACAACCAGGAGTTCAATGAGGGTGAAGCCGCGTTTGTCTGACAGGGTTCGGCCAGGTTTGAAAGTCATAGTTTTTTAGGTCGTTCGTTCAATGCATCATCAATTACCCCGCCAAAAATGCCTTCTAATTGTGACGAACCAAGGTCGCCCCCGTGACAAGCTGGTGACGAATAATTAGCGCGGGAGATTTTAACGAAGCAGAAAATCAGGAGGGGCAGGTTGATGTCACCGTTTCGTAACCGCGCTGACCTTTGGGTGTAACGGAGTTCACCCATAGTGACCGCGAACTATAAAACTACTGACAGTGAACCAAGCAACCAGCCCACGCATGAAACGATCATCCTTAAACCAAGATAAAATCAACGTCCTGCTGACCGCCAGCTTGCTGGCGTTAGGTGGTGGTGAAGCAATGGCGGCGAACACGGTTTTTGCACCGGGCAATCTCGCCGTCCTGCAACTCGGTGACGGCGGCACCAATCGCTGCCAGCCCTTGGGCGCGATTACGGGCATTACCAACTATGCCGCGTCGGATATTTTCGGCAGCCGCCAGACACAAATCTTCATTGACCAGTTTGATCCGAATGCGATCAACCAGACCAACCCCTCCGTGCAAGTGGCGATTCCAACCAACGGCCCCACGGCGATGCTGATCAACGGCAACGCCGGCACGGAAGGCTGCCTCTCGTTGTCGGGCGACAAAAGCCTGCTCGCCTTTTCCGGCTACCAGGGAGATATATTGTCCCAGACTACCGGCGGACAGACCGCGCCCTCCAATCTGAGTTATGATCGCGGCATCGGCACGGTGGACGCCTTCACCAACTACTCCAATCCCTATCGCGGCGGCGGCTGGTATGGTGTCGCCACGGGCAAGACGAATCCGCGCGGCGTGGCCACGGACGGGCTGGGCAACTTTTGGGGCTGCGGCAATGGTTACGGCAGCCTTTACTTCAGCACCATCAACGGCGGGCCGATCCAGTTTCAAAACATCGCGCTGACGTCCTGCTCGAAGGTCATCAACAACGCGCTCTATGCCACGGTGAAAAAAAGCGAGGCGGTGAACTTCTATCCGGCGGGCGTCTATTCGTTCGTGGACTTCTTCAACAACCCGGTGCCTTATCCCAGCGCCGCTTCCTTTCTGCATCTGGAAATTCCCGCCAACACCGGGCATGACAGCGTCATTGGCTTCGACATCAATCCGCAGGGCACCGTGGCTTACATGGCCGACAACACCATCAGCACCAAGGGCGGCATCAGCAAGTATGTCAAATCCGGGCTGACCTGGAGCATGGCCTATCATCTGATCATTCCTGGTTATACCAACCTGACTTCCGGCATCATGGCCAATCCGGGCAATACCAACGTCCCCATCGGCTGCTTCAGCGTGGCGGTGGACTGGAGCGGCTCCTATCCCGTGGTCTATGCCACGACGGCGGACAGCGGTGTCAACAACGCCTACTACGGCAATCGCGTGATCCGCATTGACGACACCAACACCGTCACCAGCGGTGTTAATCTCGTGGCCACGACGAACATTCTCCGCACCGTGGTGAAGCCCCCGGGCAACGGTACGGCCCAGTTGACCAACATCGTTTACAAGTCCGTCACCTTCACCCCCGACCTGCGTCCGGCCATCACCGGCAATCCCGCCAGTTGGTCCGCAGTGGTCGGCGACAACGTCAGCTTCAATGTCACCGCTTCCTCGCCCTACACCTTGAGCTATCAATGGCTCCGCAACGGTGCCAGTCTGCCTGGCGAGGTCAGCGCCACTCTCAACCGCAACGGCGTCGCCTTGGTGGATACCGGCAGCGCCTTCCAATGCGTCGTCACCAACGACTACGGCGCGGTCACCAGCTCCATCGCGACGTTGCTCGTTTCCTCGACGCCAATCCTGCCCGTCTTCGGCGCGGTGCAAAACATCACCAACTTCGTCGGCAACAGCCGGAGCATTGCGGTCAGCTTCACCGCCGGCACCGATCCCAAGACGGGTTATCAATGGTATTTCAACGGCACAAATCTGCTGGCCGACGGCCCGACCGGCAATGGTTCCACCTTGAACGGCACCATGTCGGCGACTCTCTCCATCACGCAAGCCGCCACCAATGACGCGGGCGTCTATTCGCTGATGGTTGCCAATGTCGCCGGAACTGTCAGCAACAAGGTGGCGAACTTCTTCACGCCGTACGCGCCGCCGGTGTTCATCCAGCCGCCGGTGGACATGACCACCTTCTTTGGTCGCAACATCTCCGACACTGTCTCCGCCTTTGGCCAACTGCTGACTTACAAGTGGTACACTTCCACCAACAAGGCCGCCGCCACGCCCACGGGCCTCAAGCCCTTGACCGACGCCGGTGACTACTCCGGCACTTCCACCGCGACGCTTCAGATCACCGGTGCCAGCGCCTTGGATGCGACAAACTATGTCATCGTCGTCAGCACGCCGGGCGGCTCCATCACCAGCGCGCCGGTCTCGTTGACCTTGAGCGTTGCGCCAGCGCACACGTTCATCTCCTACACCAACGCCGGTCAGGTCTATACGCAGAACTTCAACACACTTCCTATCCCTGGCCTCGGCAGTGCTGAAGGAGCTAACCCTCTGCATCTCGCCATCTCAATGACCAACATCGCTGCCATGCTGACCAACGGTAGCCCGGCCACCATCACGACGGGCATTTCTGAGGACGTGACCTTCTCCATTGATAACCCGGTGGATCTCGGCTACCCGATCATTGCCAGCGGTTCGATTGGCGGCCTGGGTCTGAGTAAAAACCTGAGCGGCTGGTATGGCTGGGCGCAGTCTGCGTTGGTCTTTGCCGCCGGACGCGGCGATCAAAGCCAGGGAGCTTTGGTGGATAATGGCGGCAACTACTACGCTGATGGCGCGTCACTCTCTGGCGTTACCAACCGGGCGCTCGGCCTGGTGGCCACCACCAAGACCGGCACCACCGCGATGGGCGCGGCGTTCATCAACAACAGTCCGAATACGTACAGCACCATCACCCTCAGCTACACGGGCGAGCTTTGGCGCAACAACCCCAATGCGCAGCCGCTCAAGTTCGGTTACTTCATCACCGACACCAACACGCCGTTCCAGCCGGGAGTCTGGGACAGCACTAATGGCATCTACTATGTGCCCAGCCTCGATGTGGTCTTCGCCACCTCGCCGACCACGTCCATCAACGACGGCACGCAGAGCAGCAATCAAGTCAGCCTCTCCGTCACCAGCCTGACCATCAGCAACTGGCCGTCCGGCACCGCGCTCTGGCTGACCTGGCAGGCGCAGACCTTGGGCACTGCTCAAGACGTGGCGATTGACAACCTGACGTTCTCCGCCACCAATCCTTCGCTCGTCGTTCCCGTGTCGCCGCCGGTGCTGCGCGGAGCCAGTTTTGTCGCCAGTGGCCTCAACGCCGGTATGCAATTCACCTTCACCAACACGCCCGGGGCGAGCGCGGGCTTCACCGTCTGGAGCACCACCAACCTGACACCGGCGGCATGGCAAAACCTGGGTCATCCCACGGAAGGCGCGGCGGGTCAGTACCAGTTCACCGATTCCGCGGCGACCAACAAGTCGCAACAGTTCTACCGCGTCACGAGTCCATAACACCTGATCGAGACAGTTGGGAATAAAACCCGATTCATTGACACGGGGAGTCGAGCCTCTGGGGTTCGACTCCCTTTTAATTTGCGTGTTGGATGGCGGGTGAGCAAAACCAGGGTGGTGGATGCTCAAAAACCAAAAGGAACATTGCCTCGCCAGCAGGCCGCGACCGCTTCGCAGCTGCCGCGGCCTATGGGGAAAGTGAATGTCCCGGGATGGAGCAGGTCGGCAGAACGCCCACCGCATTGATCGTGTAAATACCGGCGGACGGACAGATCGGCATCGCCGCCCCCTTCAAGTAGGGCGCGATCTCCTGCGCCCGGGGCACCGTGCCCGCCGGTTTGGAAAATTCCAAGGCCCATTGCTGCTTGGCGGCTTCCATCTGCTGGAGGTGGTTGAGGCAGGCGGTGCGCATGATGGACTGCTGACTCTGCACGGCCACGGTGCGCAGCTGCTGGTTCTCATTCTGAAGCTGCTGGAGTTGCTGCGTGCCGGACACGGCGGCCTGGGCGACCTGCGCCTGCGCCTGTTGCGCCTGGGACTGCGCCTGCTGCAGCTGTTTGGTGAGCTGCTGCTTCTCGCTGCGCAGCCGGAGTAGTTCCTGATTGCCCTTGCCCAGTTCCATGATTTTATCCGCCTGCTCCTTCGTCTGGGTTTGCAACTTTTCCAGCTCCGTCCGCAGCTGCCCAACCTGCGCGCCCTCCTCGCGCAACTGCGCCAGCTCGGAATTCTTCTTCTGGTTGGAGACCACCGCGGCAGCCAGTCCGGCGCCCAGGCCCAGCACGCACACCCACGGCAAAACAATGTTCAACTTCATTTGGTTCCTTTTTGAATTCTTCGGCGCGGGGAGTTCAATGACGCCCGCCAACCGTGCGTGAAAATTAGTTCAACCCGAACCGTCAAGGCAATGAGTTTGTGGTCGCGGCCCGCTTCCGGCGGGCGTTGTGTCCGCAAAGTTGCGTCCGCAGAATGGAATTTTGATTCCCCGGTGTATTTGTTCAAGTTCCACTTGCAAAATTGGCCGTTCGGGCAATGCTCAGCCAAGGCTTAACCCATCGCGCGACCCGAAACCCCACCCATTATGAAATGCTTCCCACTCCGCTGCCGTTCCGCCGCCGGGCTGATCGGGCTGACGCTGCTCGCATCTCCCTTGCGGGTGCAGTGCGCCGTTCACCCAGCCGCACCGATTGACTGCGCCGAGTTGGGCGCGCGGGCCGGCGAGCAATACAAAGGCGACGGCCTGTCCGTGGTGCCGACGCCGGAAGGCGCGCGGCTGCGCTGCGTGTTTCAAAAGCTGGAAGGCCAGGTGACGTCGGAAGGATTGTGGCTGGCCTCGACCGTCAGGCCACAGTCCGGCGAAAAATTCCGCATAGTGGCGCGCGCCATTGGCCGTGCGGGCGCGCTGACAACCCTGCCGCCGCAAGGTGTCGTGACCCTGACCGACAAGCTGGCCCGCTGCGAACGCTCCGGTTTGACCGAGGAATATTCCGTGAGCGTGGATGGTGTCCGGCAGGATTTTATAGTGATGCAGCGGCCTGACGGGGTCGGCGCGTTGCGTGTGGAACTGGACGTGGCGGGAGCCCGGGCCGAGGCACTGAGAGACGGCGCGCGGCTGGTGCTCGATGGTTCCGGGCGCAAGATTGCCTACACCCGTTTGCGCGTGGCGGATGCCGCCGGCAAAGCGCTGACAGCGCGGTTGGAAGTGATGACGGCAGCGCGGCTGGCCGTAGTTGTGGAAGATGCGGCGGCCACCTACCCCGTGCGCATTGACCCGACCTTCAGCGACGCGGATTGGTTCAGCCTGGACGGGATCTCCGGTGCCAACAATTTCATTTATGCAATGGTCGTGGATGGTTCCGGGAATCTCTTTATTGGCGGCAATTTCACCAGGGCGGGCGGCAACAGCGCGAATTACGTGGCGAAATGGAACGGCACCGCGTGGTCGGCGCTGGGATCGGGAGTCGGCGGCGTAAGTTTTCCGGTGGTCACGGAGCTGACGGTGTCTGGCACCGACCTTTATGTGGCCGGCGAATTCGCGACCGCCGGCGGCAACGGTGCGACCAATATTGCGAAATGGAACGGAAGCTCTTGGTCAGCCTTGGGGTTGGGAGTAGGTGGTTTGGTTAGTGCGCTGGCGGCGTCTGGCACGGACCTTTACGTCGGAGGTCTTTTCACCAACGCCGCCGGCATCGGCGCGAACAATATCGCGAAATGGAACGGCACCAACTGGTCTGTGTTGGGGACAGGCCTGAACAATCAAGTCACCGCGCTGGCGGTGTCAGGCACCGACCTCTATGTGGGCGGCGGGTTCCAAACAGCGGGCGGCATCAGCGCGACCAATATTGCGAAATGGAATCCCACCACGGGATGGTCGGCCCTAGGATCTGGCGTTGGGAAAGGAGCGGGCTTTGATTACGTCGGTGCGCTGGCAGTCTCCGGCGCAAACCTCTATGTGGGCGGCGAGTTTACCAATGCCGGGAGCATTGGCGCGACCCGGGTGGCGAAATGGAACGGCAGTTCGTGGTCCGCCCTGGGTTCGGGTGTGGGCTATTTTGTCAGCACCCTGGCCGTGTTGGGCACCGACCTCTATGTGGGCGGCGGGTTTCGCACGGCGGGCGGCATCAGCATCACGAACGTGGCGAAGTGGAACGGAAGCTCCTGGTCGGCCTTGGGAGTGGGGTTAGGCAAGGGGGCGTTATTGGACTTTGATGTTTTGTCGCTGACGGTTTCCGGCAGTGATCTGTATGTGGGCGGCGCTTTCGCTCTGGCAGGCGGCAACGACGCGAACAACGTCGCGAAATGGAATCCCACCACGGGATGGTCGGCTTTACAACTGGCTGCGTTGAACAGCTTGGTCAAAGCGGTGGCGGTTTCCGGCAGCGATCTGTATGTCGGCGGCACGTTCACCACAGCCGGCCTGAGCAATGCAAATTTCGTTGCGAAATGGAACGGCACCGCGTGGTCGCCCCTCGGGTCGGGGTTGAACGGCATAGTCAACGCACTGGCGGTGTCGGGCAGTAACCTTTATGTGGGCGGCGCTTTCACCACGGCAGGCGGCGGTGCCGCGAGCCGCGTGGCGAAATGGGACGGCAGCGCGTGGTCAACTCTCGGTGTGGGGGTGAACAACGGAGTGGCAAACGACGTCTATACGATGACCCTGTCGGGCAGCGATCTTTATGTGGGCGGACTTTTTCAAGCCGCGGGTGGTTTCCCTGCAAATCGCGTGGCGAAATGGGATGGCAGCGGTTGGGCAGCCTTGGGATCGGGTCTCGCCAACCCGGTCTTTGGGATGGCGGTGTCGGGCAGCGACCTTTATGTGGTGGGCGGATTTCAGACGTTGGGCTCGAGCAGCACCATCGTGAACAACGTCGCGAAGTGGAATCCCACAACGGGATGGTCAGCGTTAGGGACGGGTCTGAACGCCTCGACCTACGCGGTGGTCGTGTCCGGCAGCGACGTGTATGTGGGCGGCTCTTTCGCCACGGCGGGCGGCACCAATGCGAGCCGGGTGGCGAAATGGGATGGCAGCGTCTGGTCGCCATTGGGTTCGGGGGTGAATGGCAACGTCAATGCGTTGACCGTGGTGGGCGGCGATTTGTATGCGGGCGGCGATTTCACCCTGGCCGGCGGCACCAATGCGAGTCAGATCGCGAAATGGAACGGCAGCGAGTGGTCGCCGTTGGGGTTGGGATTAAACAGCGTGGTCTATGCGCAGGCGGTGTCAGGCACAGACTTGTATGTTGGGGGCAACTTCACCAAGGCTGGCGGCAAGTTGGCCGCGCATGTGGCCAGGGCGAACATCGGCGTAACTCCGGTCTTCACTTCAATTGCGCTGAATCCCTTGGGGACGCAGTTACTGCTGACGTTCACATCCGATCCCGTCGCCTCATTCTACTTGCTTAGCTCGACGAACCTGACGACTTGGCAGACCAACTCCACGGTCAGCGCCGCCGGAGCGACCAATTCAGTTTCCGTCAACCTCACCAAACCGCAGGAATTTTTCCGCCTCCGCCGCCTGCCGTAGCGGGAACAGGACTTGCGGTTTGTGGCCCACGGCAACCCCCGCCCGATGTTTCAACGAAAACAGATCTTGCGCACGCAATCGTGGAAGTCTTCCGCGCCGCTGACGATCTTGATCTCGACGCGCATGAAGTAGAACGGCAGGTCGCGCCGGTCAATCTTCGGAAAACGCACGGCGTCCTTCTGCGTGGTGAGGATGATTTCGGCCTGGCGTTTTTTGCCGCGGTTGATGGCGTTGAGGATTTCCTGCTGGGTGAAACGGTGATGGTCGGCGAAGCGCTTGGAGTACACCAATTCCGCGCCGAGCTTGACGAGGCCCGACTCAAAACTTTCCGGCTGGGCGATGCCGCTCAACGACGCGACCCGCCGGCCTTTGATGATGCCTATCTCGTGGCGCTGGCCGGTGAAAACATCCTCCAGATAAAGCGGTTGATGCACGCATTCAATGATGCCGGCGGCGGGATTCAAGGTGGCGATGCGCTGACGCAGTTCGGCCGTGTTGCCGTCGCTCTTGGTGATGAAGATGACGCTCGCCCGGGCGAGGTGCGACGGGGGTTCGCGCAAGGTGCCGCGCGGGAGCAGCAGTTCGTTGCCGAAGGGTTGCTGGCGGTCGATCAAAACCACGTCCTGCCGGCGCCCGCGCAGCTTCCAGTATTGAAAGCCGTCGTCGAGCAGCAGCGTGTCGCAGCCGAATTTTTCGATGGCATAGCGGCCCGCCTTCACGCGGTCTTTGTCCACCAGCACCACCACGTCCTTGAGGTTGGACGCGAGCATGTAGGGTTCGTCGCCGGCGGTTTCTGAATCGAGCAAAAGCGATTTGCCGTCGGACACCACTCGGGGCGGCGTGGTGTCGGCGCGAAACAGGAGGCGGTCGAGCAGGGTCTTGTGCAGTGGCGGCGGTTTGGAGCGGTAACCGCGGGAGAGGATGGCGACATTGCGCCCCTGGTCGCGCAGTTCACGGGCAAATTTTTCGACGACCGGCGTCTTGCCGGTGCCGCCGACGGTGAGGTTGCCGATGGCGATGACCTGCACGCCCAGCGTGGTGTCGCGCAGGATGCGGACGTTGTAAAGGAAACGGCGGAGTTTTACGGCCAGCAGCAGGAAAACTTTGGAGAGGACGTACAGCAGCGCGCGCACCAGCGACGCGCCCGTGCCGCGTCGCTCTTCCATGACCACCTCGATAAAGTAGGTTTCGACGCTTTCCGTCCAGAGCCGCCACGTTTCGCGCATTGCCGGGGAGTCTGCCAAGCCGTCACGGGCGGAGCAAGCGGAAGGCTCAGTCCGAAAAGCGGAAAGCGGAAAATCGGGAAAGCGGAAACGGATTGAATCGGTGCTGCTTCAGCGCGTAAACCTGGCGGGTCAAACGGCGGCGGACGGCGGCGCGTCGTGGATTTTTTCGCGCGCACGGTGCAGGGCGGCCTGGAAACGGGCGCGCGTGCAGGGCTTGAGCAGATAGTCGAGCGCGTGCGCGTCCAAGGCCTGCTGGGCGAACTGATCGTTGGCGGTGATGAGGATAAACGGCGGCATCCGCGCCGGGCCGATTTCAGAAACGACGCCGAAGCCGTCCAGCTCGGGCATTTGCACGTCCATCAAAACCAGGTCGGGATGAAGTTCGTTGATGCAGGCAACGGCTTCCCGGCCGTTCTCGAGCGTGCCGATGATTTCGATGTCGGTTTCGCTGCGCAGCATCCGGCGCAACACCTCGCGCTGGATCAACTGGTCGTCCACGATCAGCGTCCGGATTTTTCGCGGCGCGGCTCCGGCTGTGGCGGTGGTTGTCATGGTGGCCGAACTGGGTTTGGTTCGCCGCCAGCATGGGGGTGTGGCCGCGGAGCTACAACGCGTGCCAGTACGGATTTTTCCCGAAAAAGTACGGACAGCGTCCGGTCACGCGGGTTCCTGCTGGGTGAGGCAATGGAGCGAACCAAACCCGAGCACCAGATCCACGGCGTGGATGCCCACGACCGGCCGGTCCTTGAACAACTCACCGAGCGTGCCCAGCGCGACGCGGTCGTTGGGATCGTTGAACGTCGGCACGATGACGCAGGCGTTGCAGATGTAAAAATTGGCGTAGCTCGCGGGCAGCCGCCAGTCGCCGTAATGAACCGGCGCGGGCATGGGCAGGGAAACCACCTCGGGCTTGGTGCCGTCTTCGAGCCGGAAGTCCTGGACGCGCTCCCAGTTTTCCGCGAGCGGCTTGTAATTAATATCACGCTTGTTCGTTTCCTTGATGAGCACGAGCGTCTTGGCATCGGTGAAACGGCAGATGTCGTCGATGTGGCCGTGCGTGTCATCACCGACCGGACCGTTGAGCAGCCACAGAATGTTTTTGACGCCCAGATATTTTTTGAACTGCGCGTCGTACTGCGCCTTGGTCATGCCGGGGTTGCGCACCTGAATCTTCGGATGCTGGTAACATTCCTCGGTGGTGAGCAAAGAACCGCGCCCGTTCACCTCGATGCCGCCGCCTTCAATGGTGAAGCGTTTGCCGTTGAATTGTGCGTCAAAGAGCGGCTTCTTCAGGAGCTTCGCGGCGGTTTCTGGAACGCGCGTGTCTTTCTGCCAGTCGTTATATTTGGCCCAGGCGTTGAAGTGGAAATGCACGATGGCCGTTTCCGCTTTGCCGCTTTTCGCCCTCCGCTTTACGTGGATCGGCCCGCTGTCGCGCGTCCAGCCGCGATTCGTGGGGTGGACCACGAACTCGACCTGTTTCAAATCACAGCCCGCGCGTTTCAAATAGCTGGCCGCGAATTTCGCCTCGGCTTTGGAGCGCACGAGCAGGTGGACGGTTTCCCCGGCGGAAATTTTGCGGACCATCTCGCCATAGACCCAGCGGATGGTGTCAATCTTGTCGGGCCAGTCACTTTCGTTGTGCGGCCAGCCGAGCCAGGTGGCGGCGTGTTTTTCCCATTCGGCGGGCATGGTGAAACCGAGTTCGGCGGGCGAATTAATTTTGGTATTGATCTGTGGCGGCATAAAATTCGGGCGCAAGATAGAAGCTTCCGTCGGGGGGTTCAATCTACTTTGAAGGTCTTCAGGTTTTTGATTTCGGATCTCCCCGCCTTGCACTAGCCTGCCCGCGTGAAGCTTTCGGTCAAAAGTGATTATGCGGCCCGGGCCGTCCTCGGACTGGCGCGGCATTACCCGACCGGCGAAGTGCTGCGCATCGAGCAGCTCGCGACCGGGCAGGCCATCCCGCCCAATTACCTCGTCCAGATTCTCATCGAGCTCAAAGCCCAAGGCATCGCCAAAAGCGTGCGCGGCAAGGAAGGCGGCTACCTGCTCGCCCGTCCGCCGGCGGAAATCTCGCTCGGCGACGTGCTGCGCGCCGTGCATGGCGAGGTGTTTGACACGCCCGCGCTGACCGACCCCAACTGCCTGCCGGAGCTCCGCAGCGCCTGGCGTCGGCTCAAGACTTCCGTGGACGAGGCGGCCGACCAGATTACCTTTCAGCAACTGCTCGATGAGGGTGCCGAGAAGGAAAAGATGTATTACATCTGACCGGGGGAGGGGAGTTCGTCCACGGATGATTCGGGGACATTGTCAAGCGGCGCTCGGGCGGATGTTCCGCAGCTGGGCACTTGCTGTTCGAATTTCAGACAGCCGCACCGGCCAGCCAGTGAATTAATCCTTCCCCGCCCGCCCGCCGGCCGGCCGGCAGCCCGCGCTGCCGGGCTTCAGCGGCTGCCGTCTCGCGGTCGATTGTCTCAGGAGGGGACGGCGGGTTCGCCTGCTAACATGGGCAAAGAGAGACTCAAGTCATTCCCATGGCTTCCACTGGGACAACCGGTTGACGTGCCGCAGGTGGCCCGGTGGTTTTACTTGAGCCCATATTTTCCGGCGGCACACAAGTTGCAATTCCCACTCTTGATTTATGGCTTCATCGAAATCTTTTTCGGTCGGTGTGGTGGAAGTGAAACTCGACGGTCTCACAGTGGACGTGCCGGCGGCGCGCCGGTCCTTTGCCGCCATCCGCTCCTATCTGGAATCCCAGGCGCTCAAACGACAGCGCATCCTCTGCGCGCTCCATGTGGACGGCGAGCCGGTGAATCTGCTCGAACCGCGCCGCAGCGCCAAGCCGTTCCTGCGCGTGGAGGGCGAAACCATGAGCCTGGATCAGGTGCCCGCCCAGCTCCTCAACGCCGCGCTGGAACAGACCGCGAACGTCCGCGCCCAGGTCCAGTCCGCCGTGGAACTCGTGCTGATCAACGACGCCGACCGGGCGCGTGAGCTATGGTGGGGGCTGGCCCTGGCGCTCAAGGAGCCGCTGCTCACCTTAAGCCTGCTGCCGGAACATTTTTTCAACCCGGCGACCGGCAGCGCTCCGCTGAGCCAGTTGCGGCTGTGGCAGCTCGAGCAGCTCGGTGCAGTCATTCAAGAAGCGGACGATTCGTGCGACGCCGAGGATCCCGCCGTCCTGTCCGACCTGCTGGAAAAGCGCGCGCTGCCCTGGCTCGACAAGCTCCACGCCTCCCTGAAGCTCTGGCTGGAAACCGCCCTGCTCCATTCGCCGACGGCCGAGGTGAAATCCACGCTGGCGCCTTGACCGGGTTCATCCCGGTTTGCGCGCGGCGAAGAATGCGGACAGGCCTCCCCAAACCATGCCGATCCCCAAGCCCGCGACGTGCGCGGCGTTCGCCACATTTCCCACCGCCCCGGTAAAACACACCACCAGCCAGAGGAGCAGCCACTGGACGTTTTGCCGATCCAGATGGAGACCGGAGGCGCGATCGTATTTGCCGCGCAGCCACACGTAACCCGCCAGACCATAAACCACGCCGGACATTCCGCCCACATAGCCCGGCCCGCTCCAGAGATACTGGCTGATCATCGGGCCCACATCGGTGGCTGCCACCAGCAGGGCCAGGGTGAGCGTGCCTTGCCGCGCCTCGATCATGCAGCCGAGCTGGTAAAGCCACATCAGGTTGAACAACACATGCAGCAGGCCGAAGTGGATGAAAGCCGGGCTGAACAAACGCCAGAATTCTCCGGCGCGCACTTCGGGAAGAAAAGTTCCGTTCGCCAGTTTGGGGTCGGCGAGCAGCAGTTTGCGCAAGAACTCTGAATCCGCGCCCAGCTTGGAATAAACCGCCACCACAATGCACACAAAGATCAACCCAAAGGTCAGCGGCCCGACGCCGTAGCCGCCAAGTTTTGGAAACAGGCTCCTCCCGGTGCGGACACGTTTGTGATAATCGGCCAGCTCGCGGGCTTCGGCTGCGCGGGCTTTCGCGGCCTGCGCCCCGGCGGCGACAAATTCCGGCGCGTCGGAGTTCTCCTGGAACCGCGTCAGTCGCGCCTGCGCATCGGCCACCTGCTCCTCGTCCAAAATCCAGACCGCCCACGCGCCGTCCTCCCGCTCGATCTCGTTGCGGACGCGGCTGGCCACAAGGTGTCGCCAAAAAGTTTCGCCTGCTTTTCATCCGCGATGTGTCCGATCTGTCTCACGCGCGGCCTCCCTGCAACTTCTTTCCACGGCCAGGCTTTTTGTAGCTGACCGCGGCGGCTTTTGAATTCTTGCCAGGCGCGGAGCCGTCCACCGAGCGCTTCAGCTCCCGAACCTGATCGCGCAGCAGGGCGGCCTTTTCAAATTCCAGATTGTTCGCGGCGGTCAGCATTTCCTCCTCGAGTTCGCGGATGGTTTCCACCACGTCGAAGTTGCCGCCCGCGTCGTTGATGACCGCCGTGGCCTTGCTGTCGTACTGATGCGCCGCGCTGTGCAGGCTGGCTTCAACCTCCCGCTTCACGCTGCGCGGCGTGATGCCGTGCTCGGCGTTGTAGGCAATCTGCTTGTTGCGGCGATACTCGGTGACAGCGAGAAATTTCTGAATGCTCTGCGTCCGCACGTCAGCGTAGAGAATCACCTCGCCATTCAAATGCCGCGCGGCGCGGCCGGCGGTCTGGATCAAACTCGTCTCGCTGCGGAGAAAACCTTCCTTGTCCGCGTCGAGAATCGCGACCAGCGAAACCTCCGGCAGATCGAGGCCTTCGCGCAAAAGGTTGATGCCGACCAGCACGCTGAACTCGCCCTTGCGCAGCGAGCGCAGAATTTCCACGCGCTGGATCGCGTCAATGTCGCTGTGGAGATATTGCACGCTGATGCCGATCTCGCGCAGGTAGTCGGTCAACTCCTCGGCGGTGCGCTTGGTCAAGGTCGTGACCAGCACGCGCTCGTGCAGATCGGCGCGCTTGCGGCATTCGTTGATGAGATCGTCAATCTGCCCCTTGAGCGGCTTGATCGTCACCTTGGGATCAATCAGCCCGGTCGGACGCACGACGAGTTCGGCGACGCGTCCCTTCGACCAGCCGAGTTCGCGCGGCGTGGGCGTGGCGCTGACGTAGATTGTCTGGGTTTGAATCGCCTGGAATTCCAGAAAGCTCAACGGGCGGTTGTCCAGCGCGCTCGGCAGTCGGAAACCATGCTCGACCAAAACCGTCTTGCGCGAGCGATCGCCCTCCGACATGCCGCCAATCTGCGAAACACTCACATGCGATTCGTCCAGCACCAGGAGAAAGTCGTCCGGGAAAAAATCAATCACCGTCGCGGGCCGCGAGCCGGGTGCGCGGTTGGCGATGTGCCGGGAATAATTCTCGATGCCCGAGCAGAAGCCCATTTCCTCCATCATTTCGAGATCATACTCCGTCCGCATCTTGATGCGCTGGGCTTCGAGCAGCTTGCCGTGCTTCTCGAAATGCACGATGCGCTCGCGGAGTTCCTCGCGGATGGCCAGCGCGGCGCGTTTCATCTTGTCGCCCGTGGTAATGAATTGTTTCGCTGGAAAGATCATCATGTTGGCGGGCGTTTCCAGCTTGTCGCCCGTGAGCGGATCAAAGCGGGTGATGCGTTCGATCTCTTCGCCGAAGAATTCGATGCGCAACGCGTCCTCGCGCCCGGCGGGGCAAAGCTCAATCGTGTCGCCGCGCACGCGGAACTGGCCGCGCTCGAACGTGATGTCGTTGCGGTTGTATTGGAGATCCACGAGGCGGGAGAGAAATTGTTCGCGCGACAACGCCTGGCCGACAAACACCGGGATGACCATCGCCTCGTAATCGTCCTTGCTGCCCGTGCCGTAGATGCACGACACGCTCGCCACCACGATCACATCGCGCCGGGCGAAGAGCGAGCTCATGGTCGAGAGCCGCAGCCGTTCGATCTCCTCGTTGATGGCGGAATCCTTTTCGATGAACGTGTCAGTACGCGGGATGTAGGCTTCAGGCTGGTAGTAATCGAAGTAGCTGACGAAGTATTCAACGGCGTTGTTGGGGAAGAAACTTTTGAACTCCGCGTAAAGCTGCGCGGCGAGCGTCTTGTTGTGCGAGATGACGAGCGTGGGCTTGTTGACGTTCCTGATGACGTTGGCAATCGTGAACGTCTTGCCCGAACCGGTGACGCCCAGCAGCGTCTGGTGCCGCGCGCCCGCCAGGACACCTTCGGTCAGCTTGGCAATGGCCTGTGGCTGATCCCCGGCGGGCTGGTAGTCAGAGACGAGTTCAAACATCTTAAACGCGATTGTCGCCGGGAAGCCTACACCAGCTGCGAAAAAGCGGAATCACTTTCTCCAGAGCGCGCCCAGGGCGTGCCGGGCTTGGCATCCGAACTGAAAGGCTTTTGGCCGGCGGTCGATCGGGTGGGTGGTCGGCGCCGTGCTGCGGCCCGGTGCCGGAGGGGAATTTGTTTTGCCGCTTGCCTGCCCACTTTGGCAAGCGTATAACTCAGCCGCAACCTCGACAAAATAAAATTTATGTCAAAACCGGAACTCCTACCCAAAAAATTCATGTCCCAAACCGGCCGGCAATCCATCAACACCAGCAACGTGCTTTCCGTCGTCATGGGCGGCGGCGCGGGGACGAGGTTGTTTCCGCTCACCCGGGACCGCGCCAAACCGGCCGTCCCGCTCGCCGGCAAGTACCGGCTCGTGGACATCCCCATCTCCAACTGCATCAACTCCGACCTGCGCCGCGTCTATGTGCTGACTCAGTTCAACTCCGCCTCGCTTCACCGGCACATCTCGCAGTCCTACAAGTTCGACCATTTCTCGGGCGGCTTCGTGGAGATTCTCGCGGCGGAACAGACCTTCACCGACACCACCTGGTACCAGGGCACCGCCGACGCCGTCCGCAAAAACCTCGCGCACTTTCTCAACAACGACTGGGATTACCTCCTCATCCTCAGCGGCGATCAATTGTATCGGATGGATTTCAGCCTGGTGGTGGACCAGCATGTCGAGACCGGCGCGGACATCACCATCGCCACCATTCCCGTGATCCGCAAGGACGCGCAAGCCCTCGGCATCATGCAGGTCAACGAGGAGCGCCGCATCACGCGCTTCGTGGAAAAGCCGAAGGACAAGGCGGTTCAAGATTCGTTGAAGCTGCCCAAGGACTGGCACGCCAAGCTGGGCATCGTGGATGACCGCGAACTGTTTCTCGCCTCGATGGGCATCTACGTGTTCAACCGCGAAGTGCTGCAAAAGCTGCTGGACAACACGCACACCGATTTCGGCAAGCACATCATCCCCGGCGCCATCGAATCGCAACGCGTTTTCTCCTATGTCTTCCAGGGTTACTGGGAGGACATCGGCACCATCCGTTCCTTCTTCGAGGCCAACCTCGACGCCACCGCCGAGCTGCCGCGCTTCAACTTCTTCGACATGGCCGCGCCCATCTTCAGCCGCCCGCGCTTCCTGCCGGGTTCCAAAATCAACGGCGCGCAGATTGACCACGCGGTGATCTCCGACGGCTGCATCCTCAACCACTGCACCATCCGGCACTCCATCATGGGGCTGCGCACGCAGGTGGGCGCGGGCACCAACCTGCACCGCGTCGTGGGACTGGGCTGCGATTATTACGAATCCGCCGCCTCCATCGCCCTCAACGAGAAGGCGGGCCGGCCGCGCATCGGCATCGGCAGCAACTCGCGCATCGAGAACGCCATCATTGACAAGAACGCGCGCATTGGGAACAACGTCGTCATCTCCCCCGCGGGCAAGCCGGAGAACGTGGACCACGCGCTCTACTTCATCCGCGACGGCATCGTGATCATCCCCAAGAACGGCATTGTGCCGCATGGCACGGTGATCTGAGGCACATCCGGAAATCAGTGGCTCCAGGCGCTGACAACGCCGGGGAGCGGTTCCAGTTCCGCTGCGCCGTTCACGCCGCGAGTCGGCGGTGGCTCAGCTTGGGTCGCACTACGCACAGCATGCACTTCACTCCACGAAGAATCGCAGGATACATTCTTCCGGTGGCCGGCTATCTGGCGGCGCGTCTTCTTCACGACCCCAATGCGGAGGATCATCGCCTAGTTGCATGGCTGATACCGATTGGCTGCATTGCGGGCGCATTGCTGTTGTTGGCGGATTGGAAGAAAGCACCTGGAGAACGTTCTGTCATCGCGCTCCTGCTGGGTGCTGTTGCGCTCGTGGTGGGTCTTTTTTTTCTTGCCGTCTTCATCTCTTTTAATGGAATGATGCACCGATGAGCACACTAACTCCGTCGTGCGCTGGATCCTTGACCAACCCTGCCAACCCTCGCCAAATGAATGGAGTCGTAATGTGTCAACGCTACCTGAGCCTGACGCTTGTGGTCGCGGCTGCGTTTTTTACCGGCTGCAAGGAGGGCGCGGACAAATTTTTCTCGGGTCGGCCGTCCGAAATGTCCATGGTCCACAACCGCATAATTGGTGGTCGACCGGAAGCGATGGTGGAGCTGCTTAGAGTTCCCTCGCGGTATCCGGACGCAACGGAATCGCACGTCGCAATGTGGCAGGAGTCAGTCATTGCCTGGTGGTGGCACCCGGAGAAACACGAGCTCATGACCGCCGCTCTCGGAAAGCTGTCGCCTGCGGAGCTGTCTGCGCTGAGGAATTGGGTGCGGATAAGAGACAAATATCGCAGCAAGGAAAAGGCGAAGGCCCTCGATGAAATTGAGGCGGCATTAAATGCAACCGCATGTTCTCCGCGCCGGCAATTCAAGCCGGACATGGCTCGGCTGCGCCCCTTGGCTACTCGTCAGCCGGCATGAAACACCTCATTGCATTGAGCTTGATCGCAGTTCTGGCGGCGCCCCTGACTCTGCTTCTCACCTTTGTGCTTTCCCCGTTTTGGAATTGGTTTGAGACGGTTTCCGGCATTGAGTCTATGGGGCATTCTGGACCCGCGAACTGGTGCTTCTTGGCCATTTTCTTACTGGTTCTTTCATTCGGTTGGGGGGCGTGGTTCATGGTCGGGCCCCGAAAACGCTGACCCGGGCTGAC
The DNA here is from genome assembly GCA_031423695.1 of Verrucomicrobiota bacterium. Taxonomy (GTDB): domain Bacteria; phylum Verrucomicrobiota; class Verrucomicrobiia; order Limisphaerales; family CAIQOK01; genus CAIQOK01. The sequence continues at coordinate 24,936 of JANPGB010000123.1, forward strand.
CCATGCCTGGTGAGGCCGCAAACGGATTTGCCATCAGTTCTCGTCCACCCAGCGCCGCTATTCGTACCGCAGCGATTCAATCGGATCCAGGTTCGCCGCCTTCCACGCCGGATAAGTGCCGAACACGATGCCGACGAAGGAACAGATCGCCAGGCCGATCACAATCCAGTCCACGGGAACCACTGGCGGCAGTTTCAGGAAGTACGCCGTCGCGTTGCCTCCGAGGATGCCGCAGACCACGCCCGCCGCGCCGCCGATCTCGCACAGCACCACCGCCTCCATGATGAATTGGGTCATGATGTTCCGCTTCTTGGCGCCGATCGCCCGCCGGATTCCGATCTCGCGCGTCCGCTCGGTCACGGACACGAGCATGATGTTCATGATGCCGATGCCCGCCGCGAGCAGTGCGATGGAGCTCACCACCGCCACGCCCATGCGCACGGCCAGCGTCAGCGCGTTGAACTGCGAGACGATCGAGTCGTTGGAAAGGATTTCAAAATCATCGTCCTTGCCCGGCGGCACCTTGCGCAGGGTTCGCAGGATGCCGCGCACCTGGTCCACCGTGTCATCGAAGCTCTCCTGGTCCCGCGCCTGCACCAGCAGGGTGAGACTGCGCCAGAAACGGCCGTAGCGGTTCAGCCCGGTGCTGATGGGGATCACCGCGAAGTTGTCCTGGTTGCCGCCGAGCGAGCCGCCTTTTGATTCCAGCACGCCGATGACGGTGTAGTTGATGCCGTCGAATTTCACCTTTTCGCCCAGCGGCGGGACGTTGGGGAAAATGGTTTTGGCCAGCCCCGCGCCGAGCACGCAGACGTCGCGGCTGCTGTCCACGTCCGTGTCGAACAACGGCCGGCCTTCGGCGAGAATCCAGTTGTGCGCCGGGAAACTGCCGGGCGTTTCGCCGAGCAGCGTCACCGTGGGCGCGCTCTTGTTGAAGCGCGTCTCCACCTCGCCGGCCCAAAAGCTGGTTTCCATCCCGACGCTGACGGCCAGCGCGGCCTTTTCCGCGAGCCGCCGGCCATGGGCCATCGTGAGATTCTGGCGCCGCCGATATTTTTCCCAACCCCCCGGCCCCTCGAATTTCAGCTCGGGCCATTTCTGAACCTTGAACGTGTGGCTGCCCAGCGAACTGAGCTCGGACTCGATGTTGTTTTTCAGGACGCGCATCGCGGTCATGACGACGATGATGGAGAACACGCCGATGAGCACGCCCAGCAGCGTCAACGCCGAGCGCAGCTTGTGGGCCGAGATCGCGCCGAGAGCCATGGCAAAGCTTTCGCGGACTTCGGCGAGCAGTACGGTTGTGGCTTTTGGGTTCATTCGTTCCTCAGCGCGTCCACCGGATTCATCCGCGCCGCGCGCCACGCGGGGAGAAAGCCGGACAACAGCCCTGTGACCAGCGAAACCAGCAGGGCGATGCCCACGACGGTCAGCGACATCGTCGCCGGCAAAAAGCTCTGCATCGCCAGCGTGATCGGCCACGCGATGGCCAGGGCGATCAGGCCGCCGATCAGACAGATGGTCGCCGCCTCCAGCAAAAACTGCACAAGAATGGTGCGTCGCTTGGCGCCGATGGCCTTGCGGATGCCGATCTCGCGCGTCCGTTCCGCGACGGAGACGAACATGATGTTCATGATGCCGATGCCGCCGACGAAGAGCGACAGGCCGGTGACGAACAGGCCGACCGCCGCGATGGTGCCGCCGATCCGGTGGAACAGCTCCACGAACTGGTCCTGCTGGTTGACGCCGAAGTCGTCCGCGTCGTCCGGCGCGAGGCGGCGGATTTTCCGGAGCACGCTGCGCAGCTCCTCTTTCGCATCGTCCATCTGGTCGGGAGATTTCACCTTCACCTAGATCTGAAAGTCGGGATTGCGCGAGAACGCCGAGGTGAACTGCGGCAGCGGCACGATCACCTGGTTGTCGAGGCTGAACAGGCCGAGAAAGCTGCCCTGATGCTCCAGCACGCCGATGACTTCAAATGGCTGGTCGTCAATCGTGACGCGCTGGCCCAGCGGCGGGCGGCTTTGGAAAAGATTCGTGGCCACCTCCGCCCCGAGGACGCAGACGGGCCGCCCGCCTTCGGCCTCGCCGGTGGACAGGAACCGCCCGGCCGCCACCGCCACGCTGCTGGTAAAGACGTATTGATCGGTGGTGCCGATGATGCGCACGCTGCCGGAGCGGCGCTTCTGGTATTTCACCGCCTCATCCGAGAAGGCCACGGGCGCGACGGCGCGGGCCAGCGTGAGCTGTTTTTCCAGCGTCTCCGCCTGGGCGAGCGTGAACTTGCGGCGCTTCTGCATTTTGCGCCACGCGTTCTCCGATCCGCCAAACCAGTCGAAGCGCTCGACGTAGAACACATCCGCACCAATGCTGGAGACATTTTTAAGGAACGCGCGGTTCAAGCCCTCGATCGCCGTGCCCATCAGCGTGACGGTCACGATGCCGATGACGATGCCGAGCGTCGTCAGGATGGAGCGCAGTTTGTTCCCGCGGATGGCGCTCCACGAAATGCCTAGGCCCTCGCGCAGTTCGGTGGGGAAGTTCATGGGGAACAGGGATGGGAAACCATCGAACATCCAGCATCGAACGCTGAACATCCCAATTTACCGATGCGTGCGCAGCTGGCTTTCGGCGTTGGATGTTCGATGTTGGATGTTCGATGTTTCACAACTTCGTTCACACGCTTCAATTCTCGCGCGCGGATTTTTCATCACTCGCGATCAGCCCGTCGCGGATGCGGATGATGCGGCGCGCCTGGCGGGCCACGTCCTCCTCGTGCGTGACGATGATGATGGTGTTGCCGCGCGCGGACAACTGCTCGAACAACGCCATGATATCCGTGCCGGTCTTGGAATCCAGATTGCCGGTCGGTTCGTCCGCCAGAAGAATGGACGGCTTGTTCACGAGCGCGCGGGCGATGGCGACGCGCTGGCGCTGGCCGCCGGAAAGTTCGTTGGGTTTGTGATGCACCCGGTCCGCCAGCCCCACGTCCGCCAGAGCCTGCAACGCGATCTGCCGCCGTTCGTCCGACCGGACGCCCGAATAAATCAGCGGCAGTTCGACATTGCGCAGCGCGTCCGAACGCGGCAGCAGATTGAAGGTCTGGAAGATGAAGCCGATTTCGCGGTTGCGAATTTCGGCGAGCTGGTTGTCGTCCATCGCGGCGACTTGGTTGCCATTGAGTTCGTACTGGCCGGAGGTGGGTGTGTCGAGGCAGCCGACCAGGTTCATTAAGGTGGATTTGCCCGAGCCAGACGGCCCCATGATGGCGACGTACTCGCCGCGCTGGATTTCCACGGACACCTCGCGCAGGGCGTGGACGATTTCCGCGCCCATCTGGTAGCGGCGGGAGATTTTCTCTAGGCGGATCAGGCTCACGGCGTCTTTTTCTCCGTCTCCTCGACGGGCTTGCCCTTCACGATTTTCTTGCCGTCCTCCAGATCACGGATCGCGCGGAAATTGCCGGAGACAATCTCCCGACCCTCCTCGAGGCCTTCGAGGATTTCGTAGTAGTTGTCATCGCCGATGCCGCGCTTCACCGGAACCAGCTTCGCGTGATCGCCCTCGACGGCGAAGACGACCTCAATGTCCTTCGGCTTCTTCTCCGCCTTCGCGTTGCCGGCGGGGGCACGGGCCGCGTTGGTCGAAAGCGCCAAAACATTCGTGCCGGCGCTGGCGGAGTTGGTCTTTGCGTCCTTGGGGAACCGGGTGGTCACGCTGGCAATCGGAACGCACAGCACGTTGGTGCGGGAGCGGGTTTCGATCTCCGCATTCACGGACATGCCGGGGCGGAAGACTTCGTTTTCCTGAATGCGGATGCGGACCTCAAACTTCGTCGCGTCCTGACTGCTGGATTGCAGCGCGGACTGGCCAAGGCCCTTGGCGGAGTTGGCAATCTCGGTGACGGTGCCGGTGAACTTGCGGTCCTTAAACGCGTCCACTTCCAGATGCGCGAGCTGGCCGGGCTTCATCAGCACCACGTCCATCTCGCCGATGTCCACGCGGGCTTCCATTTCATTGAGGTTGGCGATGGTCATGATCTCGGTGCCCATGTTGAAGGACGTGCCGAGCACGCGCTCGCCGAGCTGGGAACGCAGGCGCACGATGGTGCCGTCGATCGGCGCCGTGATCTTCGTTTTGGAAAGATCGTCATCCGCCTTGTCGAGCGCGAAGTGCGCTTGATCGACCTGATGCTTCGCGTTCGCGAGCCGG
>JANPGB010000124.1:0-2279 GCA_031423695.1 Verrucomicrobiota bacterium
CGTCCGCGCAGAGCTACAAAACCTATTGGCACGGCGACGACCTCACGAACAACTGGAACACGCTCGCCGACTTCAACTGGCACGACGGCACTTCGCTGCTCTATCAATTTCACGCCGGTGAAGCCGTCACATTCGACGACACCGGTTCTACCAATCCCGCCGTGAACCTCATCGGCTCGCTCCAGCCCGCATCGGTCACCTTCAACGCGACGAAAAGTTTTGCGCTCGCCGGCAACGGCTCCCTCGACGGTGCCATGACGTTGAACAAAACCAACACCGGTACGCTCACGATCAACACGACCAACAATTTCACCGGCGCCACCATCCTCAGCAACGGCACGGTCCTGGTCCATGGCGCGCTCAATCGCAGCGCGGTCACCGTGAAAAACAGCGGCACGATTGGCGGCCACGGCCGGCTCGGCAACGGAGTCACCGTTCAGTCCGGCGGCAACACGGCACCCGGCAACGGCATCGGCGGCGCGGGCACGCTCACCATTTCCAACAGCCTCACCCTCGCCAACAACGTCACGCATCGCCTCGACATGTCGGACGACCCGACCGGCACGGTCAAGACGAACGATCAGATCAACGTCGTCGGCACCTTGAGCGTCACCGGCACCAACTACATCCGCGTCAACCTGCTCGACGGTCCGCTGCTCGACGGCACTTACACGCTGTTCAAATACACCACGCTCGTCGGCGGCCTGGCCAACTTCGTCCTCATCAACGCCAACGGCGTGCTGACCAATCCGCCCGGCCAGATCGCCATCCACGTGGCGAACGTGCGGCTGCCGGGAAATCTCAAGTGGGTCGGCAACGGCGTGAACAACAACTGGGACAACGGCTCCACCACCAACTGGCTCAACGGCGCGACGCCCGACGTGTTTTATTTCTTCGACTCGGTTCGCTTCGATGACACCGGCTCCACCAATCCCGCCGTGAATCTCGTCGGCAGTCTTACGCCGCAAGCCGTGACGTTTGACGCGACGAAGAATTATTCCGTGAGCGGCGGCGGCGCGATCAGCGGCTACGGCACGTTGACGAAAACGAATTCCGGCACGCTCATCCTCACGGCGGTCAGCGACTATGCCGGCGCGACGACGTTGGGCGGCGGCGTGTTGAGCGTCGCGCAGCTCGTGAACAGCGGTATCCCCAGCCCGCTCGGGGTGGCCGACAGCAGCGCGGACAACCTCCTTTTCGAGGGTGGCACGCTGCGCTACACGGGCGGGAGCACCAGCACCGATCGTGGCGCGACCTTTGATGCCACCGCGAATTTGGAAGTCGCCAGCGCCGGCACCACGCTGACGTGGAACGGCGGTTTCGTTGGCGCGGGAGCCTTGCAGAAATCCGGCGCGGGCGTCCTGACGGTCACCGCGAACAACACCTTCACCGGCGGCACCATTGTCAGCAATGGCACGCTCGCCTTGTTCGGGCCGAGTGGTGGCGCGAGCATCACGGCGAACAATTACGCGCTCGGCTCCGGTCCAGTCACGCTTTACGGCGGCACGTTGAGCTTGTTCGGCGGCGGCTTGAGCGATGCGGCGGCCGGCTACGGAACGTTCAGCCGTCCAATTGACGTGCCCACGAACGCCACGGTCACGCTGCTGACGCCGGCGCGCTACACCATGAGCAGCAAGCTGACCGGCGGCGGCACTTTGAATCTGGAAGTGAACTACGTCCGTGGCGCCATGAATGGCAATTGGTCCGAGTTTGCCGGCACGATCAACATCACCGGGCGCACCGCCGATTCCGAATTCCGCATCGGAACCTCCAGCGGTTATGCGGGTGCCACACTCAACGTCGGCAACAACGCCGTCATCACGCGCAGCGGGAGCGCGATCACCATTGAGATCGGCGCGTTGGCGGGTACGAGCGCGGGACGAGTCGGCCCGGGCAATTCCTCCTCCAGCGGCAGCAGCTATCGCGTGGGTTGGAACAATCAGGATGCCACGTTTGCCGGGCAACTGCTCGCCGACGGCGCGAACACTTTCACGAAAGTCGGCACCGGCAATTGGACGCTCACCGGCGCGAACTCCTACACCGGCGGCACCATCGTGGATGGGGGCACGCTCACCGTGAACAACGCGTCCGGCAGCGGTACGGGATCAGGCGCAGTCACCGTCAACACCGGCGCAACGCTCGCCGGCAACGGCATCATCAGCGGGTCGGTCACGATCAATTCCGGCGCGGCGGCTGCACCCGGCACCAGCATCGGCACGCTCACGGTCAACAACAGCGTCACCCTCGCGTCGGGCAGTGCCACGCTCATCGAAATCAAC
>JANPGB010000125.1:0-9340 GCA_031423695.1 Verrucomicrobiota bacterium
CACGAGGTATATCTCGTACGCGGACTTCAGTGACATCACGAAGTCCAAGCCTGAAAAGAGCCTGGTCGAGATTCGCAAGCGCTCCGGCGGCCGCAACCATTATGGTCGCGCCACAGCCCGCGGCATCGGCGGCGGTCACAAGCAGAAGATTCGTCTCGTGGATTTCAAGCGCCAGAAGCATGGCATGGAAGCCACGGTCGTGGGGATCGAATATGATCCGGGTCGTTCCGCGCGCATCGCGCTGCTGGAATACAAGGATGGCGAAAAGACCTACATCGTTTCCCCGAACGGACTGGCGGTTGGGGCCAAGCTGATGAGCGGGCCGACGGCGCCGCCTGAGCTGGGAAATTGTCTCCCGCTGAAATTGATTCCGGTCGCCAGTGCGATCCACAACATTGAGATCACGCCCGGTCGCGGCGCGCAGATGGTGCGCACGGTGGGTGGTTCGGCGACCTTGATGTCGCGCGATGAAGGGTACGCCCAGGTGCGGCTGCCCTCCGGCGAAATCCGCCGCTTCCACGAAGAGTGCTGTGCGACCATCGGCCAGGTGGGCAACACGGAACACGAAAACGTGGTGCTGGGCAAGGCGGGCCGGTCGCGGCATCGCGGCATTCGTCCGATTTCCCGCGGTGTGGCGCGCAATCCGGTGGATCATCCCAACGGCGGTGGTCAGGGCAAGTCCAAGGGCGGCGGCGGCTGGCAGCAGCTCGTGTCTCCGTGGGGCTTTGTCGCCAAGGGTGGCCGCACCCGCGACAAGAAGAAACTTTCAAACCGGTTCATTTTGGTGCGGCGCGATGGCTGGCCGATGAAACACAAGTAAGAATTTATGGGTCGCTCAATCAAAAAAGGTCCCTTTGTCGATGGACACCTCCTGGAAAAAATCCAGAAGGCCAAAGCCGTCAATCAGAAGACGCCGATCAAAACCTGGTCGCGCCGTTCGATGATCACGCCCGAATTCATCGGCCTGACGTTCACGGTTCACAACGGCAAGGTGTTCAACCCGGTGTTCGTCACGGAAAACATGGTCGGCCACCGGCTTGGGGAATTTTCCCTGACGCGCACGTTCAAGAAACACGGCGCCCACACGGCCAAGGCGGAAGCGAAATAGTTTTTATGCAAGTTCACGCCATTTTAAAAAATGTCCGCATGTCCGCGCAGAAAATGCGCGAGGTGGTGCGGCAGATCCAGGGGTTGCCCGCGCTCCAGGCGCAGGCGGTGCTCGCCGTGGTGCCGCGCAAGGGCGCGCGGTTTGTCGCCAAGACCTTGGACTCAGCCATCGCCAACGCGGTGAACAACAACAACGCCAAGGCGGAGAAATTGATCGTCAAAGAAGCGGTTGCCGGCACCGCCACCACGATGCGGCGTTTCACCCCCAAGGCGCGCGGTTCGGCCGGTCCGATCCTCAAGCGCAACTGCCACATCAAAATCACGGTGTCTGACGAAGAACTAGTATAGGCCAAAAAGTTAATCCTATCGGCTTTCGCGTCTCGTTCAACAAGGACTGGCGTTCCAAGTGGTATGCTGGCAAGAAGGAATTCGGCAAGCTGTTGACCGAAGACCGGATGATCCACGACTTATTGAAGAAGAAGCTGGAAATGGCTTCCGTTCCCAAGATTTTGATCGAGCGCGCCGCCAGCCGGTGCCGCATCACGATCCTGACGGCCCGTCCCGGCGTGGTGATCGGTCGCAAAGGTTCTGAAATCGACAAGCTCAAGGAAGAGATGAGCAAGATGACCGGCAAGGAAGTCTATGTCGACATCGTTGAGATCAAGCAGCCGGAAATCGACGCGCAGCTCGTCGCGGAAAACATCGCGCTTCAGTTGGAACGCCGCGTTTCCTTCCGCCGGGCGATGAAAAAAGCTTTGCAGACCGCCAAGGATTTTGGTGCCGAAGGCATCAAGCTCCGCTGCGCCGGTCGGCTGGGTGGTGCGGAAATCGCCCGGGTGGAGCAGTATCACTGGGGCCGGGTTCCCCTGCACACGCTGCGTGCGAACATTGACTACGGTTTCGCTGAAGCCAAAACGATGTATGGCAAGCTCGGCATCAAATGCTGGATCTGCAAGGGCGAGAACAAGCCGCAGAAAAACCAGCCGGCGCCGGTGGAAGTCCCGATCGGGAAGTAATTTTTCAGAAAGATTTTTGTTATGCCAATGCAACCCGCAAGAGTGAAGTTCCGCAAGATGCACCGCGGCAGCCGTACCGGGCTGGCCTATCGCGGCAGCACGGTGGCCTTCGGCGAATATGGCTTGATGGCGCTCGAGCGCTGCTGGATGGACACCAAGCAGATTGAGGCGGCGCGCGTCGCGGTCGCCCGCAACATGAAGCGTCACGGAAAAATGTGGATCCGCATTTTCCCGCAGAAGTCTTACACGAAGAAGCCGCTTGAAACCCGAATGGGCAAGGGCAAAGGCCCGCTCGAATCGTGGGTGGCCGTCGTGCGTCCGGCAAACATTTTGATCGAAGTGGACGGGGTGACTGAAGCAGTGGCCCGTGAGTCATTGCGGTTGGCGGCCACGAAGCTGCCGATTGCGACCAAATTCATCACCCGCCACCGCAGCCAGAGCTAATTTTATGAAGATGGCGGAATTGAAAGACATGACCCTGGTGGAGTTGGCGGCGAAAGGCCGTGATTTGCGCCAGGAAGTATTTAACCTGCGCCTGCAGCAGGCCAGCGCCCAGTTGGAAAAACCGGGCCGGCTGCGCACCTTGCGCAAAGACATCGCCCGGCTCGAAACCCGGCTGACCCAACTGCGCAACAAAGCGGCTTAACTTGTATGGCTGAAGAAACCAAAAATATTGCGGTAGTGCGCGGCGTCCGCAAGGAACGCGTCGGCGAAGTCGTCTCCAACAAGATGACCAAGACCATTGTGGTGCGCGTGCAGCGCCGCTTCCCGCATCCGAAATTCAAGAAGGTCGTGACCGGCTACGCCAAGTTTTACGCGCACGACGAGAAAAACGACGCGAAGGTTGGCGACACCGTCCGCATCGAAGAAACCCGCCCGCTCTCCAAATTGAAGCGCTGGCGCCTGGTGCAAGTCGTTGAACGTAGCTCCGGCGTGGCGCCGGTGGCCGCCTGATTAAGATTTTATGCTGCAAATTCGCTCAAGTTTGGATGTGGCCGACAATACCGGCGCCAAGGTTGCCTGGACCATCGGGGTGCTGGGCAAGAACCAGCGCTATGCCCATGTCGGTGATGTGGTCAAGGTGCACATCAAAGAAGCCACGCCGGATGGCACGATCAAAAAGGGCGAGGTCTGTGATGCGGTCATTGTCCGCACCCGGCAGATCATCGGCCGCGCGGATGGCTCCTATGTGCGGTTTGACCGCAACGCCTGCGTGATCATTGACAAGGAATTGAACCCGCGCGGCACCCGCATTTTCGGACCGGTGGCCCGCGAGCTGCGCGAGAAGAAGTTCATGAAGATTATTTCGCTCGCGCCGGAAGTGATTTGAATTATGGCAAAATTTCATGTGAAAAAAGGTGACGAAGTGGTGATTCTGGCCGGCGCTGAAAAAGGCAAGCGCGGCAAGCTCATCAACGTGGACACCAAGAGCGGCCGGGTGGTCGTGGAAGGCTTGAAAATGATCAAGCGCCACACCCGCAAAAGCCAGCAGCATCCGCAGGGCGCGATCATCGAACGCGAGGGCACCATCCATGGCTCCAACGTGATGAAGGCGGAAAACTTTGATGCGCGCGCCGCCAAGCGCGGCGCGGCGGCCCCGGCCAAAGCATAACGATTGAACCGTCACGGCCAAATCCGTGACCCAAAAAAATGAAAGCCAGACTTTACGAAAAATACGTCAGCGAAGTGGCGCCGGCCCTCAAGGCCAAGCACAACTATTCGAACGTCCACCTGATCCCCCGGTTTGAAAAAATCGTGATCAACATGGGCGTGAGCGCCTCGCTCGAAAAGAGCGCCATCGACGACGCGGCCAAAGATTTGACCCAGATCACCGGCCGCAAGCCGGCCACCAGCAAGTCCCGTCACAGCATCGCCAACTTCTAGCTGAGCGAAGGCCAGGTGATCGGCTGCCGCGTCACGCTCCGCAAGGACGCGATGTATGAGTTTTTCGACCGCATGGTCGCGGCCGCGCTGCCCCGCATTCGTGACTTTCGTGGTTTGTCGCCGCGCAAGTTTGACGGTCGTGGCAACTACACGTTCGGCATCGCCGACCAGACCATTTTCCCGGAGATCGAGCTCGACAAGATCAAGCGCACGCAGGGCATGGATGTGACGATTGTCACCACCGCCAAGACGGATGCCGAGGCTTTGGATCTGTTGAAGCTGATGGGACTCCCGCTGGCGGAAGCCCGCGTGGTGGAAGCCAAGCCGGAAGTGAAAACGGAAGCGAAACCGGAAGTTAAATAATTTTATGGCCAAGAAATCATGGTTGGAGCGCAATAAGAAGAAGCAGGAGATGGTGAAGAAGTACGCCGCGATCCGGGCTGAACTCAAAGCCAAGCACGATTACGCCGGTTTGGCGAAGCTGCCGCGCAACGCGAGCCCGACGCGCGTGGTTAACCGCTGCTCGATGAGCGGTCGCCGCCACGGCTATCTGCGCAAGTTCGGTTGCTCGCGCATGACGTTCCGCGAAGGGGCGTTGAATGGACTGATTCCCGGAGTGACCAAAGCAAGCTGGTAATAATATGATTGACCCGATTTCTGACATGTTGACGCGGATTCGCAACGGCCAGCAGGCCTTGTTGCCCACCGTCGTAATGCCGCACTCCAAGATCAAGGAGAGCATCGCCCACATCCTGAAGAAGGAAGGTTACGTGGCCGATGTGACGGTCGAAGGCAAGATTCCGAAAAAGCTCACGCTCAAATTGAAGTACCAGGGCAAGAAGGGCGTTGTCGAAGGCCTCAAGCGCATCAGCTCCCCGGGCCTGCGCAATTACGTCGGCGCCACGGAAATTCCCCGCGTCCTGGGCGGCCTCGGTATTTCTATCCTGTCCACGCCCGAAGGCGTGATGTCGGGAACGCAGGCCAAGAAGAAAAATCTTGGCGGAGAACTGCTCTGTTACGTCTGGTAAGAATTTTTGTTATGTCGCGAATTGGAAAACAACCGATAGCCGTTCCGCCCAAGGTCAAGGTGGAGGTCAAGGGCCAGCAGGTGCTGGTCGAAGGCCCGAAGGGCAAGCTCAACTTCAACCTCCCGTCCCGCACCAGTCTGAAAGTGGAGGGTGGCAACATTGTCGTCAGCCGCGCCGGGGATGACGCGCAGTCGAAGGCCTTGCACGGCCTGAGCCGCGCTCTCGTCAACAACATGGTCAAGGGCGTGAGCGAAGGCTTCGTAAAGAAGCTGGAAATCCAGGGCGTCGGTTTCAAAGCCGCCGTCGTCGGCAAGGTTGTGAACCTGAGCCTCGGCTATTCGCACCCGATCAACTACACCATTCCCGATCAGATCAAGGTCACCGTCGAGGAGAACACCAAGGTCACGATTGAAGGACCGGATCGCCAGGTGGTCGGCCAGGTTGCCGCCGAGATCCGCGCCTACTATCCGCCGGAACCCTACAAGGGCAAGGGCGTGCGTTATGTCGGCGAGAAGGTCGCGCGCAAGGAAGGCAAGACCGTCCAATAACAATTAGCTGCCACGGCAAAAACCGTGGCGCCTTAAAATGAGAACTGACAAGAAACAAAAATTAGCGCAACTCCGTCACTGGCGTTTGCGGAAGAAAGTCATCGGCTCCGCCACGCGCCCGCGCATGAGTGTGTGCTTCACGAACGAGAACATTTATGTTCAGTTCATTGACGACGCCGCCGGTCTGACGATTGCCGCCGCAACGACGACGAGCAAAGCCACTCCGAACAAGGAAAAACTGGCCGCAAATGTGACCAGCGCCAAGACCATTGGCACGCTCGCCGCCCAGAATGCCATGGCCAAGGGCATCAAGGAAGTGGTGTTTGACCGCGGTGGCGTCCGTTATCACGGCAAAGTGAAAGCCCTAGCCGATGCCGCCCGCGAAGCAGGTCTCAAATTTTAACAATTAAACGATAAATACTGTGGCTGAAGAAACGAACATTGTACCGCCGACCAATACTCCCGCACCGGCTCCGACCTCGGGCGGCGGAGATTACCAATCACGCGGTCCTCGCGGTCCTCGTCGCGGCAAGCCGCGCGACCAGGATCAGGGCGGTCAGGGCGATGACATGGTTGAGAAGGTTGTCTTCATCAACCGCTCCGCCAAGGTCGTCAAGGGCGGCCGCCGGTTCAGTTTCAGCGCGCTCGTGGTGGTCGGCGACAAACGCGGCCGCGTCGGCATCGGTCTTGGCAAATCCACGGAAGTGTCGGATGCGATTAAAAAGGGTGGCGAGGACGCCCGCAACCACATGGTGGCCGTTTCGTTGAAAGGTCCGACCATTCCTCATGCAGTTTATTGCCGCTATGGCGGGGCGAAAGTGTTGCTCCGTCCGGCGTCGCCTGGAACCGGCATCATCGCCGGCAAGACGGTGCGCGCCATCCTCGAATCCGCCGGCATCAAGGACATCCTGAGCAAATCGCTCGGTTCCAGCAATGCGGCCAACGTGGTGAAAGCCACCTTGAAGGGTCTGTTGAGCCTCCGTTTGCAGGAAGACATTTACAAGAGCCGCGGTCTGCAAATGAAAAAAGTCGAAGCCCCGAAGGCTCCCGAAGCAACTCCTGCCGCCTAATTTTTTATGCGATTACACGATCTCAAACCTCGTCCGGGTGCCAAACACCGCCGCAAGCGGCTCGGTCAGGGCGAATCCAGCGGCCGCGGTAAAACCGCCGGCCGCGGCGGCAAAGGCCAGACGGCCCGTTCCGGCAGTTCCATCCGCATCGGTTTCGAGGGCGGCCAGATGCCGCTCATCCGCCGCATCCCCAAGCGCGGTTTCAACAACACGCGCCACGCCACGACTTACATTCCCGTGAATCTCGAATCGCTCAACGTGTTTGAGGACGGAGCGAAAGTGGACGCGGCCGCTTTGAAGGCGATTGGGCTGGCCAATGGTCCCGGCGCCGGCGTGAAAATTCTCGGCAACGGCGAAGTCACCAAGAAATTGTCGGTCATCGCCCATGCTTTCAGCGCTTCCGCCCGCACAAAGATTGAGGCCAAGGGCGGCACCTGCGAAGTCGTGGTCACCTTCAAGGACAAGGTCAAAGCAGAAACCGAGAAAAAAGCCGCGGCCGCCAAGTAATTTAATCCGCCCCCTACGCCATGTTTCGCAACATCGTCACCACGTTCGGCAATTGCTTCAAGATTCCGGAATTGAAATCCCGGATTTTGTTCACCGTCGGGGTGCTGGCGATTTGTCGTCTGGCTGCGCTCATTCCCCTTCCGTGGTTGAATGGTGCGGCCTTGGCGGATTACATGGAGAAAAACGACCGCGGCGGCGTGCTGGGCATGTTCAGCATGTTCACTGGCGGCGGCATGGAGCACTGCGCGATCGGTTCCCTCGGCATCATGCCCTACATCAGCGCGACCATCATCATTCAGTTGTTGAGCGCGGTGATCCCGTCGTTGAGCAAGATGGCGCGTGAAGAAGGCGGGCGCACCAAGATCATTCAGTATGGACGCTACCTGACCGTGCTGTTGTGCATCGGCTGGGGCACGGCGTCGGCCATCGGCTGGGAACATCCTGGAAATATTTTCAACGGCTTCCAAGGCAAACTCGTGATCTACGACAACCTCTGGTTGTATCGCGTCCTGACCGTGATTGCGCTGACGGCCGGCACGATGCTGCTGATGTGGCTGGGGGAACAGATCACCGAGCGCGGCATTGGCAACGGCATTTCTCTCATCATCACCATCAACATTCTGGCCCGCTTGCCGCAGGCGGCGATGGGGTTGCGCGACATGTTTTTTGGCGCGGCCAGCGCCACGAGCGGAAGCAAGACCATCAATGTCATCATGCTGTTGAGCCTGCTCTTGATTGTCATTGCAGTTGTCGTCGCAATCACCCAGGCCCAGCGGAAAATCCCGGTGCAATACGCCCAGCGCGCAGTGGGCCGCAAGGTCTATTCCGGCGGGACCTCCTTCATGCCGTTGCGGGTGAATTATCCCGGCGTCATGCCGATCATTTTCGCCGGCGCCGTGCTGATGTTCCCGCAGCAAATCCTCCTGCTGCTCGGCAAGAGTCTGAACGTGCCGTTCTTTGCCGACCTCGCCCGTAAACTATCGCACGGCTCGCCGCTTTACTTGACCCTGTATGCGCTGATGATCCTGGCCTTCTCTTATTTCTGGGTCGCGACCCAGTTCAATGAAATCCAGATCGCGGACGATCTGAAAAAAAACGGCGGCTACATTCCCGGTGTGCGTCCGGGCCAGGCGACGAGTGATTACCTGCACAACTCGATGAGCCGGATTACGCTGGCCGGCGCGGTGATTCTCTGCGTGATCGCCGTGATTCCCGAGATCCTCTATGATTTGATGGGCATGCCGAACGCAGTTGCCCAATTTTTCGGCGGCACCAGCATGCTGATCACCGTGGGCGTCCTGCTCGACACGATGCGCCAGATGGAATCGCACTTGTTGATGCGCCATTACGACGGGTTCCTGAAAAAGGGCAAGGTGAAGGGAAGATTTTAGTTTGAAACGTGAAGCGTGACGTGTGAGTCCGTAAGGCGCAGCAGGCACGTTTCACGGTAAACGCATCACTCATGATCATTCTCAAGAGCGAGCGGGATTTGGAAGCGATGCGGCCCGCATGCGCGGTGGCCAGTGCAGTGTTGAATGAAGTCGCCGCATTCATCCGGCCGGGATTGACGACGAAGCAGGTGGATGAGTTTGCCGGTGAGCGGATCAAAAGTTTCGGCGCGAAGAGCGCGTTTCTGGGATACCGCAAGTATCCGTGCCAGATCTGCATTTCAGTGAACGACCAGGTCGTCCACGGCCTGGCCAACGCCGGGCAGTTGAAGTTTGGCGACATTGTCAGCCTGGATGTCGGGGTGGTTCATAACGGGTTCATTGGCGACACGGCGAAAACGGTGTCGGTCGGCGGCTGCGGCTTGGTGGCGCAGAAGCTCATGGATGTGACCGAGAAGTCACTCTACGAAGGCATCGCCCAGGCACTGCCGGGTAATCGTGTTGCGGATATTTCGCGGGCGATTCAAAAATACGTTGAAGGCAACGGGTATAGCGTGGTTCGTGAATTTGTCGGCCACGGGGTCGGGCGGACGATGCACGAAGACCCGCAGATTCCGAATTTTGTGGACGGAAAGTCCTCGCCGAAACTGCGGCCGGGCATGACGCTGGCCATCGAGCCGATGGTCAACGCGGGTCGCGCCGACGTAAAAATATTGAAAGACGGCTGGACAGTGGTGACGCAGGATGGTTCACTGTCCGCTCATTTTGAGCATACGGTTTTGATCACCGAGG
>JANPGB010000126.1:0-8743 GCA_031423695.1 Verrucomicrobiota bacterium
TGCCGGTGTTGCTGGCGCGGATGTTCTCTACATGGACGTCTTCCAGCGTGCCGCCATCGACGGATTCGAGCGCTATGGCGGCGCGGAATGTGTCATGCACGCGAATGTTCTCTATTCGAATATTCTTGAAGCCACCGGCCGAGGCCGTGCCCAGTTTGAGGGCGTTCGCGCTGGATCGCACGGTGCAATCGCCGATGTAGATGTTTTCATTGCGATGATGGGCATCGTGCGACTTCAGGCAAATCCCATCGTCGGCCGAGTTCACGAGACAGCGGGTAATGCGCACGTCTTTGCAATCGGAGATGTCTATTCCATCATTGTTCCAGTAAGCATCGCTGTCCACCCGGATGCGGTCGATCAGCACCTCCTCGCAGAGATCGTAGGTCTGCACCCAGCACGAAGAGTTTTTCAGCGTCACGCCGGTAATCCTGATGTTTTTACATTTGACGAATTCGAGAATTTGCGGGCGCGTGTTTTCATTCGGTCGTTTTCGTCGCTGATTGTAATCCTTGGGATCCAGCGCGCCGCTATGGAATAGGCTGTCGATGTTCAGCGCCAATTGTCGCCCCTGTCCGTCGATGGTGCCTTGTCCCGAGATGGAAATATTGGTTTGCCCATCCGCCAGAATCAGCGCTTTCCAACGATTCAGACCCCGGTAATCAGCGGGATTCGTGCTGCCCAGCAGCACGGAATTTTTTTGGAAGCACAGTTCAACCCCTGATTTAAGAATGACGCTTCCGGTGAGAAACCGGCCTTTTGGAAAAAGCAGTTGTCCGCCGCCGCCCATTGCCACCGCGTCAATCGCAGTCTGGATGGCGGGTGTGTTTGGAAAATTGCCATCACCTTTTGCTCCAAATGACAGGACGTTGAACACTTTCGTTTTCACGGCCTGATCAGAATTTATTTTTGGCAAAGGCGGTGGTTTCGCAGGGAGCGGTGTTTCCAGCACAAACAAAACAATCGTAATCAACTGAAGGAAATGCCCTGAGATTTTTTGGAAGGACCGCGTTTGGCCTGCGTTAGGTTGCATTTAGTCTTTTTTGTTTGCGGTGACGTTACGCGCACCTTTATTTCCGTCAATGGATTTTTGCCTTCACCCCGGAATGCGGTGAAGGCAATAAAGAATTCGGATCTTGTTTTGTTACACTTTGCTTTGCACGCGTGATTCAGTAGTCTTGCCGATTGCTTGTTTCGAATAATTCAGAACTGTGAGCAAAGAATTCATCAAGATCGGCGGCGCGCGTGAGCACAATCTCAAGAACCTCACGCTCTCGATTCCCCGCGACAAGCTGGTGGTCATCACCGGGCTGAGCGGGTCGGGAAAATCCTCCCTCGCCTTCGACACCATCTACGCCGAGGGCCAGCGCAAATACGTCGAGTCGCTCTCCGCCTACGCCCGGCAGTTCTTGGATCAACTGCAGAAGCCGGACGTGGATTTCATTGAGGGGCTTTCCCCGGCCATCGCCATCGAGCAGCGCAGCTCCGGCAGCAGTCCGCGCTCGATCATCGCGACCACCACCGAAATTTACGATTATCTGCGCTTGCTCTACGCGCACATCGGCCAGCCGTTCTGCCCGGAGACCGGCGTGCCGATCATCACGCGAACCACGAGCGACATCGTGGACGGCATTCTCAAACTCCCCGCCCGCTCCCGCGTGATGATCCTGGCGCCGGTCGTGCGCGAGCTGAAGGGGGAGTTCCGCGACGTGATCGAACGGCTGGCGCGCGAAGGCTTTGTCCGCGCCCGGGTGGATGGCCAGTTGATCGAACTGTCGGACGGCGTCCGCGTAAAACTTGACCCGAAAGCCAAGCACACCATCGAAGCCGTGGTGGATCGCCTGGTGATGGACGAAAAAATCCGCGTGCGTCTGGGCGATTCCGTCGAGACCGCGCTCAAGTGGGGCGAGGGTGTTTTGCTGGCGCTGCATCAATTGCCGGAGGAGTCCAAAGTCCAAAGTCCAAAGTCCAAAGTTGAATCGGCCACGTCCAGCGCCCCATGGATCGAGACCCTTCATTCCAACCGCAATTTCAGTCCCGCGACCGGCAAGAGCTACGAGCCGTTGACGCCTAAACATTTTTCCTTCAACGCTCCCAGCGGCGCGTGCTCCGTCTGCCACGGGCTGGGCCAGAAGATGGTTTTCGACGAGGGGCTCGTCGTGCCGGACGCGGAGAAATCGCTGGAGCAGGGCGCGGTGCTGCCGTGGCGGCGCGGCGGCAAGCGGATGATCGTTTACTACAAGGCCATGCTGCGCTCGGTGGCGGCGCACTTTGGTGCCAGCTTGGAAGTGCCGTACAAGCATCTTCCGGACGACTTCAAGGAAAAGCTGCTGCACGGCACCGGTGAAACTGAAATCGATTTCACGTTCTGGCGTGCAGGCAAGACCAGCAAGTCCACGCGCGCGTTTGAAGGCATCATCCCCAATCTGGAGCGCCTCTACGTGGACAGCGAAAGCGAATTCACCCGCAACCGGCTCAAGGCCTTCATGTCGCCGCAGTTTTGCGACGCGTGTGCTGGCCGGCGCTTGAAGCCGGAGATTCTGGCGGTGCGGCTGGGAACCGGTTCCGAGTCGCTAATTTCTGTTTCCGGGCCAGCGGTGGACGAAGGCGGAACCAACTCGAAACCCGAAACTCGAAACGCAAAACTTCCAGGCCTTTCCATTTGGGACGTCTGCTCTTACTCGGTCGAAAAGGCGGACGGGTTTTTCGCGGCGCTCAAGCTGACCGAGTTCCAGGAAAAAATCGCGCGCGACATTGTGAGGGAAATCCGCGCACGGCTCGGCTTCTTGAAAAACGTCGGGCTCGGCTATCTCACGCTCAACCGCGAGAGCGGCACGTTGAGCGGCGGCGAGGCGCAGCGCATCCGGCTGGCCACGCAGATCGGCGCGGGGCTGGTGGGCGTGCTGTACATTCTCGACGAGCCGAGCATCGGGCTGCACCAGCGCGACAATGACCGACTGCTGCACACGCTCGCCGGCTTGCGCGACCTGGGAAACTCCGTCCTGGTGGTTGAGCATGACGCCGACACGATCCGTCAGGCGGACTACATTTTGGATCTCGGCCCCGGCGCGGGCCGGCATGGCGGGGAACTCGTCGCGGCGGGAACCTTGCCGGAAATTCTCGCCAACCCCCATTCGCTCACCGCAAAATATCTGACCGGTGAACTGACGATTCCATTTCCCAAAGAGCGCAAAAAGCCCTCGGCGGATCGCGGCTGGATTGAAGTCCTGGGCTGCACGGAAAACAATTTGCAGAACGTGGACGCGCGGATTCCAATCGGCCTTTTCACTTGTGTGACCGGTGTGAGCGGCTCGGGCAAGAGCACCCTGGTGGACGACATTCTGCGTCGGGCGTTGTATCGGAAATTCTTCGGCTCAAAGGAACGCCCCGGCGCGCATCGCGAGCTGACAGGGTTTGAGGGGCTGGACAAATTTGTGGTCATTGACCAGACGCCGATTGGCCGCACCCCGCGCAGCAACCCGGCGACCTATACCGGCATGTTCAACGTTATCCGCGACTTGTTCGCCGGCCTGCCGACAGCGCGCGTGCGCGGCTACGGCCCGGGCCGGTTCAGTTTCAACGTCAAGGGCGGGCGCTGTGAAAAGTGCGAGGGCGACGGCGTGCTGAAAATTGAAATGCACTTTCTGCCGGCGGTGTATGTGACCTGCGAAGGCTGCGGCGGGCGGCGCTACAATCGCGAGACGCTGGAGATTTCCTACAAAGGCAAGAACATCGCCGATGTGTTGGACATGACGGTGGACGAGGCTGTGACTTTTTTTCGCGCCGTGACGAAAATTTACGCTCCGCTGCTCACGCTGGCGGAAGTCGGGCTGGGTTACATCCGGCTCGGCCAGCAGGGAACCACTTTGAGCGGCGGCGAGGCGCAGCGAGTCAAACTGGCTTCGGAGCTCAGCCGCAAAGCGACGGGCCGCACGCTCTACATTCTGGACGAACCGACGACCGGGTTGCATTTTCATGACGTGGCGAAACTGCTTGAGGTGCTGTTCAAACTCCGCGCCACCGGCAACACGCTGCTCATCATCGAACACAATCTGGACGTGATCAAAACGGCGGACTGGATCATTGACCTGGGCCCGGAAGGCGGTGATGGCGGCGGAAAAATCGTGGCGCAGGGGCCGCCGGAAAAAATCGTGGCCTGCGCCGAGAGTTTCACCGGGCAATACTTGGGGACGATGATGAAACGCGATGCGTGAAACGTGAAGACGTGATGTTGCCGGTGACAGTTCGCGCATCACGTTTTACGTCTTCACCTCCTGCCCACCGATTTGCTTCTTCCGTTGCTCCGCCGGGTTGTTTAGATTTCATCCGCATGTTTCGTCCGCGACATTTTCTCTTGCTGCTGCTCCTGGCGGTTGGCGTCGGCCCGGCCTTGGCCGCCAGTCCGGCGGAGAAACGCGCCTTCGGGGTGGCGGCGGCGGGCTTCAACCTCAATTCCTGGAGCTACGCCGAAACCAATTTCGCACGCTTCGTGCAAAAATATCCCGACTCGGAACTTTTCGCCGAGGCGGTTTTGTTTCAGGCCCAGGCGCGGTTTCACTTGCAGGAATATGACAGCGCGCGGGCGCTGCTGGCCACGAATACCGCGCGGGCGGAAGGGTGGGCGGATCAGTATCTTTATTGGACCGGCGAGGCCCTGCTCGCCGACGGGCGGTTGCCGGCCGCGGCGGCGGCCTTCGCGCGGCTGGCGGAAACTTTTCCGGCCTCCACCAACCTTTTTCTGGCCAGCCTCCGCGAAGCCGAGGCGCGCGCGCGTTTGCAGCAGTGGCCGCAGGTGATCAGGCTGCTGCATGCCCCGGACGGAGCTTTTCAGCGCGCGGTAAAATCTGGAATGGTGAACGAGCCGGCCGCCGCCGGGTATTTGATTCTTGGCGAGGCGCAGTTGGCACAACAGGATCTGGCCGGCACCAGGGAGACCCTCGCCTGGCTTGATCCGCGGATTTTGGATGTCCCGGCGTCCTGGCGGCGCAGTTATTTGAAATGCCGTCTCCAATTGGCCGGTGGGGATGTGTCGGCGGCTCTGGGCAGCGCCGAAGAATCAGTGCGGCTGGCGGGCGTGGCTAAGAATCCAGTTTTTCTGGCTGAAGGCATCGCCGTGCAGGCGGACATTCTGGAACGCTCGGGCAAGCTGGATGAGGCGGTCAGTGTTCTGAAACGCAATCTGGCAGCCGAGGCCCCGGCGGACAGCCAGCGCACGGCCTTGTTGAAGATCGCCGAAATAAGCCTGCAGCAGAACAAGATCGCGGAGGCGGCGCAGACCCTGGGAACTTTTTTGAATCAGCGCACCAATGCCGCCGCGAACGACACGGCGCTCCTGACGCTGGGTGAACTGCGGCTGAAACAATTCGCGGAGGACGCGGCGGCCACCAACCGGTTGGAGGAGGCGGAGGCCTGCTTCGACAAACTGCTGGCCGGGTTTCCACAAAGTTCGCTGACCGGCAAGGCCTGGCTGGACAAGGGCTGGTGCTGGTGGCTGCGGGGTCGTTATGCGGACGGACGCGAGGCTTTTGCAAAAGCTGTCAGTCGGTTGCCTCATTCCGAGGATCTGGCGGTCGCGCGTTTCAAGTGGGCCGACACGCAGTTCGCCCTCAAGGATTTTGCGGGGGCGCTCACGAATTATGCCGCTCTGGTCGGGGAATTTTCCGGCTCGCCGGAAATCAAGGGGCGGTTGATCGAGCCGGCGTTGTATCAGTCCGTGCGCGCGGCCTTGGAGGTGCCGGATCTGGAAGCTGCCACCAATGCCCTGGAGAAAATCCTGGTGTGGTATCCGCAAGGCCTGGCCGGCGACCGCAGCCTGCTGCTGACGGGGCAGGGGTTCAGCCGGGAGAAGGATCCGGAGGGCGCGCGCAGGTTGTTTGCCCGTTTCGAAGCGATGTATCCGACCAATGCGCTGGCCTTTGAAGTGAAGCTGGCCGTGGCCCGCAGCTATGAACGGGAATACAACTGGGATGCCGCGATTACAAATTACGACGCCTGGCTCGCCAGTTTCACCAATCACCCGGAGCAGCCCGCCGTGGAGTTCAACCGGGCCTGGGACAATTTTCAGGCGGGCCGGGAAACCAACGCATTTGTCCTGTTCACCAATTTCGTCGCGCACTATCCCGCCCACCCGCTCGGGCTGCAGGCGCAATGGTGGATCGGCGATTATTTTTTCCGGCAGGGGCGTTTCATTGATGCCGAGGGGAATTATCAACTGGTCTTTCGGAGCACCAACTGGCCGGCTTCGGACTTGACGTATCAGGCCCAGATGATGGCCGGGGGGGCCGCGATGGCGCGACTAAGCTACAAGGACGCCACCAACTATTTTTCCAATCTGGCGGGCGACACGAATTGCCCTTTAGAACTGCGGTTTCAGGCAACGTTTGCCTGTGGCGATGCGCTGATGTCGCGGACTGACACCGAAGCCACCAACCGTCAGGCCGATCTGAAGGATGCCATCGAATGGTTCAGTTCCATCGCGCAAAAATATCCGACTAACGCGCTGGCTCCGGCCGCTTGGGGGCGTATTGGCGACTGCTACAAAGATCTGGCGGCGTATGCCACGAATCATTTCTATGACCTGGCTGAGTTCGCTTACCAGCAGGCTCTGAATCTGCCGCAGGCTACCGTGGCGGTTCGCAGCCAGGCCCGGGTGGGGCTGGGGCTGCTCGCGGAAAAGCAGGCGCAGAAAACCGAGGGCGACGGCAAGGGGGCACTGCTCCGTCAGGCGCTGGCCGATTATCTCGATGCGCTGCTGGGAAAAGACCTCCAGGAGGGGGAACAGAGGGATTTGTTCTGGGTCAAGGAGTCGGGGCTGAAAGCGTTCCGGGTTGCGGCGGAGGATCTGAATGACTGGCCCCAAGCGCTGAGCATCTGTACCAACCTGGCTGAATCGGTTCCGCAACTGCGCGCCGTGTTCGAGGCCAAAGCCCTCAAGCTGCGGGACCAGCTGGCTAACGCAAAGCCTGCGCCGCCGGATTTGACACCTTGAAGCTACGCCGTTAGTTTCAACTCGAGAAATAATTTGCAATGCAAACCAATACCATCAACGAACCCGTCATCGCCGTGACCGAGAACGCGGCGGCGGAGATCAAATCCATGGCCACAAATCCGGACAACCAAGGCAAGCTGCTGCGCGTGTACGTGGAGCAGGGGGGCTGTTCTGGAATGCAGTACTCGATGGTGTTCGATGAAAGACGGACCGATGATCTGGCGGTGGAAATGCACGGCGTGGCCGTGCTGGTGGATCCGTTCAGCGCGAAATACCTGCGCGGCACCGTGGTGGATTTCAGCGACGCGTTGACGGGCGGCGGTTTCAAACTCAACAACCCCAACGCGCGCCAGAGCTGCGGCTGCGGCAAATCCTTCGAAGCGTGACGGCTGAAAAGCCGCTCAGGCAATCCAGACGTTCCGTGCGATGCGGAACGTCTTTTTTTATTTGGGGACGCAAATTACGCCACAGCCACTTGAGGCCGCCGTCGCCCGGCTGGCTCCAGCGTGAGCAGGGCGGGATAGCCCCGACATCTCCGAGGCGACAAAGGTGACAAGATTTTGAGATCAAACTCAGGAGCTGCTTTACCGCCTTGGGATCCCTCAAGCGCGAGGCAAAGAAACTCCATTGACTCCAACCTCCGGTGACTTTCTTCCGTCCGTCAACACGGTCTGAGCCGGATTTGCAGAACATGCCAGTCAGTGGTTGAAAAGCCTTCTACTTCTCAACCCATCCGCCACAACCGCGAGCAGGATGATTATGCCTTGAATGGCGCGTTCCCAATAAGGCTGGACGTGCAAATGCGTCAACGCCGGATTGATGCAGGCGAGCAGCAGCAGGCCCCCGAACATGCCCCATAAATTGCCGCGCCCTCCCGAAATCGCCACGCCGCCCACCACAACCGCCGCGATGACTTTCAATTCCAATCCGGTGCCGGACGCAGGCTGGACTTGCGGCGATTGCGCGACGTTCATCAGGGCGGCGAGCCCCGTCAGCGCGCCAAGCAGGACGAAGGTGGAGAATGTCACGAGTTGTGGACGAATGCCCGCCAGCCGCGACGCTTCCGCATCCGTGCCCACGGCGTAAACGAAACGCCCGGCCGCGAGATGTTTTGTTCCGAGCGCAAACACGGCCAGCAAAACAAACGCCGCCGTCACCAGCGTCCATTGCCCCGCCACCTGGCTCAAGCCGAACCATTGGACACCCTCCGGCAGATTCACAAACTCGCCCTGTCGCGCCAGGTTCAGGCCCTGCCGCAATGTCACCATCGTCGCCAGCGTCACGACGATGGAGGGCAATCGGAGTCCCGCCACGAGCCAGCCATTGAGCGCACCCATCAAGCCTCCCAACGCCACCGACGAAACGAAAACCAGTGGTAGTGAGACGCCTTTCCCCGCGAGCAACCCCGCGGCGACGCTGCACACGGCGAATTGCGAGCCCACCGAAATATCGATCTCCCGTGCAATGATGATGAGCGCCATGCCGCACGCGATCACCAGGGTCGGGGTTTCGCGCGTGAGCAGGGAGAGCAGGGGCTGCGGCTGAAAAAACGCCGGGGCGAAGAGGGCCAGCCCCAGCAACATGAGCGCAAGCGCAGCGGCGACGGAGAGTTCACGAAAGTGGCGTTTCATGTCTGAAAGCTCCAAGTTCCACGCCCCAACCTCCAGAAAAGCCCCGGGTTCCAACCTCCAAAAAAAGTGCCGCGCCGCGCACCGCCCTGGCGCCCGGCGTTCGGATTCTCCCGAAAGCTTGGAAGTT
>JANPGB010000127.1:0-11176 GCA_031423695.1 Verrucomicrobiota bacterium
CCGTTGAGGAAAAGTTCCGCTTCGTCACCGGAAGTGTAAACGTGAACGGGCGTGACCTGGTTGGTGCGATCCGGCCAGTTCCAGTGCGGGAGAATGTGCGCCATCGGAAACTCCGGCCTCCAGTGCGCTTGGTAAAGGTAGAAGCGGTCTTT
Source organism: Verrucomicrobiota bacterium (assembly GCA_031423695.1). GTDB lineage: Bacteria > Verrucomicrobiota > Verrucomicrobiia > Limisphaerales > CAIQOK01 > CAIQOK01. The sequence goes on from JANPGB010000127.1 coordinate 153, forward strand.
CTTGAAACCGGCCAGGTCAAGGATGCCGAAGTAGGAACTGCGCGAAGGCACTTTGATTTTGCCCAGCTCCTTTAATTCCTGTTCCGCGCGGGCTTTCTCGGCGGGATCGGTGTAGTTCAGCAGGTTGCTCCGGTCGGAATCGTACGGCGTCGGCTCGCCGATGTAATCGAATCCGGTCCAGACGAATTCGCCCGCGACAAAGGCGTTCGCATCCTGGCCCTTGAATTCTGCATCCGGGATCGTCGCCCAGCGCGGCGCATAGAGGTCGTAAGAACTCATCTGAAAATCCGCCTGGCCTTTGGACTTGTCGTCGCTGACCGGGAAAAAATATTCGCCGCGCGAACTGATGCACGACGCGGTCTCGCTGCCGAACAGCGGGATGTTTGAGTTGGTCTCGCGGAAGCGTCCATATTCGTAGGGCTTGTAGTTGTAGCCGAAAACATCCAGGACGTGCTGGAAGCCGTTGTAGCCGGCCTGCTGATTGTTGCACGCCGCAGTGACGGGCCGGGTCGCATCTTCGCTGTGGACGAGGGCGGCGAGTTCCCGGCCGATTTCGTGGCCGCGTCCGCGGCCGCTCTGTTCGGCGATTTCATTGCCGATGCTCCAGAGAATGACGCTCGGGTGGTTGCGGTCGCGGCGGATGAGCGCGCGGGTGTCCTTCTCGTGCCAGTCGGAAAACACCAGGTGGTAATCCCCCTTGCGTTTCGCCTGCGCCCAGCAGTCAAACGTCTCGTCCATCACGACCATGCCCAGGCGGTCGCACAAATCGAGCAACTCGGGCGCGGGCGGATTGTGCGAGGTGCGGATGGCGTTGCAGCCCATCTCCTGCAAAATCTGGATCTGTCGTTCGAGCGCGCGGGTGTTGACCGCCGCGCCGAGCGCGCCAAGGTCATGATGGTCGCAGACACCGTTGAGCTTGAGGTGCTCGCCGTTCAGCAGAAACCCCTTGTCCACGCTGAATTCAATCGTGCGGATGCCGAAGGGGGTTTCGTAGGCATCCACCAGCCGCCCGTTCTGCGAAATGGAAGTGACCAACAGATAACGCTGCGGGCTTTTGATGCTCCAGAGTTTTGGTTTTTCAAAGATGATTCGTGATGCACAAGTTTTGGTCTGGTGCGCGCCGACTTCAAAACCATCAGTTGTGAGATCGGCGATGGATTTGCCCTTCACGCCCTTGGCGTTGAGTTCGAAGATTTCATTTTTCACGGCCACAGTGGCGTGGCCGTCGCGCTCGTTCTCCACGTCCACGCGCAGGTTCACGTTCGCCTCGGAGGCGCTGGCTGCGGGCGTGGTGATGCAAGTGCCCCAATGCCCCACATGCACCGGCGCGGTTTTCACCAGCCAGACATTGCGATACAGGCCCGCGCCCGGATACCAGCGCGAGGATTCGGCCGGGCTGTCAAGACGGACCGAGAGGACGTTTTCGCCGCCCACTTTAAGATACGGGGTAAGGTCCAGCTCGAATGACGAATAGCCGTACGGCCAGCCGCCGACGAACTGCCCGTTCAACCAGACTTCGGAAAATGACATGGCCCCGTCAATGTCGAGTTTGATTTTTTTTCCGGCATCGGTCATGGGCAGGGAAAAATGTTTGCGATACCAGACCGGGCCCCAGTATTTCAGCTTGCCGGTGGAGCCTTCATTCTTCTGCTCGAACGGCCCTTCGACCGCCCAGTCGTGTGGCAAATTTATTTTGCGCCAGCCGCGGTCATCGAAACCGGCCTGGGTATAAACCACCGCCGCGCCGGGATTGCCCTCGGGCCTGGCGGACGCCGCGTTGGTCGTCAGCTCCGCGCCGATACAATTGATCCAGCTTTTTAATTTTTCATAGCTCAACTGGTCGCCGGTGTCGGCCGGATCATCCTTGGAAAAAAGCCAGTTGTCGTTGAACGCAATCCGTTCACGCTCCGCCGGAACTGCGGGCGCAGCGCACACCCAAAGCGCCGGGCTCAGCGCCATCACCAGAATCATCAGCGGAAGCAAAAACCTCCACGCATTCGTCAAACGGGAGTGCAGGCCAGGTTTATCGGAGGGAATTGAATTCATAATTGATGCGTACAGGGCCTCTAAATAATGGAGTTGCCGGATTTCGTCCAGCGCTGTTTCCGCCGCGACCTCAACCACGCGCCTCCGGCCGCCTGAATCCAGCCATCGCCAATGATTCAGAGTCACGCTCCCTGCCAGCCGGCACAGCTTATTTTCCAGATTCGCCCAGCGTCTTCAATTCCCGGTCGGTCACCAGCCCCACAAACCCCCGCGCCGCGATGCTTTCCCTGACCCGCAGGCGGCGTGCCTGGCTCTTCGGATATTCGATGTCGAGCACCGGCTTGTGCGCGGCAATGAGCGGCGCAAGAGTTTTCAATCGGAATTTTGTTTCGTCAGATTTTTGCAGCTGGTCGCCGTTCGTGAACAAATCTTCCACACCGGACGCATCCGTCGCGGCAAGAAAATCCGCGTGCGCGAAAAGTTGCGTGCCGTTCTGCGGGATGATGAGCGCGGCGGGATTTTTCGCGCGGGCGCGGGCCGCCACGGCTTTCACCCAGTCCACCATGTCGCGACGGTAGGTCTGCTTGGTTTCGGGGTTCACGCGATCATCAATAAAATTGTTTCCATCCTGCTCAAAGGTTTCAAAGCCGTCCACGATGTCGAGATACAGGCCGTCAAAACCGGCGGCGATGATTTTATCTACATCGGCGAGAATAAGATTTTGCCAGTCGGTGTGCCAGTATTTCACTCGGTAGTCGCCTTTCCAGCGGGGATTTTCCGTGAGCAGAAATGCGGGCGGGTTCGTGCGCCACGAGCGCTGCCAGTAGTCCCGATAGTCGCCGGCCTCGCCGATGGAGAGATAGGCGATGACTTTGCGCCCGGTTTTTCCCGCGCGGATGGTGGAAACATCGTTCCTGCTCCACGGCTCGCCGGGGGAGGAATAATTGGCGTCGAGCACAATCCAGTCACGGTCGCAAGTCGCCAGCATGGACATGGCCCCGGTTTTGGATTTCGCCAGGGCATCCGCCTGCAACACGTAGGCGAACGAAGCGGGCAAAGTCTGAGCCAACGAATGGAATACACCCAACAGCGAGGCGAACAGGAGAACAGAGACGAATTTAATTTTCATTGCCCGAGTCGCGTCAACGCAAAAACTAAATTAAAGATTCACAATCGCCGGATCGCCGTAGAGCGTGAAGGAGCCGGTGCGCGTGATCTTCACGTCCATCACCGCGCCGCGATGCCGGTCGGAGCCGTCAAACAAGACGAGCTTGTTGCAGCGCGTGCGGCCGGTCATGCGCGCGGGATTCTTTTTGCTCGGGCCTTCCACCAGAATCTGCATGGGCTGGCCGATGAAGGCGTCGTACTTGCGCTTGCCGATTTCGTTGACCACTTCAAGCAGGCGCGCGTGACGGGCTTCGATGAGTTCCTCCGCCAACTGATCCGGCATCGCGGCGGCGGGCGTGTCTTTGCGCGACGAATACTTGAAGAGAAAGGCGTTGTCGAACTCCACCTCGCGGCAGAGCGCCAGGGTATCCTCAAAATCCGCCTCCGTCTCGCCGGGAAAACCCACGATGATGTCGGTGGTGATGCCGATGCCGGGACGGGACGCGCGGAGCTTGCGGATGATTTCCTGATAACGGGCGCGCGTGTAGCCGCGGTGCATGAGCTTGAGCATGCGGTCGCTGCCGCTCTGCACCGGGATGTGCGCGCTCTCCACCAGCTTGGGCAGCCGCGCGTAAGCTCCGATGAGATCGTCGCCGTAACCTTTCGGATGCGGCGAGGTGAAGCGGATGCGTTCGACGCCCTCGATTTCGTGGACCGCTTCGAGAAGCTGGACAAAAGCGGTCTTGCCATTGAGCAACGGGAGGTCGCGTTTGCCAAAGCTCGTCACGATCTGCCCGAGCAGCGTGATTTCTTTTACCCCGGTGGCGGCGAGTTCGCGGCACTCGGCAAGGATGTCGGCGATGGTGCGGCTGCGTTCCTCGCCGCGCGTGGACGGCACGATGCAAAACGTACAATGCTGGTTGCAGCCTTGCATGATGCTGACGAAGGCCGTGACAGATTTCTTGGCGTTGCCGTTCAGAAGATGTTCGCGGATGGTGCCTTCGCTCCCCTGCTCTTCCGCGATGTCCACGATTTTTTTCTGCCGACCGGTGATGATGTCGTCGAGATAATCCGCCGCGCGATGAAATTTCTGCGTGCCGATGACGAGGTCCACGTCCGGCAGACGGTCGATCAATTCCTGACCGCGACTCTGCGCCATGCAACCCATGAAACCGAGGATGACGTTGGGCCGGTTCTTGCGGATGTCGCCGGCGATGTTCTCCATCTTGTTGATGGCCTTCTGCTCGGCGTTGTCGCGCACGCTGCATGTGTTGAGCAGCACCACGTCCGCGACGTGTTCGGACGCGGCGAGGACGTAGCCCTTGGCGACGAGTTGCGCGGCGACGGCTTCGCTGTCGCGCTCGTTCATCTGGCAACCGTAGGTTTTGATATAGACGCTCGGCATGGTGCTAAGTGACGCAGAGCATAACTGCAAACGCCGGGATGAAAAGGCGGAAGATGGGAGGAGTTCAAACCGCTTGCGGCAACATGGCGATGCTGTCATTTTCACAGCGCGCATTGCGCCAGCGGGGCGCACTGGGTGCCCGGCCGAATTGCCATGGCAACCGAATCACTGAAAATTTTACTGATCGAACACGACGAAGGGTTTGCCCGCACCGTCGGCGAAATGCTCGCCGAGGCGCGCAATCTGCCCGCCGACGTCTCCGCCGCCGCCGATCTGCACGCGGGCCTCGCGGCCTTGAGCCTCGCGTCGTATGATCTCCTCATTCTGGACGTGTCCGTCCCGGATGGCGCGGGCATCGCCAACATTTCCCTGCTGAAAGCCCAGGCCCCCCGCCTGCCCATCATCGCCGCCGGCGCCGACGATGATGAAACGATTGCGACCGAGGCCGTGCAGGCGGGCGCGCAGGATTATCTGGTGAAAGGCCAACTGACCCCCGGCTGGCTCGAGCGCACCATCCGTTACTCGCTGGAGCGGCATCGTTCCGACGTGGCGCTGCTGGCGGCCGAGGAAAAATATCACAGCCTTTTCGATCATCTCGTCGAGGGCATCTTCCGCACCACGCCGGACGGACAGTATCTGCTGGCCAACACCGCGCTGGCGCGGATTTACGGATACACCTCGCCGGAAGAACTGATGAAAAACATCACCAACATCGCCCAGCGGCTCTACGTGCAGGAAGGCCGGCGCGACGAGTTTGTGCGGCTGATGCAGGAGCATGACACGATCACCGGGTTTGAATCCGAAATCTTCCGCAAAGATGGCACCACGATCTGGATTTCGGAAAACTGCCGGGCCATCCGCGATCCGCTGGGGCAGTTGCTCCATTACGAAGGCACCGTGGAGGACATCACGCACCGCCGGGAGGCGGAGGAAAAACTGCGCCGCTCGGAAGCCCTGTATCATTCGCTGGTGGAAAACATCCCTCAGAATATTTTCCGCAAGGACATCCAGGGCCGGTTTACGTTTGCCAACGAACAGTACTGCAAGCATTACAACTGCAGGCTCGAGGACATCCTCGGCAAGACGGACTTCGATTTTTTCCCGATTGAACTGGCCGAAAAATACCGGCGGGATGACTGGCGGGTGATGGAGTCGGGCCAGACGCTCAAGCACACCGAAGAACATCATCCGACCGGACAGGAGAAACAATTTGTGACGGTCGTCAAATCCCCGCTCCTCGGCGCCGACGGCCGCATCATCGGGCTGCAAGGCATGTTCTGGGATGTCACCATGGAACGCGTCGCCGAGGAGCGCATCCGCAAGGCCAACGCGCAGGTCGCGCAGAGCCGCAAGGAGCTGCAGGCAAAAAATCTCCAGCTCGAGGACGATTTGAAGATGGCCCGGGAGATCCAGTTGTCGATGTTGCCGCTGACCTATCCCACCTTCCCGCACCAAGCCCCGGCGGCGGAGAGCGCGTTTCAATTCACTCACCGCTACCTGCCCGCCAGCAGCGTGGGCGGCGACTTCTTCACCGTCTCGGCCTTGTCCGACACCGCCGTCGGGGTGTTCATCTGCGACGTCGCCGGCCACAGCGTCCGCTCGGCCTTGGTGACGGCGATGATTCGGGCGCTGGTCGAGGAGTTGAAACCGATCGCCGGTGAGCCGAGCCAGTTCCTGACGAAGCTGAATCAAGACCTGCACTCGATGCTCAAAAACGCCGGCACGCCGATGTTGACCACTGCGTTTTATCTGGTCGCGGATTTCGCGCAGCAGACCTTGCGGTACTCCAATGCCGGCCACCCCAAACCGCTGCATCTCCGCCGCAGCCTCGGCTGTGTCGAACCCCTGACCAATCAGAACTCCAAGAGCCAGGCTGCGCTCGGGCTGTTTGCCGAAGCCCGCTATCTCACCTCGGAAGTGAATCTCGCCCCCGGCGACGGCATCCTGCTGTTCACCGACGGGTTGTTTGAAGTCGAGGCGGCGGACCATGAACTCTACAGCCAGGCCCGGTTGCAGGCCGATGTGCAACGGCGGCTGGCGCTGCCGACGACGCACTTGATTGACGAACTGCTCGAACAGATGCGGCAGTTTTCCGGCGACGGCAACTTTGAGGACGATGTCTGCCTGGTCGGTCTGGAAGTCGCCACCAACCACGGCGGGTGAGCCGGCCGGCAGTTGCCTTCCATTTGACATGAACCTTTTGCGCTCCGCCTGTTTACTCATTCTGCTCAGCGCCCTTTGGGCATTCCCTGCCGCAGCTGAGCATGCCACGCCGCAGCCGCCGCACATTTTCCGCGACCGCGTTGAACCGCACTGGTTCGCCAATGCTCAAGGCGAAACGAACCGTTTCTGGTATCGCGTGGAGCTGCCGCAGGGACGGCGGGAATTCATCCTGGTGGATGCCGGCCGCGGTGACCGCCGCCCGGCATTTGATCCTGAGCGGCTGGCAAAGGTGTTGGGTGCCAAAACCGAACGGCCCGTGGATCCGCAGAGCTTGCCGGTAGAATCGCTGAAGTTCGACCCGGCCATGCGGACGATGGGCTTCTCCGCTTCCGGCAAGCGCTGGCAGCTCGACCTGGAAACTTACACCCTCATTCCAGCCCCAACCGGCGACGCCCTCGAAAGCCGGTTGACCGCCACCCGCACGCCGCGACCTTCATTGAATACCGGCGCGGAAACCGAAATTACGTTTGAAAACCGGTTGGCGGAAACAGTGGCGATATTCTGGAACGACCCGGACGGCAAACGCATTTCTTATGGTCGAATGGCTGCGGGAGAATCGCGGTCGCAACACACCTTTGCCGGACACGTCTGGCTGGTTTGCTCCGGCAATGGCGACGTCATCGCCGTCTTCGAGGCGGTGCCCAACTCCAGCACAGCCATTGTGGACGGGGCGGGAAACGCCGAACCGCCACGGCACAATGGCGGAACGCGGCGACGGCGCGGCACCCAATCCCCGGATGGAAAATGGGAAGCCACGGTGCGCGACGATAATTTGTTTCTGCGCGAAATCAAAACCGGTCGGGAACACGCGCTGACTCAGGACGCGAATCCCACCAACACCTACACTCGCGAGGCCGAAACGCCGGCACCCGAAGTTTATTGGTCGCCCGATTCAAGTCGCCTGGTCGCGTTGCGCCGACAGCCCGGCGCGCAGCGCCGCGTGTATCTGGTGGAGTCTTCGCCCGATGACCAGCTCCAGCCCAAGCTGCAATCCTACGCTTACCTGAAACCCGGCGACGCCGTGCCGATTCTAAAACCGCACCTCTTTGAGGTGGCGGACAAAAAAGAAATCCCTGTCAACGACGCGCTGTTTACCAATCCCTGGGCCGTCAGCGATGTGCGCTGGGACGCGGATTCGTCGCGGTTCACCTTTCTGTTCAACCAGCGCGGCCACCAGGCTTTGGGAATTCTTTCGGTGGATGCGCAGTCCGGCAAGGTGCAGGCAGTCGTGAACGAGGAAAGCAAAACCTTCATTGATTACTCCGGTAAATTTTTCGCCGAATACTTGGATGATACCGGCGAAATCATCTGGATGTCTGAGCGCGACGGCTGGAATCACCTTTATCTCTACAATGCAAAAACCGGCGTGGTGAAAAATCAAATCACCCGGGGCGAATGGGTCGTGCGCCATGTGGATCGCGTGGACCGGGAGCAGCGGCAGATCTGGTTTCAAGCCGGCGGCATCCTTCCCGGACAAGATCCGTATCACATCCACTTTTGCCGGATCAATTTTGACGGCACTGGCCTGACGATTCTCACCGCAGGCAACGGCATGCACGCCACACAGTACTCACCTGACCGCCGGTTCCTCATCGACACATGGTCACGCGTGGATGCGCCGCCGGTCAGCGAATTGCGCCGCACTGAAGATGGCAAGTTGGTTTGCCAGCTTGAAACCGCGGACGCCCGCGAAGTGTCCGCCCAAGGCTGGCAGTTTCCCGAACCCTTCGTCGCCAAAGGCCGCGACGGAGTCACCGATATTTACGGTGTCATCTGGCGACCCAGAAATTTTGATCCCCCCAAAAAATATCCGGTCATCGAAGACATTTACGCCGGGCCGCAGGATTCGTTCGCGCCCAAATCCTTTCACGCCACCTCGCAGCAGCAGACGCTGGCGGACCGCGGATTCATCGTCGTGCAACTGGACGGCATGGGCACCGCCAACCGCTCGAAAAAATTCCACGACGTGTGCTGGAAAAATCTGGCGGACAGCGGATTTCCCGACCGCATCCTGTGGATCAAGGCTGCCGCCGCAAACTATCCGGGGCTGGATTTGACGCGTGTGGGGATTTACGGCACGTCCGCCGGCGGGCAGAACGCGTTGCGCGGCCTGCTGGATCACGGGGATTTTTACAAGGCCGGCGTGGCCGACAGCGGCTGCCATGATAATCGCATGGATAAAATCTGGTGGAACGAACAGTGGCTCGGCTGGCCAGTGGATGAAAATTACACCCGCAGCTCCAACGTGGTGGACGCGCACAAACTCCGGGGCAAACTGCTACTCATGGTCGGCGAACTGGACAAAAATGTGGACCCCGCCAGCACGATGCAGGTCGTCAACGCGCTCATCAAGGCGGACAAGGATTTTGAGCTGCTCGACATGCCGGGCGCGGGTCATGGCGTGGCGCGGACGCCCTACGGCGCGCGACGCTTGCAGGAATTCTTTGTGCGGACCCTGCTTGAAAGCCCACGGAAATGAAAACCCGTGGACGTCGTCCAATCGTTGCTGGCCTGGCGGCAGCCCGGAAGGCGGCTCCGACCGCTACACCGGCGGTGTAAGTTTGGCCTTAAAATCCTGTTCCACCACCGCCGCGCATTCGGGACACATGCCGTGGGTGAACGAGATGTCCGCGTGTTTGCTGAGATAAAACTCCACGTGCTTCCAGTACTGATCATCGTCCCGCACCTTTCGACACCAGGCACACATGGGAATGAGAAGTTTGATGTCCGATAGCTGTCTTTCAACGACCCGCTTTTCAGCCAGCGCGCGGGCCAGAACCTTGACGGTTTTTCGCAGCTCGAGGGCCGCGATCACCTGGCGCGCCAGGGCCGTCAGGGCATCCTGCTGTTCGCTTGTCATTTCACGCGGGACGCGGTCAATCGCGCACAGCGTTCCCAGGGGAATCCCCTCGGGGGTGATCAGCGGGGCGCCCGCGCAGAATCGAATGTTCGGATCGCCAGTCACCAGCGGGTTGGAAGCAAACCGGTCATCATCCAGGGTGTCCGTCACTATGAACACCTTCTCCTGCTTGATGGCGAACCGACAGAAGGCATGTTCCAAGGGCGTCTCCGTGGCGGCGAGCCCCACCCGCGACTTGAACCATTGACGTTTCTGGTCCAGCAGCGTGACCAAGGCAATCGGAGTGCCGCAGATGAAACTGGTCAGCCGCGTCAGATCATCAAACGCCTGCTCGGGCGGCGTATCCATGACCATGTATTCCGACAGGGCCGCCAGACGTTTCTGCAGATCAATTTCAAAATCTTTCATGTTACGGTCGCTAAAAAGGGACAATGAACCTGCAACGACAAGTCAAGTCGCCCCGGTTTGAAGCGACATTCAACAATGGTCGTTAAAGGATTGCACGGCTGCGTGACGACACCGTCACCACAGCAACCGATCAAGGGGCGTGAAGCAATCTAGACGCGACGTGCCAGCAGCCTTAGTCCAAGCTTCTGTCTCGGGACATCGGCCAATCATGACCGACGCTTAAACACATTCTGAAACTTTTTAGGCAGACCTCCCGATCCACCTTTCCAAACCTAGTCTACGGTTTGCGCTGGGTGGCGACCTGATTGGTGGTGATCTGCGAGGTGCCCTTCGCAAACACCCGGCGCGCGAAGCTCAACACTTCGGCAATGTCATTGTCATTGAATGCGGCGGCGAACGGCGGCATTTGGTTTGAGTATTTAACGCGGTCCGCCGGCAGAGCCTTCGCCGGGCCCTCGAGCAAGACACGGATCAAGGTATTGGGATCCCCCGCCACCACCGCACTGCCCACGAGCGAGGGCTGCATGCCGCTGACCCCGCTGCCGTCGGGCATGTGGCACGCCGCGCAAATCTGCTGGAACAATTGCGCGCCGCGCGAGTGATCGTCGGGCGCGATGAAGTTGGGCAGCGCCGCCGCGACCGCTCGGCGCGAAAGTGAGTTCGTTTCGCCAGTATAAATCCCCCGCCAGAGCCGGCCTTTTTCCGTGTCACCGATGTAGAGCGAGCCGTCGGGACCGACGGCCACGCCGCACGGGCGAAACCGCGCGTCACGGGTGTTTACGAATTCCTCCCGGCCGGCAAAATTGTCGGCAAAGGTTTCGTAACGCCCAGTCGGCATGCCGTCCTTGTCGAACGGGACATACACCACCTTGTAACCCTGCTGCGAACGCGGCGCGCGGTTCCAGGAACCGTGAAAGGCGACGAACATGCCGCCGCGATATTTCTCGGGAAACTGCGTGCCCGAATAAACCGCCATTTGCAACGGCGCCCAGTGCGCGGGAAAGGCGATCACCGGTTTGTCGTAGGCGGGATTGT
>JANPGB010000128.1:0-2838 GCA_031423695.1 Verrucomicrobiota bacterium
GGCCACGAGATGGGCCACTCGTTCGGATTCCAGCACGAAAACATCCGGTCCGATGAGACCAACTATCTGACGATCCTGTCCAATAATGTGGCTGCGGGAAATTTGCCATTTCTACTCCCCGACCCCACCACCGTCACAAACGGCAGCTACGATTTCGAGTCAGTCATGCATCTCAGTCGCGATTTTGGCTCCACCCAGCCGGGCGTCCTCGACACGCAGTTGGCCAAACCCGCCTACACCCGGTACCAGCCGCGCATGGGCAACTACACCCTCAGCCCCGGCGACCGCGCGTCATTGAAATATCTTTATGGCCCGCCTTCCGTGCCGCTCACGAACATCGTCACGACTACCGCCGATTTCGGCCTTGGCAGTCTGCGCGCCGCGATGTATTACGTGACCGACAATCCCAGCGCGATCGTCCGCTTTAATATTCCGACCAGCGATCCCAGTTACAGCAATGGCGTGTTCAACATCCACCTGAGCGGCCAGTTGCCGACGCTCGCTTCCAACGGAATGATCATTGACGGCTCGACCCAGCCGGGCTTCACGAGCAAGCCCCTCATCGTCGTGGACGCCTCACAAATTATTCCTGAAACTTTCACCTCCGGCACGCTGTTGATCTACTCGGCGAACAATCAGCTCAAAAGCATTTCCGTCCAGGGCTTCAACTGGAACGGAGTCACCCTGCTCTACGCGGACGCGACGAATAACACCATCGCCGGCTGCTGGATCGGGCTGGATTCCTCCGGAAGCAACGCCGCGCCCAACGCCAAGCAAGGCATCTACCTTGATCAATCCGCAAGCCGCAATATCATCGGCGGCACCAACGCCCTCGCTCGCAACGTCCTCTCCGGTAATCGTGAATACGGCGTCTGGATTTCCGGCTCGAACACAACCGGCAACGTCGTTCTCGGCAATTATATCGGCACCGATGCCACCGGCAGCTTCGCTGTTTCCAACGCGGTCGGCGGCGTCATCCTGACCGGCGCAACGCATCACAACACCCTCGGCGGCACCAATGCACTCGCGCGAAACATCGTTTCCGGCAACGTCAGCGCGGGAGTCTGGATCACCGGCACCGGCGTGGCCAACAACACCGTTCTGGGAAATTACGTCGGCTTGAACGCCGGCGGCACGGCGGCGCTGCCGAATACCTTCGCCGGCATCTATCTCCTGAGCGGTGCGCAAAGCAATCTCATCGCGAACAATGCCATCTCCGGCAATGTCTCCGAGGGAATTCGTCTCTCTGGTCCTGGCGTGACGGCCAATACGGTTCAGGGAAATTACATCGGTACCGACGCCACCGGCACGAGTGCCTTACCCAACGGTTTTCTCGGCTTGTCGCTTTACTCTGGCGCAACCAGCAACCTCATCGGCGGCATGACTGGCGCGGCGCGCAACGTCATTTCGGGAAACGGCTCGGAGGGCCTGCGCATCCAGGGTGTCGGAGCGGCGTGGAATTTGATCCAGGGCAATTTCATTGGCACCACTGCCAGCGGCACGGCTTCGTTACCAAACGGCTGGAGCGGCCTCACGATATTTTCCGGCGCGACCTCCAACCTCGTCGGCGGCACCAACGTCGGCGCGCGAAACATTTTGTCCGGCAATTGGACCTACGGCCTTGTCATCGCTGACCCCGGCACCAGCGGAAATCTGATTCAAGGAAATTATCTTGGTCTCGCCACGAACGGATCCACCGCGCTGCCGAATTATGTCGGCGCGTATATCGCCACCAGCGCGACCAGCAACACATTGGGCGGCACCACCAGTGGGGCGCGTAACCTCATTTCCGGCAACGCTGGTTCGGGCATTGAAATCGCCTACGCCGCCGCCGGCAATTTCATCCAGGGAAATTACATCGGTCCCGACGCAACGGGCGCGAGCGCCACAACCAACGGCGGCGAGGGAATTTATCTGCACGATGGGGCGACTGGAAATTACATCGGGGGTTCCGCCGCCGCCGCAGGCAATGTGATTTCCGGAAATTTTTACAGCGGCATTTACGTCTACGGCACCAACACCAGCGGCAATGTGATTCAAGGCAACTTCATCGGCACGAAAGCGGATGGGACCAGCCCGCTCGGTAACAACGGGGATGGCGTCGCCTTTTTCAATGGCGCGAGCAGCAATGTCGTTGGCCTGAAGTTGGACGGGGCAGGCCTCGGTAACACGATTGCCTACAACGGATTTCCCGGTGCCTATATCGGGAGCGACAACGGCGATCCGACGCTGGGAAACACCCTGCGCGGCAACTCGCTTTACTCGAACGGCTATCTCGCCATCAATCTGGTCGGCGGCCTTGAAGATTCTTACGGTGTTACGGCCAATGATTTCCTGGACGGCGACATTGGGCCGAACAATCTCCAGAATTATCCGGTCATCACGAACGCGTTCGCCAGTGGCGCGAGCACGGTCATCTCCGGCACGCTTGCGAGCACGCCGAACCGAAGTTTCTGGATTGATGTGTACATGAACTTTGACGCCGATCCATCGGGTCACGGGCAGGCACAGGTTCCCGTCGGCAGCGTTGCGGTCACCAACAACGTCGGTGGCAATTCCGTTTTCACTGTGAATGTGGGCGCCAATTACCTGGGCTTTTATTTCTCGGCCACCGCCACGGACAGAACCACCGGCGACACCAGCGAATTCAGCGCCGACGTGATGGCGACCAACGGTCCGGCCGTTCCGATTGCTCCAGCGTTCACCACGCCAATCACGATGACGAGCACGGGTTTCACCGCAAAACTTTCCCTAGCCATCGACCAAAACTATCGCATACAAGCCACAACTAATCTCAACGCGATTCCCATCGCATGGCTCGACCTGACCAACTTTACC
>JANPGB010000129.1:0-10160 GCA_031423695.1 Verrucomicrobiota bacterium
CGGCGTGGATTTGAACACCATCGGCGATTTTATCAACGCCGGTTGCGCGGCGGTCGGGGCAGGTTCGTCGCTCGTCTCCGCGAAAATCTTGACGGAGGGTGCCTGGGCGGAATTGACGCAGCGCGCCAAGGATTTTGTGCAAGCCGCCGCGCTGGCCCGGCAAAAGAAATAACTTCCGACCATGACTTCGCCCAGTTACCGCGTGCGCCGCGCCACGTTGGACGACCTCCCGGCGCTCAAACCCCTTTGGGAATCCATGCGCTTCGCCATGGAGGACTTGGAGAAACGCCTGACGGAATTTCAAGTTGCGGAAAACGCCCAGGGCGAAGTGGTCGGGGCCATCGGCTTTCGCATGACCGGACGGCAGGGCTGCATTCACAGCGAGAGCTACTCGGATTTTTCCGTGGCCGACGAGGTTCGCCCGCTCTTTGGCGAACGCCTCCAAGTTCTTTCGGCTAATCACGGAATCGCGCGCCTTTGGACGCAGGAGAACGCGCCCTATTGGAACCGCGAAGGATTTCAACCCGCCAGCGAGGAGGTTTTGAAAAACTTGCCACCCGCCTGGATCAACGAAGGCCCGGCCTGGCTCACCCATCAGCTGAAAAGCGAGGAGGCGTTCGTCTCGATGGAAAAAGAACTCGCCATGCTCATGCAGGCGGAGAAAGCGCAAACGAGCCGACTGCAGAGGCGGGCACGCGTGATAAAGTCCGTCGCGACACTGGCGGCGATCCTCCTAGGCGTCTTTGTAATCGGGGCGCTGGTTTTCCTGATGCGCAAGAACGGCCTGTCACTGATCCCCCGGCGGTAACTTAAACTCGTCCGCGTGGTAGGAACTGCGGACCATTGGCCCGCTCGCGACGTGGACAAACCCCAGCGCCTCGGCGCGGGTCTTGTATTCGGCAAACTTCGCCGGCGTCACAAACTCCACCACCGGCAGATGCTTCAAGGTCGGCTGCAAATACTGGCCGAGCGTGAGGATGTCGCAGTTTGACGCGCGCAAATCCCTCATCGCCGTGAGCACTTCGTCTTCCTGTTCGCCGAGCCCCAGCATGATGCCAGACTTGGTGTGAATCGTGTCGCCGCGCTTGGCTTTGACCTTGGCCAGCACGCTCAAAGACCGGTCATACGTCGCGCGATGCCGCACGCTGGGCGTGAGGCGGCGGACCGTTTCCAGGTTGTGATTGTAGATGTGCGGATTCGCCGCGAGGACATTTTCAATCGCCACATCGTTGTCCAGAAAGTCCGGCACCAGCACTTCGATGATGATGCCGGGATTCAACTCGCGCACCGACTCGATCGTCTTCCGAAAATGTGCCGCGCCGCCGTCCGCCAGATCATCGCGCGCCACGGCAGTGATGACGACGTGCTTCAACTTCATCCGTCGCGTCGCCTCGGCCACGCGCTGCGGTTCGTCAATCTCCAGCGCGAGCGGCTTGGCCGTGCTGACCGCGCAGAACCCGCAGGCCCGCGTGCAGCGGTCGCCGGCGATCATGAACGTGGCGGTGCCTTTGCTCCAACATTCCCAATGGTTCGGGCACTTGGCGCTTTCGCAGACGGTGTGCAGCTTGAGTTCGTCCAGCAGCGCGCGGGTGTGCGAGAACGTGTCCGAGACGGGCAGCTTGATGCGGAGCCATTCCGGCAGACGCGGGCGCGGTTTCAAATTAACTTCGACAGTTTCCATTCAAAAAAACTTTGACGCGAATTTCACGAATTTGCACGAATTCTTTTCATTCCCGTAAATTGGCGCAATTCGCGTAAAAACCTGACTCATCCGCGTTTTAACTTTTCAAAAAAACCAGGCAGTTCTTCCGGGCCGAAATCCGCCAGCACCTGGCCGTTCGCCTCCAGCACCGGCGCCAGTTCCTGACCGGACAGGCGGACCATCTCGGCAAATGCCGCCTCGTCGGAGTTGACATCCAGCTTTTCGTATTGGATGTCGTGGTCGTCGAGCCAGCGGATGGCTTTGTGGCACCAGCCGCAATAGGGTTTGATGAAGAGACGGGGTTTCACAATTTTTTGGGCCAACTCTGGATTGTTACAGAGTTTAGCAATGATTCTTCCAAACCGACCTTCTTCGATGACAGTTCGTGACCAGACCATTCCTCAGTCATCAGATGGGTGTGTTCCTTTTTCCCAGCAGCGGCTTGATCGGCCAATTTAGAAACGACTTTTGCCAATGATCGCAGGCCTTGTTCATCGCCATGAACTAAAAGTTCCTGACCGTCTTTCGTGATTTCGAAAGTTAGAAGATGCTGAACCATTTCAAAACTTATCCCCCAATCTGCTTCTTGTAATCCTCCTGCGAGAGCAGCGCGTCGAGTTCCGCCGCGTTGCTCAACTTGATTTTGTAGAACCAACCGGCACCGTGCGGGTCGGTGTTCACCAACGCGGGATTGTCGGCGACAGGTTTGTTGACCTCGGTGATCTCGCCGCTGACGGGCGAGTAGATGTCGCTGGCGGTCTTGACGGATTCCACCACGGCGCAGGTTTCACCGGCCTTCACCGTGCGGCCCACGGCGGGCAGTTCGACAAACACGATGTCGGTCAGTTCATGCTGCGCGTGGTCGGTGATGCCGACGGTGGCGGTGTCGCCGCTGACGCGGACCCATTCGTGCGATTTGGCGTATTTCAGATCGGAAGGAACGTTGCTCATAAAATTTATGCGGCCCATTTCACCGCAAAGACGCAAAGACGCAAAGAAAAAACTTTTGACGCGAATTGCGCCAATTTCCACGAATTCAAAAAATAAATTCAATTCGCGATAATTCGCGCAATTCGCGTCACGCCTTCTTGTAAATCGGTTTCTTCACCACCACGGCTGCGAAGCGTTTGCCGCGAATCTCGATTTCAATCTTCGCATCCACCTTCGCCAGTTCCGCCGGGACGTATCCCATCCCAATCCCGATGCCCATTGACGGACTTTGCGTGCCGCTGACCACTTTCCCGACTGCGGCACCATTGATCCAGATCGGATAATCCGGGCGCGGTGGTGCGGATTTGTCGGTCATTTTGAACGCGACGAGTTTCTTCTTCGTGCCACCGGCCTTTTGTTCAGCCAGCACGGAGCGGCCGATGAAATCACCCTTGTCCAGCGCAACGAAAAAGCCGACGCCCGCTTCGATGGGCGTGGTATTCTCATCCAGTTCATGGCCGTAAAGCGGGTAGCAGACTTCCGTGCGCAAGGTGTCGCGCGCACCGAGACCGGCGGGCTTGATGCCGAAAGGCTGGCCGACTTCCAGCAGTTTGTTCCAGACGGCTTCAATGATTCCGTTCGGCGCGATGATTTCAAACCCGTCCTCGCCCGAGTAGCCGGTGCGGGCCACGCAGATGGTTTCGTCGCCGAACTCAAACTCGGCAATCTGGTTCTTCACCAGGTCTTTGGCGGCGGAAACCAGCGTTCCACCAATCGCCACGCCCATCAACGCCGCATCAATGAACTGCGCCACGAGCGGCCCTTGCACGGCTACCGCGCTCATCGCGTCGGAAACATTGACCAGTTTTGTCTCCGACTTGCGCGGGAACGCCGCCAGTTGTTTTTCCAGCCACGCCACGTCGGGTTCAATCCGGGAGGCGTTGATGATCAGCAGATAGCTGGACTGGCCAAGGCGGTAGGCGTAGAGATCGTCCACCACGCCGCCGCGCTCATTGCACATCAAGGTGTATTGCCCCTGGCCGAGCGCGAGCTTGCGGAGGTCGTTCGTGAGCGTGTGATTTAGAAACTCTTCCGCGCCCGCGCCGTTGACAAGGATTTCACCCATGTGCGAAATGTCAAAAATGCCCGCGGCCTTGCGGACGGCCAAATGTTCGTCGGTGATGCTGGTGTATTGGACGGGCATTTCCCAGCCGCCGAATTCGATGAGCTTGCCGCCGAGCTTCTGGTGCGCCGCGAACAGGGGTGTGTGTTTCAGCATGGCGCGATTCTAAATCGAAAATTGGAAATCCCAAATCGTAAATTCTTCACCCCCACTTCTCCGTCTTCATCTGCGCCTTGGGCACGCCCATTTCATTCACCACCAGATGCTCGGCGAATTCCACCAGCGGATTCGGACCGCAGGCGTAGAAGATGGTGTTCGGCAGATCGTGAATCTGCTCGCGCACCCAGGCCGGATCAATGCGTCCGCGCCGCCCCGTCCATTTGTCCTCGGGATGCAGCCGCGTGCAAGTGACGTAGAAATTGAAGTTCGAATTCTCCAGCGCCAGTTCGCGGAACTCGTGCTCAAAAATGATGTCGTTGGTGGTGCGGACGCTGTAAAGGACGGTGATTTTCGTGTCAAGCTGGCGGCGCGCGGCCTCACGGGCGAAAGCGCGGAACGGCGTCACCCCGGAGCCGCCGGCGATGCAGACCAGGTGTTTGTCCGGCTCGAACACCGGCAGGAATTTTCCTACAGGAGGGATGACGAACAGCTTGTCGCCCGGCTTCGCCCAGTCCACGACACGCGTGCCCATCTTGCCTTCGCGCTTGACTGTCACTTCAAAAAAACCACGGTCCAGCGCGCAGGAGGAGAGCGAGTAGGCGCGTTTGTACGACGGCGTGTCGGGCCAGTAAACGGTGATGAACTGCCCGGTCTTGAAATCCGGGTCATAGCCCGCCGGCCATTGCAGGCGGATGGTTTTCGTGTCGGGCAGTTCCATCGTCACGGACTCGACGGCCATTTCGGCGATTACGCGGCTCATATATGTTTGGTTTCGGTTAGATAACCGGGATTTTCCCGGACTGTCAAAGAAACGTTTGCTTCGGTTGGCGGCGGTCACGCGGCGACCACCCCGCCTGCGTTGTGCAGGCGACTCGGAACCCCGGCCAGCGCTCCCGCTTCCCCCTCGCCATTGCGCCGCTGGACGCGGCGCTTACTCCTCGCGGCGCGAGGAGTTCTACCACCCGGGTCCGCCAACCGGCGGGCGACGCCAGCAAAATGCATTGCGCCCGGCGGCGCGGTCTGGCACAACAGCGCCCCGATTTTATTCGCATGAAAAAAGAAATTAAAAAAGAACCCAAGAAGGCCACCGAAGCCCAGTTGCTTGATTTGTTGAAACGCGTGCTCCCCAAAGTCACCCACGACGCGCAGCTCACCGGAAAAATCTACGACGCCATCAAGCTGGAACTCAAGGCCAATGCACGCGTTGCGGCCTTTGAAAAGTTTTGCACCGTCGTCGAACTGCCCGACCTGGAAGCCAAGAGCATCAACGAGGTCAAAGCCCAGCTCGCCGCCTCGTTCGGCGACGGCGACATCACCGTCCGCTCCAACCCCAAGGAAAAAAGCCTGACCGTGGAAGTGGCCTTGACCGACGGATCCCAATTCACCGGCGAGATCAAGGTGAATCCAAACGCGGGCGCCGAAGTCAGCGAGGAGCAGGAAATTGTGCTCAAGTTCGTTCCGTTCCCGGTCTGCATGCCTGGCGACAAGGAACTGGTCTGGCTGCTGGCCAAGCGCGAAAACATGTCGCCCGACGAAGGCGGCATCGCGCTCTCGAAGATCGAGGAGGATTTTTGGGCGTCAAAGACCGGCCAGAAACTGATTCGCGATCGCGTGGAACGCAGCTTCCCCGAATTCATTGCGCGCGCCCCGGCGGGCATGTTCAACGAGCTGGGTTTGAAACGGCATTACAAGACGCCGGAAGCCGTCAAGACTGCGCGCTCCCCATCGAAGCGTTGAATCAAATTCCCAGCCGCAGCACCACTTCCTGCGCGAGCAGCTCGTAGGCGGCCGAGCCGGCGCTGTACTTGTCGTAATGAATAATCGGCTGGCCGAAGCTGGGCGCCTCCGCCAGCTTGGTGCTGCGCGGGATCATCGTCTCGAAAACACGGTCGCCAAAATGTTCGCGGACTTCGCTGACAACCTGGTTCGCCAGTTTCGTGCGGCTGTCGAACATCGTCATCACCACGCCGAGCAGCTCGAGGCGCGGATTGACGCCGCCGTCGCGGATCTGCGACAGAAGCCGGTTGATCATGGAGACGCCTTCGAGCGAGTAGTATTCGCACTGCAACGGCACCAGCAGGCTGTCCGCCGCCGCGAAGGCGTTCATGGTCAGGATGCCCAAAGACGGCGCGCAGTCCACCACCACCAGGTCAAACCGCCCGCTGGCCAGCACCGGCTGCAAGATCACCGCCGCCCGTTGCAGGCAGTTTTCCGTGCGCGCCAGTTCAATGTCCGCGCCGCACAGATCCACTTCGCTGGGGATGACCTCGAGTCCCGCCCAGGCGGTCTCTTGAATTTTTTCAAGCAGGCCGCCCTCGCCCATCAACGGCCGGTAGGCGCTGGCGCCCTCCACTTTTTCCAGACCGAGACCGCTGGTGGCGTTGGCCTGAGGATCGAGGTCAAAGAGCAGCACGCGTTTGCCCAGCGCCGCCGCGCAGGCGGCGAGATTGACGGCGGTGGTGGTTTTTCCGACCCCGCCTTTTTGATTGGCTACCGCTACAACTTTGGTTGGCACGCAGGAGGTGTAATGAAACCGCTCGGCACATTCAAGCATTCGTGCTGGCAACGAGGCGTGTCGTCACGTTTTCCCGGCGGCAGATCTGAAAACTCCCACGATCCGATTCGATACAAATTCTCCGAATCGTCAAACCAACAATGGATCAAGCTGGCGCTTGCAAGCCGCAGGGATTCCGTCTCTGGCGGTGACGCCAAGCGACCACTCCGCCGCCAAGCACAACCAACCATGCCGCCGCCGGCTCGGGCACGACGTAGAGGCCTTCTCGAAACCACAGGTCGTTAATCCCCTGCTGCCCATTGATGTACTCTGTTCCACCGGGGTAGTTGGGTACAAACCTGCCCACTGCAAAGTTGTCTCCGGATTGGATGACGGGTTGAAAATAATAGAGTGTTCCGGGAGTAAGCGTCGCCGGCGTGGAAAAAAAGAAGGTGGTAAAGTTGACGTTATTGTTGCCCGGGTCATCTGGGACTAAAACTGGAATTGTAGAGGCCATGATGGGGCCAGAGATCGAATTTGTCCGCAAATTAATTAGAATTGTCGCGCCGGTTCCATTTCTCGGAATAACGTCCAAAAGTTGCAGTCGGATAAACCCGACTGCGGTTAGGCTGGGAGTAAAAGATTGACCAACCGGTTGCTGAAACGAGGTAATACCGACTATGGTTTCACCTGGGCGACCTTCATCCGACGATTGTTGATCATACACGAGCGTCCCTTGGCCGATGCAAACCAACGGCGAGCAGCAAAGGAGCAAAATGGAATCTACGAGTCGCATGGGTTCCGTCTTTTCATCCCGCGCCGAAGCCCGCACATCACGATTCCACAGGCGACCAAAGCCAGCCCCGCCGGCTCAGGCACGACGTAGATGCCTTCTCGAAACCACAGGTCGTTAATCCCCGCCTGCCCATTGATGTATTCTGTTCCACCGGGGTAGTTCGGGAGAACAAACCTGCCGATTGCCCACGCATCTCCCGATTGAACAACAGGCTGGAAATAATAGGTCAGGCCCGGTGATATTGCCGGTGGAGAAGTGAAGAAAAAATTTACAAAACCCACGGTGTTATTCCCCGGGAAGCCATCCACCAATGAGACTGTATCGCTGGATGCCAGAATAGGTCCGGCAATAGAATTAGTTCGTATATTTACAGACATCATCACCCCTTGACCGTTTCCTGGATTAATGTCAAAAAGTTGCAGCCGAATAAACCCCACACTGGAGAGCAACGGAGTAAATGACTGACCGATAGGTTGACTAACTTGAATTCCTCTTGCCGCTTCACCTGGCAGGCTTTCAGTCGAAGTTTGTTGATCGTATACGAACGTCCCTTGGCCGTGAAGGTCTTGAACTAAAAGCGAGAGCGTGGCTTGAAAAAAAAGGCAAAGTTTTTTCATGGGTTTTATGGGGTTATCGAGGGCAGGCTTATTGGAGCAAACGTGACGTGTTCAAATAAACCGTTATACTGGTTGCCCAAGGTGCCAGGCAGGTTAACGCTGCGCAGAGTAAAGTTGGTGATTGTATTATCCCAATGCACGATGAACAGCCTGGGAGGATAGGCAACTTCGCCAGCGTCGGCGATCAAAAGGTCGCCAGCATATTTCGACATCACCGTTCTGGATATTTTCAAAATCCGACTTTGGTTGTCGTTGAAGTTTACGCAGTAGAGGTCTTGATTCGTCGGAATGATGTCGAAGTCTTCAGGATGGATGCCAAAGGCAAAGGATTGAACACCACCGTTCGTGGCAATCGAATAAATCAGTGGCGTCAAATTGCCCAACTCATCAAGAAAACGTTCATCTCCTGTAAGCACCTTCCCCGCCCATGGCCCCCACCATTGCGCGTCGTTGGTCAATGTGATCACGCCTTCCAAATGGAGGGTGTTGATGTTCGTGATCAAGGTCGGATGCGCGTGAGCGTCAATCCGCCAAACGCCTTTCTCGCCTAGTTCCGAAGCAAAATCACTCGTCGCGGCAATCAGTTGGTTGCTCCAGGTGCCGGTGCGGTCCACGTAGAGGCTGCCGCGCAGGTTCAGCGCGTTGGTCACCGCCGCGTTGGTCAGCGTACACCAGTTCAGATCCGATCTGCTCCCGTCCGCCGAGAGCCAGCCGATGGCGTTGCCGCTGCTGAAAAACACGTCGCCATTGGTGAAGCCGGCGCGGTTCGTAATCTGGCCGATGAGGTTGGTCGGGACAATCGCCACTTTCACTTCTTCCCGCACCCCCGCAATGCCCGACCAAATCTGGGTCGTCAGCACGCCGCTGCCGTTGGTGCCCAGCCACAAAAAATTGAACGGCCCCCCATTGTCCCGCACATGCACGGACACGATCAGGCCGTTGGCCGTGGGGCTGTAATCAAGGCCCACCGGGCTGCGCAGGTTCGTGGCCACCACCGTGAACGGATTGTCGTGAATGGTCACCGTCGCCGACGCCCGGTTGGTGTCGATCACGTAGTAGTTGGAGGTGATCAGGGTCAGGGTCACGGTCTTGTCAAAGTCCGGCACCCCGTCAAACTTCGGGTCAATGTCTATGGCGACGAAATGCTCGCTCGCCGGAATCGTCACGGGGGAAACCAGGTTCGTGCCCGGCCCGCCGTTGACCGAAGCCGTGTAGTTCACCCCGTTGGACGCCGATCCACTGATCTTGAAATAAACCGTCAGGGCCTCGGCGGTCAGGCTGTCGGTCCGGCCAATCTCAAACTGTCCCCGCACCAAGCCGGTGCCATTGGTGTCGGTTGGCTTGGCGGCATCAGCATCGGATGCCCTGATGCTGACCACCATGGCCGCCTGTTTGCCCCGGAAGAAATTGTTCGGGATGGCATCCATGCTGACGGGGCCGTAGGCAATGGCGTTGGTGCCCGCGCTGTCCAAAACCACCTGTCCTTGATCCACCCAGTTGGTCGTGGCCAGGTCGTCATTGCCCAACAACTGGTAATAGAAATGTTGCCTGGTGTTGTTGAGTCTCAGGGAAACCAGGCCGGTGGCGTTGTCCAGGCCGGTGATCTCCAGCCACAAATCATCCGGCCCAAACGCGGGGGCGTCCATTGCGGGCGTGGCATCGCTGCTTTCGCCCAGCAGAAGCGGCGGCGCGCTCTCGGCGGCCTGCTGCGTGGCCAGCGCCAGCGCGGCGGCTTCCGCCCGGTCATCCACCAGAAACGAGCCGTCCTCCTGCCGGTAAACCTGCGCGCCGGGATACGGATTGAACGGCCAGGGCGGCCCCGTCCGGCCTTTGACCGCCTCCGACAGCATGAAAAAAGTGGCGCAGGGCGCTCGGTTCACGCCGGTGGGTTTGGCGGTGGTTTGCAGGCTCATGATGACAACCAGAACCATCAGCAGTCACGCTGCCAATGCGGCTTGAGTAAAAATCCTCCGCTTCATGGTAGGTTTTCCTTTGGATTTCAAGGGTTCCTGTTTTCTTCCGCTTCCCCACCCGGGCTTTTGGCGGACCGATGCGTGAAAATTTCACGCATCCCGCGTGGAGCTGACGCATGGACACCATCACTTGACTCCAGCATTGGTCGCACACGCCGGCCACGAAGCGAGGAATACCTTCAAATATCTTTCAAGGCTGGTTTTGACCGCACCTGTTTCGTTTCACCGAGTGCGGGCGCTGGTCCCCCGGTCTTGGTGCGGATCAACGCTTCCGCTTTACTTCGTTTGCCTGCTCGCGCATTTTTAGCGCCGCATGATTCGACTTGGGAAAAAATCCCCGATCACTTTTTTAGCGCTGCTCCTGGC
>JANPGB010000130.1:0-4996 GCA_031423695.1 Verrucomicrobiota bacterium
CGCGCCGCTAAGACAAATTCACCTCCCGGCGCGCACGAAGTGACGCGCCCTACCCCGATTCACTGCCCTTCAGATTTCTTTTCCAACTGGCGGACGCGCCGGATCAGCTCCGGCAGTTGTTGCAACGCCAGCATCTGCCGCTTGGTCTGCCGGTCGGGCTGCGCCGGGGCACCCATCCATTTTTCACCGGCGGGAATGTCGTGCATCACGCCGGACTGCGCGACCACGGAAGCCCCGCTGCCAATCTTCAAATGCCCACCGACCCCGACCTGCCCGCCCAGCACGACGTAATCGCCCAGCTTCGTGCTACCCGCGATGCCAACCTGCGAGACAAGAATGCAATGTTCACCCAGCACGGCGTTGTGGCCGATCTGCACGAGGTTATCAATCTTCGAACCCTTGCCGATGATCGTCGGCCCGAGCGCGCCGCGATCCACCGTGACATTCGCGCCGAGTTCGACATCGTCGCCAATGATCACGATACCAATCTGCGGCACTTTGAGATGAACGCCCGCGTCTGGCACATAACCGAAACCATCCGCGCCAATGACCGTGCTGGAATGAATCCGCACGCGGCTCCCGATCTGGGTGCCCGGATAAATCGTCACGTTGGGAAAAATCCAGCAGTCGTCGCCGAGCCGGGAGTGGTCGCCGACGTGGTCGCCGCCCTGCAAAATCGAGCGCGCCCCGAGATGAACCTTTTCGCCGACGACGCAATGCGGGCCGATGTGCGCGGTCGGATCAATCTGCGCCGACGCCGCCACCACCGCCGTGGGATGTATCCCGGCCTTAAGAGTTGGCTCGGGAAAAAAAAGCGCCAGCGTCTTGGCAAAGGCCACGCGCGGATTCGCCACGCGGATCAATACTTTTGAGGACGTGGAAATTCCGATGCCCACGATGATCGCGGACGCGGCGCTTTTTTCAGCCAGCGCCAGATACTCGGCGTTCTCGGCGAACGTCACGTCACCCGCCTGGGCGCGGTCGGCGGGCGCGAACTTTTTCAGCACGACGGAGCCGTCGCCGACCACCTCGCCCTGCATGTGCCGGGCAATTTCCGTGGCCGTGAAGGCAGGTTGGGGCGAAGCAGCTTTCACGCGGTGCGGCCTTTGCAAATTTCAGCAAAGCGCCCGCGCGCTGCCTGCCAGGCCTCGGTGTCGGCGGGTTCATGCAGTCCGGGTTCGCTCGAGGTGCGGATGACACTGCGGATGTCGGCCAGGGAACGCAACTCGCCCTGGGAGCGCGCCTGCACGAGCACGTTGCCGAGCACGGTGGCCTCCACCGGACCGGCCAGCACGGGACGCGCGGCGGCGTTGGCGGTGAACTGGTTCAACAATTTATTTTGCGAACCGCCCCCCACGATGTGCAGCACTTCGATCTTCGTGCCGGTAAGTTCTTCGAGGTGGTCGAGCGTGGCCGCGTATTTGAGCGCGAGACTTTCAAAGACGCAGCGGGCGAACTGCCCTTCGCTCTCCGGCACGGGCTGGCTGGTTTCACGGCAGAATTCCTCGATGGCCTTGGGCATGTCCGGCGGATTGAGAAAGCGTCCGTCATCCGGATCCACCAGCGAACGAAAGGGCGCGGCTTCCGACGCGAGTTGGACGAGCTGCTCGTAAGAAATGGTTTTCCCGTTTTCAATGAAGGACCGGCGGCATTGCTGAAGCAGCCACAGGCCCATGATATTCTTGAGCAGGCGATAGGTGCCATCCACGCCCCCTTCATTGGTGTAATTCAGCTCCAGCACGCGGGGCGAGAGCAGCGCCTCCTTGAGCTCCACCCCCAGCAGCGACCAGGTTCCGGAACTCAGATACGCCCAGTTGGGCTTGTCGCTGTACTTCGCCGGCACGCCGGCCACGGCGGAGCCGGTGTCGTGCGCGGCCGGGACGACCACCTTGATCGGACCCAGTCCGGTGCGGGCGCCGAGCGTCGGCCGCAGGGTGCCGATGCAGCTGCCGGGCGGAACGATGTCGGGAAAAATTTTCGCGGGCAGCCCCAGCTTGTTCAACAGGTCGCCGGCCCACCGGCGCTGGCGGGGATTCACACATTGCGAGGTGGTCGCGATGGTGAACTCGGCGACCTTCGCGCCGGACAGGCAGTAGTGCAGGAAGTCCGGCATCAACAGCAAAGTTTCGGTGGCGGCGAGAATTTCGGGGTTGTTCTTCTGAAGCGCGAGCAGTTGATACAGCGTGTTCAGCTCCATGAACTGCAGACCGGTCGCGGCAAAAATCTCCTCGCGCGGCACGCGCGCAAAGGTCCGGGGCAAAATTCCACGCGTGCGGACATCGCGGTAATGAAACGGCAGGCCGAGCAACTCGCCGCTCTTGGAGAGCAGCGCGTAATCCACGCCCCAGGTGTCCACGCCGCAGGAGACGACGGAGGCGCCGTATTTTTTGCCGGCGAGGGCGAGGCCGGTCTGGATTTCCGACCAAAGGCCCAGCGCGTTCCAGCGCAGGGTTTCGGCGATCAGCACCCCGC
Organism: Verrucomicrobiota bacterium; assembly: GCA_031423695.1. GTDB lineage: Bacteria > Verrucomicrobiota > Verrucomicrobiia > Limisphaerales > CAIQOK01 > CAIQOK01. Next base: position 2,473 of record JANPGB010000130.1, read on the forward strand.
CATTGGCGAAGCGGTGCAGTTCCTCGAGCCGCATGGTTTTGCCGTCCCAGACGCCGGCAATCACGCGGCCGCTTTCCGCGCCGAGGTCAATGCCGAGATATACTTGTTGCTTCATGAAAAAATTTCACCGGGTTCCAGGCTCCAGCTTCGTGGGTTCGAAGCGCGGCGCGAGCAGATGATGGAAAACGAAAGTGATGAGGTAGGCAAACGCGCATATGGAAAACAGGATCGCGTAGCCGCCGGTGACGTTATTCTGCGCGGTAAATTTGTCGAGCAGCTTGCCGCAGTAAATCGGGAACAACATGCCGCCCGTCGCGCCGGCCAGCCCGCCGATGCCGATGATTGAGGCGATGGCGTGTTTGGGAAACATGTCGGAAACGGTCGTGTACAAATTGGCCGACCATGCCTGATGCGCCGCGCCGGCCAGGCCGATCAGCAGCACGGCGGGCCAGTCGCCCACTTTGGTCACCGCCAGGATGGGGACCACGCAACAGGCAAAAATAAACATGCCGGTCTTGCGGGCGCGGGTCACGCTCCAGCCCTGCTTGGTGAGAAAGCCGGTGATCCACCCGCCCAGGATGCTCAACACGGTGATGATCGTGTAGATGGTCACGAGATGCACCCAGCTTTTTTTGATGTCGAGGCCGCGCGTTTTTTTGAAGTAGTCCGGGAGCCAGATCAGGAAGAACCACCAGATCGGATCGGTCATGAACTTGGCGAAGATGAACGACCAGGTCTGGCGATACTTCAACAGGCTGATCCACGAAGGTTTTTGCGCAGCGTCGGCGGCGGCCTCGTCCTTGTCGCCGTGGATGTAATCGCGCTCGCCGGCGGACAGGCTTTTGATTTTGTCCGGCACATTGTAAAACGGAATCCAGAGGAACAGCCACGCAAACCCCGCGATGCCCGCGATGATGAAGGCCCAATGCCAGCCCCAGTTCAACGCGATGGCCGGCACCAGCGCCGGGGCGATGATTGCACCGACATTGGTGCCTGAATTGAAGATACTCGTGGCCAGCGCGCGTTCCTTTTTGGGAAACCACAGGGCGACCGCCTTGATCGCCGACGGAAAATTTCCACCTTCGCCCAGGCCGAGAAACACGCGGGCATTGATGAATCCACTGACACTGCCGACGAGCGCATGCGACATCGCCGCCACGCTCCATGCGGCGATGGACACCGCGTAGCCGACCTTGGTGCCGAACCGGTCAATGAACCAGCCGAACCCAAGCAGACCGATGCCGTAGGCGCCTTGAAACGCGGAGTTCACATAGCCGAACTGCTCATTGGTCCAATGGAGTTGCTCGTCCAGGATCGGTTTGATGAGCGAGAGAATCTGGCGGTCAATGTAATTGATGGTCGTGGCGAAGAAGAGCAGCGCGCAAATCACCCAGCGATATTTGCCGATGGCCGGCGCGGACTCAGAGTTTGGCTTTTGCATGATGCGTGTTGGTTTAACGGCTGCCCTGCCCTGACACAAGCAGATTGCTCGGCAATTTAAGATGAATTTTGGGCGCGGCCCAGCTCAGCGCAGCGTGTCCACCGGAGCGGGATCCATATCGTCAAACGCCTGGTTCTCACCCCCCATGCCCCAGCAAAAGGTGTAGGCGCCCGTGCCACAGCCGCTGTGAATAGACCAACTCGGCGAAATCACCGCCTGCCGGTTCGCGACCACGAGATGCCGCGTCTGCTGAGGCGTGCCCATGAAATGCATGACCCGCCGTTTCGGATCGAGGTCAAAATACATGTAAACCTCCGAACGCCGGGTGTGCGTATGCGCGGGCATCGTGTTCCAGACCGAGCCTTCCTGCAATTTCGTGAAACCCAACACCAGCTGGCAGCTCTGGATGCCGCCGGTATGGATGTATTTGTAGATGGTGCGCCGGTTGGCATCCGCCGGCGTGCCCAGTTCCACGGGGGTGGCATCCTTCACCTGCGCGTGCGTCGTCGGATAAGTGGTGTGCGCCGGATAGCTCAAAAGAAAATAGGCGGCGGGCCGGCCCGTCTCCAAACTGAAGAAGGCGATGTTCCGGCTGCCCCGCCCGACGTAGAGACAATCCAGCCGGCCCATTTCATAGCCCTTTCCATCCACCACGATCGTGCCCGGTCCGCCAATGTTCAGGATGCCCAGCTCGCGGCGTTCGCAAAAAAAGGCCGAGCGCAGTTCCGCGTCCGCGGTGAGTTTGAGTGGCAGGTCCGTCGGCACCGCCGAGCCGACAATGGCTCGGTCCGCGTCGGTATAAACCAACTCCACCTTGCCGGGCGCGAACAGGGATTCAATCAGGAAGGTCGAACGCAGTTCGTTGGTGTTCAGTTTTGGATAATCGTTCGGGTGCGGTGAGTAACGGATTTGCATGATGATGGATTCTATTTTGCGGGCGGAAGCGAGCCACCCGCGAGTTGATAAAGCTCCCGGCCTGCGAGCAAAAACGCGCCCGTGCCATAAACCTCTGTGTCGGTGGGTAGAAATTTTTTGGGATCGGCGCCGATCGGCTGGACGTGTTCCAGCTTGCCGTCGGGCGTG
>JANPGB010000131.1:0-13690 GCA_031423695.1 Verrucomicrobiota bacterium
GTTTCGTATTTTCGTTCCAGGAGGTTCCAGTCCAGATCAAACATGTTGACGCGCGGGTGGCCGAGTCGGTCGGCGATCACCTCCACAAAGCGGGGCACTCCGTCGAAACAAAAGATGTTGTAATCCATCAGCGGCCGTCCCTCCAGATACTCCTCGCAGAGGATCCGGGGAACAATGTTCTTGTAGGCCCATTCCCGTCCGTGCTGATACAGGTTATTCTTCAAAAAGCGCTTCAGCAGGCGGCGGATGTGTTTCCAATTGAGTTCAGCCTGGCTCCGGCAGGCGATGTTCTGGCCGCAGCCATGGGTCACCTTTAGCATGAACTTTTCCGGCAGCGCGGCGGGGTCGATCTCCTCCGGCTGGCGGTAAACTCCGTGGAGCCGCTTCAAGGTCGCCGGGCCAATGCGGGATTCCACAAATTTCCGCACCTCATATTTGTCGGCGCACCGCGTCATCAGATCCGCCCGGTGATTCAATTTTATCCACTGGATTTTTTCATTGAAAGTGCGGGGGGTCTCCAGGTTGAGCGGCTTGTTCAGGCGATGCTGGTATTGCCAGCGGATGAAGGTTTCGTCCGAGAGTAATGTCCGGAGGAACCGGTTTTTATATATCAGCTGCTTCATCTTTATCCCCGCCGCCCATCCGGGTCACGCCACTCTTGGTTCCGGCGGGTTCGGGAAGCTATTGGCCTCGTTTTGGCTTGTCGAGGGGTAAAAAATCCGGGTGTTCGTCTGTCCCCAGTAATGGTGACATGCGGGTTTCCTGGGCTCAGCTATTGTGGTGTCGTTGTTGAAAGGCAAAGTGCAGTGTTCCGTGTGTGTTGTAAGGCGTTTGTCTGCCGCGCCGCTGATTAACAAGCCAGTTGCCAGAGTGGATTTGAAATTTGTTCTCACCGGGGGCCGGACGAAAGTCCGGCCTTCGTTTTTTTAAGGCTTCGTTCCCCCACATCGCTGCGTTAGTTTCCCGCCCAAGATTCAATTGGACACTTTGACCTCATCCAAAACGCCCGCCGCCGCCGCGCGCCTCTGCTCCGCGTGCGGATTGTGTTGCAACGGCGTGCTGTTCCACACCGTGCAACTCAAGCCCGGTGATTCGGCGAAACAGTTGGTCGCGCTGGGACTGAAGTTGAAACGCAAGCAGGGCCAGCACTACATTCTCCAGCCCTGTCCGGCCTTTCAGGAATCGTGCTGCTCCATCTACGCGGCGCGGCCAACGCGTTGCCGGTTGTTCGAGTGCCGGCAATTGCAGCAAGCCGAGGCGGGAGAAATCACAGAGACAACGGCGCTGGAAAAAATCCGCGAAGTGCGGCGGCGGGTGGCGGAAATGGACGAATTGTTGGAACGCGCCGGTGGAACGAACCGCAAACGTCCGCTCTCAAAGCGTTTTGAAAAAGTCCTGGCCGAGCCAATCGAGTCGCTCACCGATCCGGCGGCGGTGGAGTTGCGGCATCGGCTGACGCTGGCAAAGCAGGAGTTGGATGTGATTCTGAACCGGGACTTCCGCATCACCCCGACGGGGGCAGGGGAGGATGCAGGTGAGGAAGCAAAGTGCTGAGAACAAGCGCGTCGGGCGGGGAATTTCCTTTTCTTCACGGGCGCTTCGCCTATTCTGCTGCTCTCTGATTATACGATAATGGACGCCGCACATATTAGAAATTTCAGCATCATTGCCCACATTGACCACGGCAAGACCACGCTCTCCGACCGCCTCCTGCACATGACCGGCACCATCGCCACGCGCGATATGTCGGATCAGTTGCTCGACGCGATGGATCTCGAGCGCGAACGCGGCATCACCATCAAGGCGCATCCCGTCACGATGCTTTACAAGGCCAAGAACGGCGAGACGTACGAGTTGAACTTGATTGACACGCCCGGCCATGTGGATTTTTCCTACGAAGTCTCCCGCAGCCTGAGTGCGTGCGAAGGCGCGCTGCTCATCATTGACGCCGCGCAAGGCGTGGAGGCGCAGACCGTCGCCAACGTGCATCTGGCGATGAAGCAAAACCTGACGATCATCCCGGTCATCAACAAAATTGATCTGCCGCACGCGAATGTGGAGCAGGCCAAGGTGCAGCTCGAAGATATTCTGGCGATCCCCGCCGACACCGCCGTGCTGGCGAGCGCGAAGATGGGCATCGGCATTGAGGACATTCTCGAAGCGGTTGTGGAGCGCATTCCACCGCCGAAGCCGACGGGCGCGCCGAGTTTGCAAGCACTGGGCTTTGATTCGTATTTTGACACCTATAAAGGCGTGGTCACGCATGTCCGCGTGTTCAACGGCGAGTTGAAGGCCGGCCAGATGGTGAAACTGTTGCACTCCGGCAAAACCGTCGAGGTCAAGGAAGTCGGCAGCTTCAATCCCAAGCCGTACATCCGCGATAAACTCGAAGTCGGCGAGACCGGATATTTCACGGCGAACATCAAGTCGCCCAAGGAAGTGAAGATGGGAGATACGATCACGGACTCGCGCAATCCTTCCGACGTCCTGCCGGGCTTCAAGGAGATTCACCCGATGGTGTTCAGCGGGATTTACCCGATCAACACGGCGGACTACGAACAGCTCAAGGTCAGCATGGGAAAATTGCAATTGAACGATTCCGCCTTCGTCTATTCGTCGGAAAGTTCCGTCGCGCTCGGCTTCGGTTTTCGCTGCGGCTTCCTCGGCTTGCTCCATTTGGAAATTGTGCAGGAACGGCTGCGCCGCGAATACAACATGGACATCATCGCGACATATCCCAGCGTCATCTACAAAGTGTGGATGAACGATGGCACGATGAAGTTGGTGGACAATCCGGTGTTCATGCCCGATCCCAGCCACATCGCAAAGATGGAAGAGCCGATGGTGAAGGCGTTCGTGATCTGTCCGAACGAAAGCATCGGCGACCTGATGTCGTTGATTTCCGAAAAGCGCGGCGCGGTGGATCACACGGAAACTTTGGATGCCCGGCGCGTGATGCTCACCAGCCGTCTGCCGCTGAACGAAATCCTGATTGATTTCCATGACCGCATCAAAAGCATTACGCGCGGTTTTGGCTCGATGGACTATGAGTTCGACGGCGAAATGGAATCGGACATGGTCAAGCTCGACCTGCTGGTGAACACCGAACCGATGGACGCGTTTTCGTGCATCGTGCATCGCACGAAGGCGGAGGGCCGCGGGCGCACACTGGCGGAGAAATTGAAGGAGGTCATCCCGCGCCAGCAGTTCCAGGTGAAAATTCAGGCGGCGATTGGCGGCAAGATTGTCGCATCGGAAGTCATCAGCGCGTTCCGCAAGGACGTGACGGCGAAATGCTACGGCGGCGACATCTCGCGCAAACGCAAACTGCTGGAGAAACAGAAGGAAGGCAAGAAGCGCATGAAATCCATCGGCAACGTGGACATTCCGCAGGAGGCTTTCATTGCGGTGCTGAAGTCGTAGAAACTAAAACGGCGAATTATTTTTATGATTCAATGGATTTTATCGGGCACGGTCCGGCAGGCGGATGCGATGTGCAAGCACGTCCAAAAAATCCTGAACCATCAGCGCGACATCCTTGCGCCCAAGGCGGTGGAAGAAGTGGAGGCCTCAATCCGCGACGTCCGGGCGGCGATCCAGGCCAAAGCCGACAAGGCCGCGCTGCAAAAGCAGATGGAGAGCCTCGAAGCGGCGGCCAACAAGTGGGTGAAGCCTTACCCGCGGGCCGCGTGGCGTGAAAACGTGGAGGTGCTGCTGGTGGCGCTGGCGGTGGCGCTGGGCATCCGCACGTTTTTTCTGCAACCGTTCAAGATCCCCACCGGCTCGATGCAGCCGACTTTGTTCGGGGTCAACTCACAGTATCTGATCAACGAACCGGACATCAAAATCCCCACCGGCCTGGAGCGCGTGAAGCAATGGTTTCAGGGCAGCTCCTATGTGCAGGTCGTCGCCAAATGTGACGGCGAACTGCAATCGGTTGAGAATCCCGTCCGGATCCTGATCTTCAACCTTAAGCAAACCATCTGGGTGGGTGGCGTGGCTCACACCATGTGGTTTCCCCCCGATTACGGCGGCCAAACGCTCGAGCAGCGGGCCGGACTGCGGAAAGGGCATTTCTATCATCAGGGCGAAGCCATTGTGAAGTTGCTTGTCAACGCCGGGGATCATTTATTTGTGGATCGCCTGACTTATAATTTCGTGCCGCCGTCGCGCGGCCAGATCGTCGTGTTTGAAACCAAGGGCATTCCTGAAGAGCGCCGGGTAACCTCGTATTGGAACATCCCGGACGACCAGTTTTACATCAAACGCCTGGTCGGTTTGAGCGGGGAAAACATTCAGGTCGGGGATGACCGGCATCTCGTCATTGACGGTAAACGTCTGGATGCGACCACGCCGCACTTTGAAAACGTCTATGGCTTTGATCCCAAAACCGGGCCGCACGACAGTCACTTCTCGGGTCACGTGAGCGCTAAAACTTCCGGCCAGCCCATTCCGCTGTTCAAGGACGGGTCAACGGTTTACCAAGTTGCGGAAGGCAATGTCATGGTCATGGGTGACAACACAATGAACAGTCTGGACTCCCGATTCTGGGGGGACTTTCCCGCGACGAGCATCATTGGTCGGGCGTTCTCGGTTTACTGGCCGATCACGGATCGCTTCGGCTGGGACTGTCTGGTGCATTGACGTGTAGTGTCGAGGCTGTTCCTCCTCTGTCCGGGCACAGGTCGGACACTTAAACTGTTCAAATGTTATGCTCGACCGGCAGGGTGAAGTAAAACGCCGCGCCCTGGCCCGGTTCGCTTTCCACCCAGACCTTGCCGCCGTGACCCTGCACGATGTGTTTGACGATGGCCAGCCCCAGCCCCGTGCCGCCCTGCTCGCGCGAGCGCGCCTTGTCCACGCGATAAAATCTTTCAAAGACGCGGTCCAGTGACTCGGCCGGAATGCCTGGGCCGTCATCGCGCACGCAGACTTGGATCATTCCATCATCCGTCCGGCTGGCGCTGACGCGCACCTTTCCGTCCGGGCGACCGTACTTGATTGCGTTGCCAATGAGATTGCCGAGCAACTGGTGCAGCCGGTTCGCGTCGGCTTGAGCGGTCAACTCCGGCAGTTCGTTCGTCAAGGTCACGCGTCGGGTGTCGGCCTGGGTTTCAAAATCTTCGAGCACCTTCTCCACGAGCGGCCGCAACTGCACCGGCCGCAGATTCATTTTCAGCCGGCCGGATTCCAGCTCGGAAATCGTGAGTAGGTCCTCGATCAAAAATTGCAGGCGTCCCGAGTTTCGGTGGATGGTTTCCAGAAACTTGGTGGCGACTTCCGGGTTGTCCTTGGCGCCGTCGAGCAAGGTTTCCACATAGCCCCGGATGAGCGACAGCGGGGTGCGCAGTTCGTGGCTGACGTTGGCGACAAATTCCTCGCGGGTGCGCTCCAGTTGTTTCAACCGGGTCAGGTCGTGGAAAACCAGGAGGGTGCCTTGCGGCTCCCCGCCCGGGCCGGCCATGGCGGCGGCGTTGACCTGCAGCCAGCGCTCGTGGAGTCCGCTGAGCTTCAAATCGTAGCCGTCCACCTGCTTGTCAGTCGCGACCCGCGCGAGCAGTTCCGTGAGCTCGGGCTGCCGCAAGACTTCCAGCACGGTCCTGCCCTGAATGTCGGTGACGACGCCGAAGAGTCCGGTGAAGGCGCGGTTGGCAAGTTGGATTTTCCCATGTTTGTCCAGGAGCAGCAGGCCTTCGATCATGCTGTCAAACAGCGCGGTTTGCTGGGTCTGGATTTGTGCGGCCGCGCGCTGGTGTTCCTGTTTGAGCGACGCCAGCTCCACGCGGGCTGATTCGCGGGCGAGAAAATATTTTTGCCGCCAGCGGAAGTGCACGGCGACGAGCGCAACCAGCGCGGTGACTGTCAGGATGGGCCAGACCATTGAGCGAGGCTACGCCTCCACGAAACGATAGCCGACGCCGCGGACGGTATCGAGATGTTTTGCCGCCGGCCCGAGCTTTTCGCGCAGCCGGCGCATGTGCGTGTCCACGGTGCGGGTGTCCACGAGGTTGTTGTATTCCCAGACGTCGCGGAGCAGTTGCTCGCGGGACTGCACTCGGCCCCGGCGCTGCGCCAGGAGGGTGACGAGCTTGAATTCGGTGGCGGTGAGTTCAATGAACTTGCCGCGCACCGAGAGGGTGTGGCGCGGTACATCAATGAGCAAGTCGCCGCAGCGGAGGGTGTCGGCGGCTTCGGGCGCGGCCGGGCCGCGCTGGAGAATTTTTTTTATGCGCAGGACGAGTTCGCGCGGACTGAACGGCTTGGTGAGGTAATCGTCCGCGCCGAGTTCGAGGCCGAGGACGCGGTCAATCTCCGCCGCCCGGGCGGTCAGCATGATGATGGGAATGCGGGAGGTGGCGGCATCGCGCCGCAGGGTCTGGCAGACTTCCAGTCCGCTCATTTCGGGCAGCATCAGATCGAGGACGATGAGATTGGGCGTCTTGGTGCGGGCTTTGGTGAGGGCCTCCGCGCCCTCCATGGCGGTGATGACATCATAGCCGGCCTGCTTCAAATTGAATTCGACCAGTTCGACGGCCTCGGGTTCGTCATCAACAACGAGAATCTTTGATCTCACGCCAGCATTGAATACCATGCACCGGAGGCGGCGACAACGCCGGGATTGTGACAAGCAGGTGACGGACCGGACACGGACTTGTTACATCAGGCGCCCGTGGCGCAGGCGGCGGAAGCCGGTCGGTCGGTGGTGGAATGCTCCAGGACGCTTTTCACCCGGGCCAGGATTTCACTGAAATTAAAGGGCTTCGTCAGATATTCATCCGCGCCGGATTCCAGCCCGGCAAAACGGCTCAACTGACTGGACAGCCCGGACAACACGACAATCGGAATGTCCGCCGTGTCACGATTTCTCTTCAACGTTTCGCAGACGGCAAAGCCGTCCATCTCCGGCATGATCAGATCGAGCAGGATCAGGTTGGGCGCGAAGGAGCGGACTTTCTTCAAAGCCTCGGCCCCGTTGTTGGCCGTGCGCACAACGAAACCGGACTTGCTGAAACCCAGCCGGAGCACGGTCAGCAGGTCGGCGTTATCATCCACGATCAATATTTTATTTTGCATGACGGCAATTTAGTTCGGACTAATCAACGGCCCGGCAATGAACTGGTAGGGGCGTATTCGATTTTGAAAAGCAAAAGCGGTGCCGCCATGCGGCAACCGGACGAGCGGTGGTTGGGGGGCGCAAAACATCCATGGAAACCCGTGTTTTGACGAAGAAAAAAGCGGTTCGCTGCTTCTTCGCGGCTCACGACGCGTGCCGGTTGTCCCGTTTTCTTAGCAGCGTTTCCACTTTTGAGACAAGCTGCCGGGGACTGAACGGCTTGGTCATATAGTCGGTGGCGCCGGATTCCAACCCCGCCAGTCGCCCGAGTTCGCCCGACAAGCCGGTGAGGATGATGACCGGGATCGCGGCGGTGGCCACCTGGCGGCGGAGGATTTCACAGACCGACAAACCATCCAGTTTCGGCAGCATCAGATCCAGCAGGATCAAATCAGGCGTGATGGAACGCGCCTTCCTGATCGCCTCGATGCCGTCAAACGCCGTGCCGATGGCAAAACCCGCCTGCTTCAGATTGAACCTCAGCATTTCCACGATGTCGGCGTCATCGTCCACCACGAGGATTTTTTTTCGCATTCGAAACGATGCGCACGACCAAGCCGCCGCTTCGTGGCAGCCAGGTTACGAATGGGTGAATCCTGAACGATGCGCGGGACGGCGCGAGGCTTGGACGGAACCAGGATGAAAGCTGTCTCACGGCGCCAGCCGGTAATTGTTAATCGAACGAAAGGGCTCCAGCCATCTGGCCACGTCCATCACCGGCTCCGGTCCCGGCATGTGGATGCCGATGATTTGGAAAACATGCGCGTAGCAACCGCATCCGACGAGCACCACCACCAAAGCAAGGATCAGCCACGGCCAGCGATGTCCCATCCGCGGGGCTTGAACGCTCAGCCAACGGTGCGCTTGGACCTGCTTCGGGAAAAAGCCCTGCACCGTTGCGTCATCGAACAAGGTCAGGCAGAGCGCGATCGTCAGCAGGTTGAAAAGCGGGTGGCCGCCCATGGGCAGACTCACCCACTGCCAGGCAATCAGCAGAACCCCCGCAACCTGGCGTGGCTGGCGCGGTAGAAAAATCGCCCAGGGCAGGAGGAGTTTCATGGCCAGGACCACCGCTCCGAAAAAGTTTGGCGGCCACGCGCCATGACTCATTAACAGCTGGCCGCAGCCGGATTCGAACAGGAGCCGGAACAGCAGCCAGCGCAGCAGCCAGAGCGCAATGCGGGACGGCGGCGTTTCCCCCGCCGGCGCGCGCGGCAGAAGCTGTAGCGGTGCGAAAAAAATCGCGAGGAAGCCGGTTTCCAGCAGCAGATTGCCCCCCGGAAATCCGGCCGCGCCGGCGCAGACGGTGGCCAGCGAAAGATAAATCAGCCAGAGCAAAAACAGGCAGGGCGCGGGGGCGATGCCGCAGAGGAGAAGCCCGGCCAGCATCGTTCCTGCGGCGCATTGCAGATTCAGAAAACCCTCGCTGGCGCTAAACCAACACAGCGTCGGCAGTTGGTGGAGGCGATCCAAGCCCACGCCCAGGGCGGTGTAATGTTCTTTTGCAGCGTCCAGCGTGCGGCTGACCGGCGAAGTTCCGGTGCTGCCGGCCAGGCTTCCCATCTGCATCCAGAGCGAGACGAATGCGGCGAGATAAATGACGCCCAGCCCGCGCAGAAAAATCCAGCGCACGAGATTCTGCCGCGGCGGTTCCAGGTGCCGGCCCCAGAACAGCCGCGTTAGCGCCGAAAAAAATGGGCGGTGCCGGGCCACGAAGCGATACGACGTTTCCAAAACTCCCGCCAGGGCCCGCGAGTGCTGGTAAAGCTCGAGCAGCCACTGCTCCTCCGGGTGGCAGGCCAAGGAGCGGCAGACGGCTTCCGCGGCTCTGAAGACCGAACCATCCGGCATGACCAGTTGGACGGCGGCCTCAAACTGCGCGCGCGAAATTTCCGGGAACTGCGCCGCGCCGCGCGGGTCTTGGAACGGAAGGCATTCGACGAAGTCGCGGGTCACGAGCTGCCAGCGATGAATCCACAACGTGCAGAACTGGCAGTCGCCATCGTAAAGCAGCCGTGGTTTGGCGGGGGGCTTGCCTACCTGGGAAAGTCGATTCACATCAGGAGTTACAACCGCTTCGCCAGTTCCGCCTGGCTGGCCGCGAAAACTTCCTGGTGCAGCGAGCGGCCGTGTGAATCAATCGTCACCACGGCGGGGAAGTCCACCACTTCCAGCTCCCAGATCGCTTCGGGTGAACCAAATTCCTTCTCGAAATACACATTGCGGACTTTCCTGATGCATTCGGCCAGCACTTGTGCGGCGCCGCCGACAGCATGCAAATACACGCAGCCATTCTCCTTGCACGCCTGCACGGTGCGGTCGCCCATGCCGCCCTTGCCGATGACGCCGCGCACGCCGAAGTCGTGGATAATCTGGCCTTGATACGGCTCCTCGCGGATGGACGTGGTGGGGCCGGCGGCGGTGCATTGGTAAGTGCCGTCGTCCTGCTTCATCATCACCGGGCCGCAATGGTAGATGATGCCGTCACGCAGGCTCACGCCCGGCGGCAGCTTGCCGCCCTCGTGCAGGTATTTATGAACCGCGTCGCGGCCGGTGAACACGATGCCGGAAATCAAAACCTCGTCGCCGACTTTCAGCGCGCGGATTTTTTCTTCAGTGAATGGGAAGGATAATTTGATCATGGCTTGGTCCTAAGAGTTGATGGCGAAACTGGGTTTGAGCTTTGGATTTTCGCACGTCCAGTTGACCCAGAGCTTGTTGTCCGTGCCGGTGAACAGGGTGACAAAATTTCGCGTGCGCAGGTAGCGGTCCGCCCCGGCGGGCGTCAGCATTTCCGGGATGGTGTCGCCGTCGTCCAGCGGCTCCGGCGAATCGGTCGTGGTCAGGCGAATGCCCACCCACGCCATCGCCGAAGGCGGCGGATGCACGATGCCGCTGGAGACCACCTGCGTAAGGCCCAGTTGCCGCCGTTCGTTCCACACCTGTCCGAGCGCGCCGACATGCACGTCGCCGGACAGCAGCACGCCCTTGATGTTGTCCTTTTTGTGCGCCTCCAGAAAATTCAACAGCACCATCACCAGACGGACGCGCTCCGCGTGATGGGGTTTCGCCGACCAGTGGTCATGGACGTCGTCCTCCAGCTCCTCGTGCCACGGCGTCGCATCATAAATGGTTTCGACGAAGGAAAAGGAACGGTAAACTGCCGGCACCCCGGTCAGCACGAGCAGATTTTTCACCGGCTGGCCGTCGAAGGAATTGAGCCACCGCTTTGTGTCCGACCAGTTTTGTTCGGACATGATCTGGTCGTAGGTGCGCTCGGCGCGGTTGTCCAGCGCCAGGATGTGGAACTCGCGGAACCGAAACCCGAGCGAATAATGCTTCGCGGCGGCGTTGAGGCGGTTGCGGTTCTTGGCCGCCCCGCGCAGTTGAAACAGTTTGAACGTGCGTTCGGCCTCGGCGAAAATTTTCTGATACACGTCGCAGTTCTGCCGGTCCGGCGGATACGAGCCCCAGCCGTCGAAAATATCATGGTCGTCCCACATCATCACCGACGGGATCGAGGCGAACATCAGCGACATCTCCGCGCTCTTCCAGCGGTCCGGGTAAACCCAGTCATAAAACTTCGCGATCTCCTTGATCATCGCCGCGCCCGCCGTGGCCTTGTTCTGGTCGGCGTATTTTTTCTGCATCCACGCCTCGATGGGCGAGGGCGCCTGGGTGGACCAGATTTGATCGGCATACACCTGGTCGCCGCCCATCAGCAACAGGGCGAAGGGTGTCTTCGCGTGAGTCTCCGACATCTTCCGCCATAGCGCATACGGTTCGCTCACGTCCCGCAGCAGATCCGGCGTGGAGAATCCGTTGCACGACCCGTACGCCAGCAGCGGTTGTTCTTTTTTGCCGGGGAGATAAAACGTCCAATGCTGGCGGTCATGGCGGTCGCCCAGCAAAGTTCCGTCCGCCGCGCGGATGGTATAGGTCAGCGTAGTTCCCTTCGCGCCGGGCGGGATCGCCGGTTGAAATTCCGCGCGCCAGAACTGCGCCGTGCCGACCAGCTCCAGCGGCGCGAACGGAATTTTTTTGCCCGCGACTTCCAGCTTTGGCGTTCCCGCCAGGCTGTCCGTCAGGATGCAGACCGTGTAAAAATCTCCGTGCTCGAATCCGAGAATCGGGCCGACGCTGAGGGGTGTTTTCATTTATGTTTAGGGGCAGCGGATTGATCGCCATCTGGTGAACACGCCCCGGAAAACAAACCCTCGCCGCCGGCTTCCCGCGCGTGGATTTTTTCTCTGGTGAAGGTGAAGCTCAACTTCTTCATGGCTCATATTTCAATCCAAACCCGTCCGAAAGTCCAGCGAACTGAAACGGTATCGCCGCTACACCGGCGGCCAGCCTTTCGGATCGCGGCCATAAACCGTCTGATAAGCGCGCACCGTCGCTGGCGTCGGATCACCCATCGCATCCTGGCGGGCCTGGGCATTGCCCTCGGCCAGTTCCGCTCGGAAACGCTCCAGTTCGGCCTGCCGTTCGCGTTCCTCCTGCTCTTTGCCAAAGGCTTCCGACGGCGAATACTCCTCCGGCTTCGGTTTTCCAAAAACCTCGCGGAGCGGGGACAAGTCCACGATGCTCAGTTGCGGGAAGTGGAATTCCCAGTCCGCGCCCAGCGCCTTGAGCCGGTGGAAAGTCATCGCGTAAACCAGCGTCAGATCCGCCCGATCCGAAATCCAGATCGTGCCCATGTAAACCCGGCAGTAATCCATGCTCCACAAATCGTCGTTCGGCCCGGTGAGATATTCGGCCAGAAACCGCGCCGCTCCCCGAAACGACCCGATGTCCGCCACGCGTCCGTCCGCCGCGATCACTTCGTGATTATCCGAGAACACGTCCCAAAGACACAACGCGACCAGTTCGGTCACCTCCTCGGAAAAGTTGGCCGGTTTGTCCTGCCAGTCCGCGCGAACCTCTTCAAGCGTCGGCTCGGGTTTGGGCGCAAGTTCGGGATTGTCCGGCTCACCTTCACGACGGATGCCAATCAACTCCTCCATGTTTCGATGAATCTGCACCCGCTCATCGAAAACCGTTTCAACCGACGGATGAAAGCACGCCAGCAACGGTGACTTCTCCCAACCCTCCGGCGCAATCTCCGCCAGCACGTCCGCCCCGGCGAAGCCATGCGGAAACAACCGGTCAAAGAACTCCTGGAGTTTCGCCTCAGTCAATCGTTTTGCCTGCCAGTCATCCACACGCAAAAACTGCCGCGTTCCGGCCCGCACCGCAACTATTTCAAAGCAGGACGGGCTTCTAGCATGTCCGGGCATAGGGGTAATGAACGGCTTGAGTCCGCTCGGTGATGGGCAGGCAAGATGCCTGCCTACTTTTGATTGTCGCCTGCCTCCGGAAATTAACACCCCGTTCAATTGAACGGGGTTTTGTAAACATCGCGCCGGTTTCCCACTGTAATCAAAAACAACTCGTTCTTTTCCACGTTGAAATGGTAAATGACTCGAAAATCTCCAACCCGCAACCGGAACGCATCCACGCCCTGCATTCGATGATGCGCAAAGCCGCGTAGGTTGCATCCCAAGTCATCAATTCTGCATTGAATCTGCTGTTGGATTCCCGCCGGCAGACTGAAAAACCGACGGTCGAACTGGGGCGAACAAATCTGCGTCGCCGCGCCGCCCGGAGGATTCATGGCCGATGGATGCGATAACGGCCTTCCGCGATGTCCTTCTTCCCGGCTTCGATTTCGGCCTTGAACTCATCCTTCAATTCCAGCCGGTCTTCGAGCAGATTCTCCAGCCAGTCGCGCAACGCTTCCTGTTCGGCGGCGGACAACCGCTTCACTTGTTCTTCAACTTGTTCGAGCATTGACATGCCGGAATTAAACCCGAAATCCGCTGGTTTGCAACTCCCGCATTGCGCGTCCGGTGAACACGGTGCCGGAAATCAAAACCTCGTCGCCGACTGTCAGCGCGCGGATTTTTTCTTCGGTGAAGGGAAAAGTTAATTTGGCCATATCTATAATATTCGGATTACCAGTCGTTAAAATACCAGTGGTTTCCAAGGTATTTACGAAAAACGTATTGCCTTTTGTCTAACAGATTGCCGTAGGCAAAATTCATGATCCCAACGTGCAGCCATTCAATTTGAAGACGCTGTTTATCAGTCAAATCAGCTTTGATTTTTAAGTGGCGGCCATCGGGCGCAAGCGTGAGGACGCCTTCGGACAAAAGTTGCTTCAGTAATCGCCCCACCCAGAAGCTGTCGCTGATATAGTCTTTGGCGATGTGCAATCCAATCTCTGTCTGCCAATGCAAATGCCATTCCTCGTATGTGATTTGAGGATTTTCAACAAGGCGACTTGAAGCGAGGCGTTGTTTGTTCAGCGCCTCCAAAAGCGCATTCTTATCTTCGTCGGTAAAATCGTCTGTGCTGGAAGAGTCCTTTTTAAATCGGTCGAGAAATTCCGCCCCTAGCAGCCTGTTGAAATATCAGGTTGGATTATTTGAATGGACGATTGGGAAAGCTGTCTGAGAATCATGTTCTCCGAGAAGAAAAAAGCGGCGCAACCTGAGTTCTGGATCGCGGTGGATCAAGTGGTTAGTTCTGCCC
>JANPGB010000132.1:0-10577 GCA_031423695.1 Verrucomicrobiota bacterium
GTGGCGACAGGCCAGCCGCGTTGCTGGGCGGCGGCGGAAATACCGATTGTGATGATCAAGGCAGACGCAAGCAATGGGTGGAACTTCTTCATTTGATTTGGTTGGTGTGTAACGTTTCCGAGATTTTGTTTGCCAGAGCCAGCTTTAGGGTTTCGCCCTTCAGCTGTCGAATCGGATCGTCTTCATTGAACCAGACTTTTAACGGGACGCCATTCGTGGTTTTGACATCAAAGCCAAATTCTTCCAGTGTTACGTCGGCATTGCAGCCGGTTCCAGTAATCGTTATTCCGGGTAATTGAACCAGAGCATTGCTGATGTTGTTGTAGGCTTTCCAGTATCCAAAAGCGAGTCCGTGGTTCGTCCCGCTGTCCCAAGGATACCACGAAATGAGCGCCAGCAATCCTGCAACCACTGCGGACATCGCGGTGAGAATCCATTTTATTTTCATATTGGCAGAGGCGTGGAGTTTTAATCTGGTGCCGGCGCCCGGACACTTCAATGCAGCACGGCGTTCAGCCGGAAAAATCTCGCCGTGTTTGTCGCCGCCTGCTGCAGCGTCAACAATTCCATCGGTCCAAGATCGAGCGCCTGTGTGACGGTCACGGAACTCCAGGTCATCAGGTCAGGACTGGCCTCGACGGTGAGGGTCGCGTCCGTCGCGTATGTGTAGTGCGGGAACGTCAGCGAGAAAATGCCGTTCGTAAATACCAGGCTGAAGGTGCTGGCGGGCGTGCTGGTCTTTGGCTCCTGCCCCATCGCGTATTCGAGCAGGTTCGGAAAAGTGTCGGCGTCGGGATTCGCGGGCGCGCCGCTGATGCTGGTGTCGGCCAATTCGGCGGGCGTGAATTTCACCGCGCGCCACGCATCAAACTTCGCGCCGACGCTGACGGTCACGCCGCCCTGCGCCGTGTTGCCGTTCGTGTCCGTGACGGTCAGCCGCACGCGATAAAGGCCCGGCGTGGAAAAAACCTTGGTGGGATTGGCGTTCGTGGCGTATTCACCGTCTTCAAACGTCCACTTTGCATCGCGGAACGGCGCGGAGCCGGGGTTGGCGTTCGCCAGAAAACTGACGGTCAGCGGGAGGGTGCCGCTGTTCGTGCTGGCGGACGGCGCGCAGCCTGGCGCGCCGGTTCCGGGTTTTTTCAGGAACCACGGCGTCGCGGTCGGATCGGTCTTGAAAAACGCGAGCAGTTCCGCCGCGACCTTGGCCACGCCGCCGTTCGGGCTGGGATGCGTGAAGTCGCTGGCCTCGGTGTCGCTGCACAACCAGACAAAGCCGTCGCTGCGCGGCACGGTGCCGTTCGCCCATAGATACGGCCCCCATGAAAGCCACGGCGCGACGACCGGGCCGCTGGCCGGGTCGTAGTTCAAATTATTGGTGCGGTTGATTTGATCCTCGATGACCCAGCGTGTCGCAAACCCGCACTCGAAGGCGAACGGCTCTGGGTTCAAGTCCGCCGGATTGGCCGTGTAGGCGCGCGTGCGGCTGGAGAGGTAGGCGATTTTCAAATTCGGAAACCGCGCCTTGGCGTTGCGCAAAATCATTTCCTCCATCGCCTGCAATGTCCGCGCGTGGCTCGGAAATGCGCCATAGGCCAGCGGCCCAGCGAGCGCCTGCTTGAGCCACACGACTTGAATCTGGTTCGTGGTAATTCCCGCCGCCGGCAGCCGTGAGGTGACCACCGTGTTCCAGTTCGCCGAAAAATAATTCGTCCACTGCGGTGCGTCCTGCCCGCCGATCGCGCCATCGGCGATGACGACGCGTGGGTTCAGACTCGGATCATTCGTGGCGATGTGTAGAAAATGATTCGTGCCCTTCGTCGCCCATTCCTGCGTGACGTTCGACATGCCGAGCGAGAGCAGGCCGATTTTGCCCGTGTTGGTGTTGACGCTGCCCGCCGCGTCGAGCGGCTGGAGCGACTGCGCGATGGCGACGCCCGCCGCCTCGTGCGCCGGCGGCCGCGTGTTCGCCCCGCCCGGATACAACCCGCCCACATTGTTCGAATAGGAGCCGAGGCCGAGCTCGTTGAGCGGCACGAGGCCGACATTCGTGAGCGTGCAGTCCGCGCCGGCGGTGAGGGCTCCGCAAAGTCCCGCGAGAAAAATCAGCGCAATCATTCTGAAACGGAGCTGGCGGATCATGGGCAAAACTATTCCATAAAGGTTGGCGGTTGCAAAATGACTTTTGCCGGCAAGAAAGCGCTGGGATCGGATGGCCTGGCGGTGCCCGGCCGTCCAAAGAAAAACGCGGCGGGAATTGCTTCCCGCCGCGTTCTGATTTCTCGGTTCCTCGAATTTTGGGACGATGGCCGTCCGCAAGGACCTTAGTATCCGCCCATGCCGCCCATGTCACCCATGCCGCCGCCGCCGTGACCGCCGCCGCCAGCCGGAGCTTTTTCCTTTTCAGGAGCGTCGGTGATCAGACATTCGGTCGTGAGCAGCAGGCCCGCGATGGACGCCGCGTTCTGCAAGGCCGAGCGCGTCACCTTCTTCGGGTCAACCACGCCGGCTTTCACGAGGTCTTCGTATTCGCCCGTGGCGACGTTGTAACCGTCGTTGCCTTTGCGCTTCTTGACTTCCTGCACGATGAGCGAGCCTTCGACACCGGCGTTCGCGGCGAGCGAACGGAGCGGTTTTTCCACGGCGCGCTTGATGATGTCTACGCCGATCTGTTCGTCGTCGTTGGAACCTTTGACGGTTTCAATCGCCGCAATGCAGCGAATCAAAGCCACGCCGTCGCCGGCGACAATGCCTTTTTCCACAGCCGCACGGGTGGCGTGCAACGCGTCTTCGACGCGGGCTTTCTTTTCCTTCATTTCGGATTCGGTCGCGGCACCCACGTTGATGACGGCGACACCACCGGCGAGCTTCGCCAGGCGTTCCTGCAATTTCTCGCGGTCGTAATCGGAAGTGGTTTCGTCAATCTGGCGGCGGATCTGGTTCACGCGGCCCTGGATCTCGGAGGACTTGCCGTAGCCTTCAACGATCGTGGTGTTTTCCTTGTCCACGACAATGCTCTTGGCGCGGCCGAGGTCTTCCAGGCCGATGCTTTCGAGCTTGATGCCGAGGTCTTCGGTGATGCACTTGCCGCCGGTGAGGACAGCAATGTCTTCCATCATGGACTTGCGGCGGTCGCCG
The DNA here is from genome assembly GCA_031423695.1 of Verrucomicrobiota bacterium. Taxonomy (GTDB): domain Bacteria; phylum Verrucomicrobiota; class Verrucomicrobiia; order Limisphaerales; family CAIQOK01; genus CAIQOK01. The sequence goes on from JANPGB010000132.1 coordinate 3,139, forward strand.
AAGCCCGGCGCTTTGACGGCGCAGATGTTCAACGTGCCACGGAGCTTGTTGACGACGAGGGTGGCGAGGGCTTCACCTTCGATGTCTTCCGCGATGATGAGGAGGGGCTTGCCGGCTTTGGCAACTTTTTCGAGGATGGGCAGCAAATCCTTGAGGCTGCTGATTTTCTTCTCGTAATTCAGGATGTAAGCCTCTTCCAGCTTGGCTTCCATGGTGTCGGCGGCGGTCACGAAGTACGGCGAGAGATAACCCTTGTCGAACTGCATGCCTTCCACCACGTCGAGCGTCGTCTCGATGGACTTCGCTTCTTCCACGGTGATGGTGCCGTCCTTGCCGACCTTGTCCATCGCGTCGGCGATGATTTCGCCGATGGTGGTGTCCCAGTTGGCGGACACGGTTGCAACCTGCTTGATCTCTTCCTTGTCCTTGACCTTCTTGGAGATCTTGGCGAGGTGTTCCACGGCGGCGGCAACTGCCTTGTTGATGCCGCGCTGGATGCCGATCGGGCTGGCGCCGCTGGTGACATACTTCAAGCCTTCGCGATAAATCGCCTCGGCCAGAACCGTCGCGGTGGTGGTGCCGTCGCCGGCGGCGTCGCTCGTCTTGCTGGCGACTTCCTTGACCATCTGCGCGCCCATGTTTTCGTAAGGGTCTTCGAGCTCAACTTCCTTCGCGACCGTCACACCGTCCTTGGTGACTGTCGGGGAGCCGAATTTTTTGTCGATCACGACGTTGCGGCCCTTCGGTCCGAGCGTGGCGACCACGGCGCGGGAAAGTTTCTGCACGCCCCGGAGGAGTGCCTGCCGGGCCTGTTCGTCAAATATCAATTGTTTTGAAGCCATAATTTTTTAAGTGTCTTTGGTTAAGTTGCGGTTGGTTATTCGATCACAGCCAGGACGTCGTCCGAGGACAAGATCTTGTATTCTTTGCCGTCGAGTTTGATTTCAGTGCCGCCGTATTTGCTGACGAGGATGCGGTCGCCCTTTTTGACTTCAAACGGGACCTTCTTGCCGTTGTCGTCGGTTTTGCCGGTGCCGAGCGCCACGACGATGCTCTCCATCGGTTTTTCCTTGGCGGAATCGGGAATGATGATGCCGCCTTTTTTGGTTTCCTTTTCCTCAACTGCTTCCACGAGGATGCGGTCGCCGAGCGGTTTTACGTTTAGTGCCATAGTTTGGTTTTTTGTTTGGTTTTCGTTGACTGCTAATTAACTCCCGCCGCCCAAGCGGCAGGAAAATTTATTTCTTCTCGTCCACGACTTCCGCGTCAATCACGCCGTCGTCTTTCTTGGCTTCGGATTTCGGCTCGCCGCCCTCCGGCTGCGCGGAACTGGAGCCAGCCTGGCCTTTTTCAGCCTGCGCCTTTTCCGCCGCCGCCTTGTAAAGTTCGGCTCCCACGGTCTGGGCGATCTCGTTCAGCTTCTCGCCCGCTACCTTGATGGCGGCGGCGTCGGAACCCTTGAGCGCTTCCTTCGCCGCGGTGACCGCGGTTTCGAGCTTGGTCTTGTCATCCGCGGAAATTTTGTCCGCGTTGTCCTTGACCAGTTTCTCGGTGCGATACACGGCGTTGTCCACTTCGTTGCGCATCTCGATCTCCTCCTTCTTGGCCTTGTCTTCGTCGGCGTGCAGTTCGGCGTCTTTGCGCATCTTCTCGACTTCATCCTTCGACAGCCCGCTGCTGGCCGTGATGGCGATCTTCTGTTCCTTGCCGGTGCCCAGGTCTTTCGCGCCGACGTGCAAAATGCCGTTGGCGTCAATGTCGAAGGTCACTTCGATCTGCGGCACGCCGCGCGGGGCGGGCGGAATGTCGGCGAGATTAAACTTGCCGATGGTCTTGTTGTCCTTGGAGAACTGGCGTTCGCCCTGGAGCACATGAATCTCCACGCCGGGCTGGTTGTCCGAGGCGGTCGAGAAAATTTCTGATTTGCGGGAGGGAATCGTGGTGTTGCGTTCGATCAATTTGGTGAACACGCCGCCGAGCGTTTCGATGCCTAGCGAGAGCGGGGTCACGTCGAGCAGGAGCACGTCCTTGACTTCGCCCTTGAGCACGCCGCCCTGGATGCCCGCGCCGATGGCGACGACTTCGTCAGGATTCACACCTTGGTGCGGCGTCTTGTTGACGAGGGTCTTGGCGACTTCGACGACGCGGGGCATGCGGGTCATGCCGCCGACGAGCACGAGCTCGTCAATCTTCGAGGCTTCGATGCCGGCGTCCTTCAAGCACGCCTTCACCGGAGCGATGGTGCGCTCGAACAGCCGGTCGGTGAGCTGTTCCATCTTGGCGCGGGTGAGATTCTTCTGGATATGCTTCGGCCCGGTGGCATCCGCCGTGATGAACGGCAAATTGATGTCGTAGGTTGTGGAGCTGGAGAGCGCGATCTTGGCTTTTTCGGCCTCTTCCTTGATGCGTTGGAGCGCGTCGGGCTGCTTGCGGAGGTCCATGCCGGCTTCCTTCTTGAATTCGTCGAGAATCCAATCCATCAGCGTGTTGTCCCAGTCGTCGCCGCCGAGATGCGTGTCGCCGTTCGTCGCCTTCACTTCAAACACGCCATCGCCAATTTCCAGGACGGAAATGTCGAACGTGCCGCCGCCCAAATCATACACGGCGATCTTCTCGTCCTTTTTCTTGTCGAGGCCGTAAGCAAGCGACGCGGCCGTGGGCTCATTGATGATGCGGAGAACTTCCAGGCCCGCTATGCGGCCGGCGTCTTTCGTGGCCTGCCGCTGCGAGTCGTTGAAATAAGCGGGCACGGTGATGACGGCCTGGGTGATCTTTTCGCCGAGACGCGTTTCGGCGTCAGCCTTGAGCTTGGCGAGAATCATCGCGGAAATTTCCGGCGGCGAGAATTGCTTCGGCTTGCCCTCGACTTCGACTTCCACCGCGCAATCGCCATTGGAAGCCTTCACGACCTTGTAGGGCATGCGTTTGATTTCCTCCTGCACCTCGTCAAACTTGCGGCCCATGAAGCGTTTGATGGAGTAAATGGTGTTGCGCGAGTTGGTGACGGCTTGGCGTTTCGCCGCGTCGCCGATCACGCGTTCGCCGCCCTTGGTGAAGGCGACGACGGACGGGGTGGTCCGTTTGCCTTCGGAATTTTCCAAAACCAACGGCTCGCCGCTGTCCATGACGGCCATGCAAGAGTTCGTAGTGCCCAGATCAATACCTAATACTTTTGCCATAAATTAAAATTTGGTTGTTAACTGACGAGGACTTCCCTGCAAGAGCGATGCCGCCCGGCGGACAAATTCACGGAAGCCTTGAAAACAAAGGGGAGATTTGTTCTTTGGCTGATTTTTGCGAAAGGAGCTGGGGTGTCTTTTAGCGACTCGCTGTCGCACTCAAAGTGGGCGTGGCACAGTTTTGATGGCGCAGTTCATCCAAACTTGCAGGGGCCGGCGTGAGGAGTCCCCAAATAATTTTTCGCGGGAAAAAGTTGAGTCTCGCGACCTCGAGTCCTACAAATTAAGGAACGCTCCGCTATTTACTCCCCTGCTTCACCGCAGGAATCTTCGCCAAGTCCGGCGGCAGCTTATCGGCCTCGAACGTCTCCACCAGCAAAGAAATCAAACTCACGAACGGCATCCCGAAGTTCACCGCGCCGTTGGAGCGATCCACCATCATCGCCACCCCGACCGCGTTGCCGCCGCGCGCGCGGACGATGTCCAGCGTCTCCTGCACGCGCCCGCCCTTGGTCACGACATCCTCGACGACCAGAATTGTTTCGCCGGCGGCGATCTTGAAGCCGCGGCGCAAGACCAGTTTGCCCTCCTCCTTTTCCACAAAGATGAACCGCAAGCCCAGTTGCCGCGCGACTTCCTGGCCAATGACGAGTCCGCCCATCGCCGGCGCGACCACCGTGACCGCGCCCAGGGATTTCACCTTGGCCGCGAGGGCCGCGCCGAGTTTTTCCACCACGGGCATCTGCTGGAGCGCGAGGGCGCACTGGAAAAACTGCCGGCTGTGCAAACCGCTGCGGAGCACAAAGTGGCCTTCGAGCAGCGCGCCGCTGTCGCGAAAAATCTGGAGAGCTTGGTCTTTCGTCATGGCGCGGATTTTAGATTCAAAGTCCAAAGTTCAAAGTCCAAAGTTCGCCGCAGAAACACCGAGCCTGCCGAGTTTTGATTTTTTCCTCTGTGTTCCCCGTGCCGCTGTGGCTAACTTTCCGCCGTGCCGAAATGGGCCAAATTAATCATCGCGATCCTGCTGCTGCCCGTCTGCTTCGGCGCGGCGACAGCCTTGTGGCGCGTGATTCAGGCGAGCGGCAGCGCGGACACCACCTGGGTGCCATTGATCGCGGGAGCGGCTTGCTGGCTGGTGATTTATTACATCCTGCCGAGACCAATGTGGATTTATGTCTTCGGCCATGAACTGACGCACGCGGTCTGGACCTGGATTTTTTGGGGGAGGGTTAAAAGAATGAAGGTCACGTCCAACGGCGGGCATGTCATTATTTCCAAAACCAACTTCGTCATCGCCCTTGCGCCGTATTTTTTCCCGCTGTATGCGGTGCTGGTGGTCGCCGGGTTTGCGCTTGGCCATTTGTTCTGGGATTGGAAAAGCCTGCTGCCGTGGTTCCACCTGCTGCTCGGCGCGGCGTATGCGTTTCATGTGTCGCTGACCTGCCACGTCCTGCAAACGCGACAGACGGACATCACAGACCAGGGCTATTTTTTTTCAGCGGTGATCATTTTTCTCGGCAACGTCACGGTTTTGCTGCTGGGCATTCCGCTGCTGGCCGCGAAAATGAGCGTGCTGACGGCGCTCGGTTGGTGGTTTGCGGGTATCGGCCAGGTCTTTCAATGGCTCGGGCAGCGCGGATGAATTGGGGCGGTTGATAATTCAGCCTTGAAATGCGTCCCCGGTTCAGGCGAAATGCCAGCGCGCGAAAACTTTTACCGCTATGGATTTAGGCGACATCTTATCAAACGAGCAAATCATTACGGATTTGCAGGCGGCTGACCGCTGGCAGGCCATCGAAGAGTTGATCAACAACCTGGTGGCCACCGGCAAAATCAAGCCCGAGCACAAGGCCGCCATCGCCGCCGTGGTGAAAAAGCGCGAGACCTCCATGAGCACGGGCATCGGCTTTGGCATCGGCATCCCGCACGCCTCGACCGATTTGATCACCGAAGTCGTCGGCGCGCTGGGCCGCTCGAAGACCGGCGTGCAGTTCGACTCGCTCGACAACCAGCCCGTCAACCTCGTCATGCTTTTCCTCGTTCCCCAAGGTCAGTTTCAAAAACATCTTCACACGCTCGCCAACATCGCCAAGCTGCTGCATCGCGCCGAATTCCGCCAGGCGCTGGAACACGCCCCCGATGCCGAGTCCATGCTCAAGATCATCCGCGAGCACGGGAAGAAGTAATCTTGCTTTGGAGGCGGCGACGTGAGGAGTCTCTAAAACCTAGGTTGAGCCTCGTTACCGCGTCTCCTACAAACCTCACTTTTTATCCGTGTCCCTCGGTGTCCGTCCGTGGTTAAATAATTTTCATGTTGCCGCACAAACAAATCGAATCGAACCTGCAGGCCGCCGTCCGCGCGGTCTTGCCCGACGCCGATGTCTCCAACGTGCTTGTCCGCCCATGCGACGCCAAATTCGGCGACTACCAGACCAACGCGCTCATGTCCCTCGCCAAGACGTGCAAACTCAATCCCCGCCAACTGGCCACCGACGTGGTCGCGAAGCTCGACGTGTCCGCCCTCTGTGAAAAAGTTGAAATTGCAGGGGCGGGCTTCCTGAATTTCCGCCTCCTCTCCGCCATCCTCGCCCAAACCCTCAACGCCGCCGCCCGCGGAGAGCACCTGTTTTTCGACCGCGCCGCCACGCCGCGCACCATCGTCATTGACTTCAGCTCGCCCAACGTCGCCAAGCCCATGCATGTCGGACATGTTCGCTCGACCGGCATCGGCGACGCCCTTCAACGTGCGCTGCGGCTGCTCGGCCATCGCGTGATCTCGGACAACCACATCGGCGACTGGGGCACGCAGTTCGGCAAACTTCTCCTCGGCTGGAAACAATGCCTCGATCGCGGCGCGCTCGACCGCGACGCCATCGCCGAACTCGAACGCCTCTACAAAGTCATCAACGCCGAGTGCGACGCAAACCCTGCGCGGCTCGAAGAGGCCAAGCAGGAATTGGTCAGGCTTCAGGCTGGCGATTCCGAGAATCTGTCCATCTGGAAGGAAATGACCGCGCTGTCGCAAAAGCAGTTCGACACCATTTACGGGCGGCTGGGCGTGAAATTCGACCAGGCGCTCGGTGAAAGTTTCTTCAATCCCTGGCTCGGCGAAGTCGTGGCCGACCTGCTCGCGCGCGGCATCGCCCGCGAAAGCGAAGGCGCGGTCGGCGTCTTCAGCGACGGCTCGGTGCCGCCGAAGGAGGACGTTTTCCTCGTGAACCGCGACGGCGAATGGGTTCCCGACCCGGCGCTCGTCCGCAAGAGCGACGGCGGCTTCAATTACATGACCACCGACCTCGCCACGATTGATTACCGGCTCAAGACGTGGTCACCGACCGAGATTGTCTATGTGGTGGATGACCGGCAATCCGGACATTTCAAGAAATTGTTCATCACTTTCGCTCGCTGGAAAGCGGAGGACGCGAAGAAGGTGAAGCTCGTCCACGTCGGCTTTGGGAAAATTCTCGGCGACGACGGAAAACCCTTCAAGACGCGCTCCGGCGACACTGTGAAGCTTGGCGACCTACTCGACGAAGCTGAGGAACGCGCGTTCAAGATTGTTTCCGAGAAAAGCGCGGACATGGCAGAGGCACAGCGGAAGGAGATAGCGCGCGTCATCGGTCTGGGCGCCGTGAAGTACGCCGACCTGCTGCCGAATCGGCAGAGCGATTACACTTTCAACTGGGACAAGATGCTCGCGCTCACCGGCAACACGGCGCCGTATCTGCAATACGCCTACGCGCGCATCCAGAGCATTTTTCGCAAAGTAGGACAGGCTTCCAGCCTGCCCAATGAGAACGAAAGCGCGGGCAGCCGACCAGAAGCGGAAACCGTTTCGCCAACGGCGTTGGCGGGGACAGGTTGGAAGCCTGTCCTACTTTGCGCTCCCGAAGAAATCGCGATCGCGCGGCACCTGTTGAATTTTGGAATCACGCTGGAGGCGGTGGCGGATGAATATCGCCCCAACTATCTCTGCAACTATCTCTATGAGCTGGCCGGCCAGTTCACCTCGTTCTACGAAAACTGCCCGGTGCTCAAGGCCGAGGACGACGCCACCCGGGCTTCGCGGCTGGGGTTGTGCGCGCTGACCTCGCGCGTGCTCAAGCAAGGTTTGGAAACGCTCGGTATTAAAACGGTTGAACAAATGTAGCTCCGCCGCTGCTCATCCGTACTTTTTCGCGGGCCGGGTGCGCTTTTTGCATACTCGCGTGCGCTTTTCCCCATGCTTTTTCCGGATTTTTCTCTTGCCCTTTGGCCGGA
>JANPGB010000133.1:0-33694 GCA_031423695.1 Verrucomicrobiota bacterium
CCGAGCCCATGGAAATCTGAATCTGCTGAATCACGCCCTGCGACATGGGCAGCGCAGGGCTGGCCCAGTAGGTCGAAGTATTGGTTGTGGGCGTCCAGACATCCAGTTTGTTGCCCAGCCGGAGCGACTCCGCCGTCAAGTCGCGCACGGAATCCAGGCGGCTGAGCTGCACGTAATCCACCACGCGCCCGCCGGGGCCGCCGTCCATGACCACGCAGCGAAGGTTGTTGGTGATGTTCAATCCCCAGTGCGGATCGGTCAGATTATCCCACGCCAAGGCGTTCCATTGCGCGGCGGAATTGGACGCAGTGTACATGCTCGCGCCAAACTGGACCGAGTCCGGGAGCACAACCACATTTGTCTGCAACGGCACCACGAAAGATCTGAGCTTTGGCTGATTGGCCGCTTGTGTAAACGGAGGGCGCAATCCCGTGTTGAGCAAGGTTCCGGCGGGCATATTGGTGGCGCCGCCCGCAACCCCGCCCAGAAAGAAAGTGATCGGCGCCGGGGCAAAACCGAAATCGTTCGTGAGTTGCACCGTGAGCTTGCTGTCCACCTGAATGTAGAGCGGCCGCGGATAAGTCGTGTTGTAGGAGTTCCAGACCTCCACGGCCAAGGCATTGGAAACCCCCACGATGAACATCTGTTTGGCGTGGTAGTCGGTCCAGCCGGTCCGAGTGAGCGGCCGGGAAATCAGCAGTTTCCGGGTGAGCTGGGAAACGCTCTGCATGGCCACCTGGTTCAGATTCGGGAACCCTTTCTTCGCACCGATGACCCAGGGCACGCCGTAGATGTTGCGCTGGGATTGCACCGGGGCGATGGCAATGGCGGCCTGCACTGCCGGATCATTCACGTCCACCGGCACCTGGGCGAGAAACGCCGGCGGTGTGACGGCGTTGTCCGAGCCATTCACCAGTTCATAGCCGCTGATGAAAATTTTCGTGGCGGGAGTTCCCAGGGCGGAGAACAGCGGCCGGTAGATACAGGGATACACGCTGTTGGTGGTGGCTTCAAAAATGTTCGCCGCCAGTTGCAGGATGCGGTGGACGGCGGGCGTGTAGAAATTGTTGTTGGTCGTCGGCCAGATCGGAATGTTCGTGACCGTGACGAGGTTGCCGTGGTTGTCGCGCAGGTCGAGCTGCTCAAACATCCGCGCGGCGGAGTTGGTGAAAAAGTCCAGCGGCGTCCAGGCGTAGAGATTGGTGGCCATGCCGGTGATGACCATGCCGTTGGTGATGTTCCGGTAGTTGATGTTGATCTTGTCCTCCACCGGCGGCGCGGAATCGGTGCCGAGCTGCGCCAGCATCCGGTAGAAGGTGTAGCGGTTGTACGAATCATCAAACGTGCCCGCGCCTGTCAGCCGCGTGACGAAATTGGGCGAGGTCTTGGCGGGATCGAAGAAATCCTGCGAGGTGAAGAAGTGGTTCGGATTGTCCGCGCCCGGCCAGGGCATGTTTACCGGATCCGGATTCAGGCTTTCATTGAGCGTAATGCCGCCCATGAGGTCGCCGTCACTGTATTGGTCAATGTTGTCATTCTGAAACGCCGCCGCCCCGCCGGCCAGCAGCGCGCTGGCGCGATTCAAGTTCAAGCTGTACGAAGTTCCCACCGTACCGTTGAGCCGGTAGCGGTAGATGGCCTCTGCATCGGCAAACGCATTTCCATTCACCACCCGGAGCGGATTCAGCACGTCGTAGGTAAAGAGTCCGCCCCAACCCACCGGCGAGGTGTTGGTGTTCAAATCGTAAAGGAACGCCGCCAGATTCAGCTCCCAGGTTCCGACACCCTGATTGCGCTGATAATCCGCCCCGAACGGATCCAGCACCGGCTTGGCCGGATTGAAGGCCTGGTTGTGCAGGTAATTCACGTCGAGCGTTTTTCCAGCCGGCAACACAAGGTAGGTCCAGCGCGACAGGAAGGGATTGTCGGCGGCGTGCGGACGATCAGGAAAACGCAGGACGCCGATCCACTCCGGGTCGCCGGTGAAGGTGCCGAACGCAGCGCTGGCCAGATTGGCGGTGTTCAAACCGTTGGTGCCGACGTAGGGAAATGCCGGGTCCGAACTAAACATCGCCAAATAGCCATTGGTGTCGTAACGGCCGTTGCGATTCAAGTCGAGGTAGTAGCGAAAGTCGTTGGTGATTTTCGGGGTGGTGACGTAAACCGGCGCGCGCGGGTCGTAGAGGAGGTTGGCGATGTTCTGCTGCTGCATCGCCGCGGTGAGCGGGTTGCCGTTTTTGTCGTAGTTGTAATTGACGTTCGTCCGGTAATCCGCCGCGGCGGGATCAAAGCCGAACGGATTGAAAAAGTTGGTCGGCACCATCAGGTCGAAATTCTGGTCGTTGGTCACGCTCAGGATTCCGGCGAGCAGCTGCACCTTGGCGCGTTCGAGCGCGGTGTCCGCGGTGAAGCGCGCGGTGGTCTGGTCGGTGTTGGTGGAGACGGAATTGCGCTCGCGCCGGCTCAGCACCAGGAAAGTGGTGGCCATGAAGGTGATCACCGCCAGCATGATGAGCGTCACGATGAGGGCGACGCCGCGACGGGAGCGCACCGCAGCCCCCTGCGGAACCAACGTGGCGGCTTTCGGCAGCAAGCCGGAGGATTCATTTTCCAAAATGCGGCGCTCTGCCGAGACGCCGCTACGGCTAAGGGAGCGGTTGGCCGAGGTCTCGATAGCGGATTGGCGATTGGCGGCGGCAGACCGGGCCGGCCTTTGGCTAATCGTGAATCGTGAATCGTAAATCATAGGTTCTTCAATAGGCCGACCGGTCCACGTTGCGCACCGCCACGCGCTGGCGGAACAGGTGCACCCGCCCGGCCAACTGCGAGAGATAGTTGGATTGGGCGGTGGAGATGGGGATGGATTTGTATTTGTCGAGCGCGCCCTGCTCCAGGATGCCCAGCTCGAACTCCACAAAGGCCGGCACGGCGTTGCTGGTGAAATGATAATCCACGCGGTCATATAGAAACGGCGACCAGTCCGAGTTCGTCCGAATCCGACCAATCGACGAAGCGAGCGAGGGATTGATCCAGTAGCCGTTGGTGTCGTAGGCGCGGAAATGGAAATGCACAACGCCGTCGAGGATCTTGCTCAAGCTGCCATAGCTGCTGAAGCCTTGGCTGGCGAGATTGAAGTTGGAGATCAACAGCCAGGGCCGCTGCGCAAATCCGGCGGCATTGTCGCTCATCTCAAACCGGGTCAGCACCCCCACGGGATTGACCGGCGTCACGGTCGTGTCCGCCACCAGAAAATAGCCGATGCCCGTCCAGGTCTGATTCTCGTGGGTGAGGAAAAAAATCCGGCTGGTGAGGTTCGTGCGGTCGTAGGTGCTGGCGGGCAGGGTCTGGGAAAAATCGGTTTCCAGAACGGTGAAGAAATTGGTCCGGCCCAGGTTCACGGTTGAATAGGCGGGAACGATCTGCTCGAGCTCGCGCGAGAGCATCTCGGTCGCCGTGCGTCCGCCTTCGAGCACGTCGGTCTGCGTCATGCCGGCCTTGAAGGCACGCTGGGTCTGGGAGAACATGGCCATCAGCCCGAGGATGATCACGGACATCAGCACCACCACGATCATCACTTCGATGAGCGAGAAGGCGGAAGCGTTGAAGGTAGGCCGCGTCAGTCCCCTGCGCGCCGCCCTCCCGTCACGAAGCCTCGGCGCGCACGGAGTGGCGCGCCCTAACCACTGCTCGCGCGAGTCGCTTACCACGGCACTCGAAACGCGAAACTCGGAACTGGAAATGGTTTCGCGGCTTTTCATTGCACGTAGGTTGAGGGTTGGAAGAAGTACAGGCGCTGGGCTGGCACGAAGAAATCTTTCGTGGGAAACAGCCAGCCTCCGGTGAAGGCCCGGAAGGTGACGCGGCCGTTGCCCAGATCGCCATTGGGCAGCACCGGCCAGCGGAAAGTCAGCCGCAGATCGCGCGAGTTGGTTTGGAGAATCTGCACGCTGCGCGCGCGCCCGATGCGTTCGGCCACCTGTTGGGCGGTCAAGCCATTGGTGGCCGCCGCGGAGAGGTCAATGGAGGCGGGATCCACCGGCACGAACGGAATGTTTTCGACAATCAGTTTGTAGGTAAAGGCACCCTCCAAAATGGTGGCATTCACCTGCGGCGATTTTTCCACCGCCGCGCCGCTGAAGGCGCGCACCAGCGCCGTGATGTAATTGTTGGTGTAGGTGCCGACCTGGCCCGGGGCCGGCGGCTCAGGGACGTTTTTCGGAGTGCTCAGCAGGCCGATGATGCGGAAGCCGCTGGAGAGGTCCACGGTGGTCAGGTTCGGCGACACGGAGGTGACCATCGAACCATTCTTGTCGTACCAATCCCCGCCGGAGGTGTTGGTGACCAGCGTGCCGTTGGCCTGCACGGTGATGGAGGTCCAGTGATTGGTGATGAGGGTGACATAGTTGGTCAGATCCTCGTAGCCGTGAGCGCCGTTGCGGATGGTATTCATCCAGGAAACGGCGTCCTGATTGATGATGGTCTCCTCGCGGTTGTCCTTCTGGACGTTCAACCCGGTCGGCAACACCCCGATGATCGCCACGAGCGCAAAGCCGATGATGGCCAGGCACAGGGCGATCTCGATCATGGTGAAGGCGGCGCGGTCGGCGGGGATTTCCCGCAAGCCCGTCCCCGGTGATTTCCCGCACGAGACTCGAAACGCGAAACCTGAAACCCGAAAATTGCGCGATGGGATTTTCATTTCACCTGTTGATGTTCGAGCCGGGCGCGGCCGGTGAGCCAGTCGATGTGGATCAGATTGTAGGCGCTGTTGGTGCTGTTGCCGGGCGGCTGTTCCTGAATGTCCGGGGTGGCAAGGATCGGCTTGCGCGTCACCTTGTCGAAGGCCACCGCCACGCTGCCGTGGGCCAGCGGAATGAATTCATCCCGCCCGAGCAGCTGACCGTCGCCCGAAACCAGCCGCCCCTGATAATCAAAAGCGATGAAAGGCAGATAGGGAAACACGCGCGGCCGGTTGAGTTTCAAAAAATAATAGTACGCGTCCTCGGAAGGAAACGGAATGGTGTTGGTGCTCTCGAATCCGTAAACGGGATAAAGCGGCAGGCCGGAAGCGTCGAGGATGATCTTGGCCTGGTTGACGGTCTGGTTGAATTTCCAGTCGGCGATGAACGCCTTGTCGGGCAGCGCCTGCCACTGGGAAAGATAGCGTGGCGAATTGTCGCCGGGCTGGTCGGCAATGCTGCGCAGGCTGACGAAGTTGAAACCGGTCAACTGCTTTTCCAGAATGTTGGTCGCCTTGGCCTGTTCCGCGACCGGCAGGTTCCCATACGCGGTCGCACTCTGGTAATGCGTGTTGTCCCAGAAATTCTGCGGGGCAAACACCAGATAAACCGTGGTGTGCTGGCTGATGGCGAGCTGGCGGGCGCGAGCCACGGCGTCCAGCATCAGGCGCGTGGCGGCCTGCATGGCGTCGCCCTTGCGGAAATTGTTCAACGTCGGCCCCACCATGGCGGCGAGCAGCCCGATGATGGCAATGACCACCAGGAGTTCGATCAGCGTGAAGGCCGCGTGGATGCGCCGCAGTTTCATGTCGTTATTTCCAACTGAGCACGTTGTCCTTGTTGGGTGGCTGGTTGGCCTTGGAAGTTTTCAACATGGCCTTGTCCGTGCCCTGCGACCAGACCATCACCCCGCCATTGAAGCTGTAGTCGTCGCTCGCGCCATTGGCGGTGACCGAGTTGACGAGTCCGTCATAACCCTGCGGCTGATTGGCGGTCACTTGGGAGACGGCTTGGCGGCGGTAAACGGCATCCATGCACTTGTCGTCGTAATTCAAATCCATGGAAATGAAGTAGGGATTTCCCCAAGGATCTCGATACACATAATTCACATCCACCCCGGGCAACGGCGTGCTGCCGGCAACGCTTGGATTGTAGCCGGACATTTTCGGACTGAGGAAGATGTTCTTCTGCGGATTCTTCTGATGGTTCCAATTGGGATTGTTCACGGGCGGGGCGGTGTTGAGCGTCCCGTCAGAAAAGTCCATCAAAATGGCCATCACTTCGGAGTTAGGCGCATCATAGGCAACATTCATCGGGGCGGCGTTGTTCAACACCGTTGTACCGTCGTAATAAGTGAAATCCTCCTTTTTCGCCGTGGCTGCCTGCATCGCGTTGGTGGACACCGGATACCGGCTGTAGGTCGAGTGATAAGATTTTATGGCATTGGCCAGCTGGCTCATGTCCATCTGGGCCTGCCGGACCTTCGCCTGTTCCTTGACCTTGCCGAGGACGGGCAGCAGCATGGCCGCCAGAATGGCGATGATGGCGATGACGACCAGCAATTCTATCAGCGTGAAGGCGCGGAGCTGGAGTTTGGATTTAGCAGATGAACGTTTCATAGATTTTGAGTTGGTTGGGGAAAGTGAAAACCTCGGAAGGGAGTAAACGGCATCGCCCCGCGCCTTGGCGCGCAGACGGGTTGGGGGCGGATGATGACCCGCGTTGTCCAACAAGCATCCTGCCAGCGGAGCGGAAGCGCCCGACTGTTTTTTTGATTTTTGCGGATGCGTTTCATGAATCAAGCCAGCCGGCGGCGGTCAGGGTTTGTTGCTCCAGTTGCTGACCCGGTAGTTTTTCCCGCCGATCACGAGATCCACCCACAGATCGTAGGAATTGGGATTGTTGGTCGGATTGGAGGAGACGTAGCGCCACGGGTTCAATCCCGCCGGATCACTGCTGGGAAAAAGATAATTCGCCGGCTCCTCCATCTGGACGGAACAGGCCAGTACCTTGACGAGCGGGTAAGTGGTGTTCAGCACGCCGCTTTGCTTGGGCTTCAGGTCGGTCAAGAAATTCTGCGCGGCCGCTTTTTCGTCATCGCCTTTGGCGCTGGCGGAGGAATTCACGAAGCCGGCGAGGGGCGGATTGGGTGCATTCAAAAAAAGAGTGGCAAACTCGCCCGCCAGAATTTTACCGCTGCCGTCCAGCGTCGTATAATCTCCGTTGGCAGCTCGAAGGGTGCCCTTCAGCTCAAAGAAGAGCGGGTTGATCAGGGGGCTGTTTCGATTGTCCGGCGGATACGTTCCGCGTTTGGATTTATAATTTTCGATGGCCGTTTCCAACTGCGCCAGTTCGGCCTTGGCCAGGCTGAGCTTTTGATTTTTTTTGATCCCGGTGAAGGCGGGGAAAAGCAAAGCCGCCAGGATGGCGATCACGGCGATAACCACCAGCAGTTCGATGAGCGTAAAAGCGGCGCGCCGCAGCGCCGGTGTTTGAGTCAAGGTTTTCATGGGTCGTTTGATTTTAGCGTTCGCGCAGTTCTTCTTCCATCCGTTCGCTGAGCCACTGTTTGATCATGCTCTGGTAATTCAAATATCGGGAACGGGCCAACCGCTTGATGCGCGCCAACATGCGCGGATCAATCCGAAGAGTGATGTTGACCGACTCCGCCGAGTCGCTGCCGCCTGCGATGGAGCCTTCCAACAGCCGGAGGTCGGGCTTGGTTTCCGCCCAAAAACTGGCCTCGGCTTCTTCGCTGTCGAAGATGGGCACATCTTCCCAACTCGCAATCGCACGCATGTTCGGTTCATTTTCAGGACGTTTTGACGCGGACAGGTTTTCATCAGGGTTTCAAAGTCTGATCCACTTTGCGCTGGTAGAAGAACCGCTCTTCCGGCTCAAACAAGCGCGCATAGATAACCCGGATCTGTTTGCCGTTGGTGCGATATACACTGAACACACCTACAGTACCGGCCGACATACCCAGATTAAAAAACCGGGCCTGTACGGAAAACCGCGGTGAATCCGGAAGCACCCGTAAGGCAAACGGATCTTCGAATGATTCTTCTATTTCTCGCTGCGTCAAAGAACTGTCCAGACTGACCGGCGTATTGTTCCAATCAAACTCCATAACTGGGCCCAATGAAACCGAAACGCCAGTGCAATGTCCATACAATGTATTTACACATGAGCATTGTCAACCGTCAACGGAGTTTTTCTAAATTCATCAAAAAATTTGGCCACCAGGTTTTCTGGTGGCCAAGAAAGGGTTCCTTCGCAAACCGTTAATCTTTACCCTTGCCGCCATCACCGCCCATGCTGTCCATAAGGGCGATCAGTGGCAAGAACATCGCGATGACGATACTGCCGACGATTACGGCCAGGAAAACAATCATGATGGGTTCCAGCAAAGAAGTCATAGCCTCAACGGCATTATCCACTTCTTCGTCGAAATTGTCGGCGATCTTCAACAACATTTCCGGCAAAGCACCCGTTTGCTCGCCAACGTCCACCATGCTGATGACCATGGGCGGGAAAACCCCTGAGGCTTCCAGCGGCGCGGTGATGGTCTCACCTTCTTTAACACTGTCATGAACCGACATCACAGCGTTGCTGATGATGACGTTGCCCGCCGTTTCCTTCACAATGGTCAGCGCCTGGAGAATGGGCACACCGCTGCTGACCAGCGTGCCCAGCGTGCGGGTGAACCGGAAGATGGCCACTTTGGTCACAACCGGTCCGAACACCGGAAACTTCAGTTTGAACTTGTCGAAGACGTGACGGCCGAATTTCGTTTTAACAAAAAACCTGAACGCTATCACGAGGAGGATGATTCCAATCGTAACCTTGCCTATGTGATGCACAATCGCGTCGCTGATATCCATCACGAAAGTGGTGAACGCCGGCAGGGGCCGACCGTCACCCAATCCGGAAAACACCTCCTTGAACTTCGGAATCACCAGAGTCATCAGGACACCCATGATGGCGACCGCGACAACCAGCACCGCCACGGGATAAAACATCGCCGCCTTCACCTTGCCTTTGATCTTCTGGGCTTTTTCCATGAACTCAGAGAGCCGCGCGAGCACCACCTCCAGCACGCCGCCCAGTTCGCCGGCCTTGACCATGTTGACAAACAAGCGGTCAAATACTTTGGGGTGTTGCGCCAGACCCTCGGAAAACGTGCTGCCGCCTTCAATGGACAAAGCCACTTCGCCGATGATTTTTTTAAGGTTTGGATTACGCTCCTGCTTTTCCAACACGCGCAATCCGCGCAGCAGGGGAAGACCGGCATCCACCAGCGTTGCCAACTGCCGCGTAAAGGCGGTCAGCACCTTGGACTTCACCCCGCCGCCGAGGCCGGGGATTTTGATGTTGATGCCTCCACCCCCGCGCTTCTTGCCACCGGCCTTCTTGGGTGCGGTTTTGGTCTTCGAGTCGGACTTCTCCTTGGCCTTGTCGATCTCTACGATCTTGGTGGGAAACAAGCCCATCTCCTTGACGCGTGTGATGGCTTCGTTCTGGGTGGCCACCTCCAACGTACCCTTGGTTTCCTTCCCCTTGGGGTCCATCGCCACGTAATTGTATTTTGGCATAACTGTCCTTCGTAATAGGCCGGTTCGGTCAGGTGTATTTCACGATTTCTTCAATAGTAGTATCACCGTCAAAGATGCTGCGCAAGCCATCCTCCCGCAAGGTGACCATGCCCAACTCGACGGCCCGCTGGCGCACGACCACGGTCGGGGCGCGCTCGTTGATCAAGGCGCGAATTGCGTCGCCGACGATGAGCAACTCGTAAATTCCTTTGCGCCCTTTGTAACCCGTGTCGTTGCAATTCTGGCAGCCGCGCCCGTAATGAAAAACCTTGTCGCCCAGGTCGTGCGGCGAAAGATTGAGCAGCGAAAGCTGGTTCTCGGTGGGTTCGAATGAGGTCCGGCAGTTTTGACAAACCTTGCGCACGAGCCGCTGCCCCAGCACGCCCATCAGAGTGGAAGAAATCAGAAATGGTTCCACGCCCATGTCCACCAGACGCGTCACCGCGCCGGGCGAATCATTCGTGTGCAGCGTGCTGAGCACCAGATGCCCGGTCAGCGAGGCTTGGATGGAAATCTGCGCCGTCTCGATGTCGCGCATTTCTCCCACCATGATGATGTCCGGGTCCTGACGAAGGAAGGAGCGCAACGCCTTGTTGAAGGTCATCCCCACGCCTTCGTTGATGGCCACCTGCATGATGCCTTCAATGTCGAACTCGACGGGATCCTCCGCCGTGAGCAGCTTGGTATCAATGGTGTTCACCCGGCGCAGACAGGAATAAAGTGTGGTGGTCTTGCCGCAACCCGTCGGGCCGGTCACGACAAAAATGCCATTCGGCCGCTGGATCACCTCCGCGACGAACTCGTAAACATATTTCGGCATCCCCAATGTTTCGAGATCCAGACTGGTCGCGGAACGATCCAGCACGCGCAACACCACCGACTCCCCAAACGCCGTCGGCAGCGTGGAAACACGCAGGTCCACCGAACGCTCGCCCAAGGGTAGATGAATACGCCCGTCCTGCGGCATCCGGGATTCCGAGATATTCAGGTTCGCCATGATCTTGATGCGCGACACCACCGGAATAGCCAAGTGCTTGGGTGGCGGCGCCATCTCGTACAGCGCGCCATCCACGCGGTAACGGATGCGAAACTCTGTTTCAAACGGCTCGAAATGAATGTCGCTCGCCCGGTCCTGGACCGCCTGCATGATGATCAGGTTGACGAACCGGACAATCGGCGCGGCGTCCGCCAGATTGGCGATCAAAGCGGGGTTGTCCGACTTCCTCAATTCTTCCGCGTCCTTGGCGAGATTCTTGTCCTCTCCCAAGGCCTTCAAAATGTCCGACACATTTTCGCTGTCGTCGGCTCCGTAATGCTTCTCGATCAGTTTGCGGATGTCCGCCGGGTTGGCCACCACCGGCTGGATTTCCTTTTTGACGATGAACCCCAGTTCGTCCACCCGGGCCGGATTGAGCGCATCCTCGAAGGCCACCTGCAGCACGCCGTCTGTCAGTTTGACCGGAAAGCACCGGTACATCCGCGCGGTGGCCGCCGGAATCGCCTTGAGCAGAGCGGGTGCGAACTCTTGGTCCCGCAGCGCGACGACTTCCGCACCAAGGTAGTTGGCCATGACCTGCAGAATCGCGTCCAGATCCATGATCCCGGAATCCTGGAGGATCTGGAGCACATCCGTGCCGGCGCGCGTGTGCTCCGCCGCCACCTCCTCATACTGCAAATCGTCAATCAACCCCTGATCCTTGATCAACGCCAGCAATGGATTGGAAAAATCTTCAGCCATATTCAAATCTTAGTCCGCCCGGGTCTTCATTTTTTGGAACCAGTCGCCTGCGCCAGATCCAACTCCTGCAGCTTGGCCTGCATGGTCACCCCATCCTGCGCTTTGGTCACGACCTCTTCGCGCGAGATCATGCCTTGCAAATATTTTTCGATCAAAAACGAATCCAGCGTGACCATGCCCCACTTGGCGCCCGTCTGGATGTCCGACTGGATGCGGAAGGTCTTGTTGTCGCGGATCAGCGCGGCAATGGACGGCGTGTTGACCATGATTTCGAACACCGCCACGCGGCCCGGCTTGTCAATGCGCGGAATCAGCAGTTGTGAAACCACGCATTGCAGCACGGTCGAAAGCTGGATGCGCACCATTTCCTGCTGGTTGGTCGGGAACGCGTTCGTGATACGGTCAATCGTCTTGGCCGCGCCCGTGGTGTGCAGCGTGCCAAACACCAAGTGCCCCGTCTCCGCCGCCGTGATCGCCGCTTCAATCGTTTCCAAGTCGCGCATTTCGCCGACCAGCACCACGTCCGGGTCCTGCCGCAGCGCGCGCCGCAGCGCCTCGGCGAAATTGGGGACATCCACGTGCACTTCGCGCTGGGTGACCACCGCTTTCTTGTGCTTGTGGTAATACTCGATCGGATCCTCGATGGTGATGATGTGCGCCTCGTCGCGCTCCTCGTTGATGATGTTGAGCAGCGAGGCCAGCGTGGTGGTCTTGCCCGAACCGGTCGGGCCGGTGACCAGCACCAATCCGCGGGGCTTGTACAACATCTCCTTGATGGAAGGTGGAATCCCGATCTGCTCCATCGTCAAGAGTTTGCTGGGGATCTGCCGCAGCACCATTGCAAAATTCCCCTTTTCCTTGAAGGCGCTGACGCGGAACCGCGCCGCCTCGCCGAACGCGAACGCGAAGTCCGCGCCCCCGCGTTCACGGATTTGCTGGATGTGATCCTCCGAGGTGATGCTGCGCATCAGCTCCTCGGACCCTTCCGGCGTAAGCGACGGCCCCTCGACGCGGTGCAAAATACCGTGCACCCGGATGCAGGGTGGAATGCCTACGCGGATGTGAAGATCGGAAGAGCCTTCCGAGACCACCAACTGCAACAAATCGGACATCTGATATGACATGATAAAAAGCTAGTTCAATATTGGACAATCCATCATCGGCCTCAGCACGCGTAAACTATCGTATTCCGCCGGGCTCAGTTTATTCCGCATCACCGACCGTCGCCCGGATCACTTCTTCCGTGGTAGTCAGCCCCGCCAGCACCTTGCGAATGCCGTCTTCACGCAAGGTACGCATGCCCATTTCCCGCGCACGGGCGCGCAGCACCGAGGTGGGCACCCGGTCGTAAATCAGCTTGCGGGCATCGTCATCAATCACGAAAATTTCAAAGATGCCAAAGCGGCCGCGGCAGCCGGTGCCCGAACAGTTCGAGCAACCCTTGCCCTTGCGGAACGTCGCCTTCTGGATGTCCTTCGTGTCCAGGCCCAATGCGCGCAGATCCGATTCCGGTGGCATCCAGGGTTCACCGCATTGTTTGCAGACCTTGCGCACCAACCGCTGCGCCATGAGACACCGCGTGGAGGAGGCCACGAGGAAAGGCTTCACCCCGATGTCCACCAAGCGCGCCACCGCGCCGGGCGCGTCATTCGTGTGCAGCGTGGAGAACACCAAGTGACCGGTCAGCGACGCATTGATGGCGATGGACGCCGTCTCGATGTCGCGAATTTCCCCGATCATCACCACGTTCGGCGCCTGGCGCAGAATCGAGCGCAAGGCCATCGCAAACGTCAGCCCCACCGCCTCGCTCACCTGCACCTGGTTGATGCCCGCCAGAATATATTCCACCGGGTCTTCGACCGTGATAATCTTGCGGTCGGGCCGGTTGATGAAATGCAGGCATGAATACAGCGTCGTCGTCTTGCCGGAACCCGTCGGCCCCGTCACCAGCAAAATCCCGTCCGGCATGCCGATGATGCGCTCGAACGTCTGCTGGTCGTCCGTGAAAAATCCCAGCTCCGGCAGACCGAGCTTCAAGCCTTCCTTGTCCAGAATACGCATGACGATGCTTTCGCCATGATTGGTCGGCAGGCATGACACGCGCAGATCAATCACCTTCGAGCCCACCTTCGACTGAATACGCCCGTCCTGCGGAATGCGATGCTCCGAGATGGACATGTTCGCCTGGATTTTCAACCGCGCGATGATGGATCCCTGCAGCCGTTTCGGCGGCGCCTTCATCTCATGCAACATCCCGTCAATGCGATAACGCAGCCGGAAACTCTTGGCCAGCGGCTCCAGATGGATGTCCGACGCACGCATCTTGAACGCGTCCACGATCAACTGGTTGACCAACCGGATGAGCGGCGCCTCGGCCTCCACGTCGCCGACGACATCGCCCTTGATCGCCTCCACATGATCCCGGGTCAGCTCGATGATCACATCTTTGAAGACACTGTCATCGGCGATGGTCCGCTTCTCGCCCGCATAATACTTGTTCAACGCGGCCTCGATGTCCGCCTCCGAAGCCACCTGATGATTGATCTCCGCGTGCAGCAGATGCCCGAGACTGTCCAGTGTGTCCAGATCCGACGGGTCCGAAATGGCGATCGTCAGCGTCTCGCCGTGTTTGAAGACCGGCACGACCCGGTACTTTTTGGCGATGTGGCGCGGGATCATGGCGATGACATCGTCCGCGATTTTGATGTCGGAAAGATTGACCACCTCCGCGCCGAAATGCGCGGCCTTGGCCTGGGTGACGTCGGCGGGACGAACCAGCTTGTTCGCCACCATCAAATCCACCACCCCGACACCGGCGCCCTGGGCCTCCGTCCGTGCCTTGGCGACCTGCTCGGCGCTCACGAAGCCGAGATCCACCAGCATGTCTACTAGATAATCGTCTTTTTCTGCCACGGTTTGTGCCGCACAGCGGGGTTTCACGCGGTGAGGTGAGCACAGAGTAGTGGGGGAGAAGGCAATGTCAACGCCGACCCGAATAGTTTGCAAAAATTTTCCCGCGCAAAATCGGCGGAACTTTTCTGCGCGCGCTCCGCACCAGCATTAAACCCGTTCGATTCCGCGAGCACCGTCACCGCCTGTCGCCAGGAAAAAAACCGCGGCCCATATCACCCGCCCCTTCGTCACGGCCCAAAGTCGGCGATCAGGGATGATTCCCCCACCTGCCAAACCGCAGATGCAGCCGGTAACTTTGCGGCGGCACGGCGTAACGCTCCAGGACTCCCGGCCCGCAACTGCCGTTGCCCAGACCGGAATTCTTCACATCCAACGACAACACCACTTCGGGTCGTGGCTTCAATTCGTGGTTGTGTTTCGCCGCCATCAAATCCGCCGCCGTGAAATGCAGCGCGGAAACGGACACGGGATTTTTTTCCGCCGTCACTCGCAAACCGACGCCACGCGCATCCGTCAACGTCAGCCAGCGCACATCCTCCTTGTTGCCGTTTTCCTGCGGGCGGACGTACGGAACAAACTGCTCCGTCACGCTGCCTGACCAGACTCCCATATCCGCCGCCTGCTTGCGGTCGGAATAATTTTCAAACGGCCCGCGCCCGAGCCAGGTGAACTGTTCCAACACCCCCGCCACGCGCAGCACCACGCCGAGACGCGGCAAGGCCGGCGGCAGTTGGCCAAACGGCTCGAAACGATTGTCCATGTCCACCGTGCCTTGACCGCGAACCGTCCAAGTGGTGAACATTTTGTATCCGCCATTCGTCACGCTGCTGGTGACTTCAGTGGTGAGTTTCACTTCGCCGGTCCGCGTCTGCGCAACGGCAAATGAATCCACGCGTCGCTCAATACGATCCAGGCCCGCCAACCGCCAATCGCGCGCGAGCCAGCGGCCAAAGCCTTTGTCGTTGTCCGTCGGCGCGCGGAATACCTGGAGGATCGGCCCGGCCAGGCCGTTGGTCATCGGCAAAAGCGTTTCCCGCCCGCCAAAGTTCAGCGAGGTCAGCGTTCCCGCGCAGCGACTGAACGCGACAGAAAAATTGGCGCCTTCAATTCGCACCGAATCCCCGGCTTGGATCAATTTTAGACTGTCCATTTTAGCGGGCGCGGGCGGGTGTCCGCGCGAAGCGGAAACCGTTAGCGCCATCTGCTGCCAAGCCACTTCGTGGCCAGCCTTTGCCCACGGCTCATCTTTGCGCGTATGGAAACTGACGCGCAGCCAGCACTCCGCGGTGTTTGGAGCGCCGGTCTCCGACCCGCCGTGTTTCGGCAAAGCATTTTCTCGTGCCGGTTCGGAGACCGGCGTTCCAGGCTCATCGGTGCGGCTACGAATTTGTCCAACCGGAATTTTCACAACGATCTCCTTCCCCGGCGGACAATCCACCGGGTTCAACACACCCGATTGCACAACCACGTTGCTGCCGCTGGTCACTGACCAGCGCGCTTCGAACTCATTCAGGTTCAGGAATGAATTCCGGTTCGTGACCCTGACGACCACCCTGCCCGGTTTCAAATTCACCGGCGCCATCGCGACCGGCTGATAAACTTTTTTCACCTCCCAATACTTCGGATAAATCCCGCGATCCGAATCCACGATCCCTTTGATGCAGAAGATGCCCAGGTTCGGCGCGTCGCCGAAGTCGCCACCGTAGGCGATGAACTTCGTGCCGTCCGGCGCGGTCTTGCGCAGGCCCTGATCGCTCCATTCCCAGATAAAGCCGCCGAGCAGGCGCGGGTGGGAATAAATTTCGTCCCAGTACTCCTGAAAATTGCCGGGCGAGTTGCCCATCACATGCGCGTATTCGCTGGTCAACACGGGGCGCGCGTCATTCGTGCGCTGCGCGATTTCGAGCAGGTGTTCCCAGCGCGTGTTCTCCGGCGATTCGGGTTTCGCATACGCCTCCATCACGCGCGGGTAAAAACGGCTGATGACATCCACGCACGGCGGGTCGGGCTGGCGCGTAACTGCGGGAGCATTTCCGGCAACCGCCGCCGAAAGCAGGTCAGCTTTTCCGGAGTTGGCCGCAGGTTCAAAAGTCAGATCCCGTTCAACCGCGCTGCCGCCTTGCGCACCTTCATAATGGACGGGCCGGGTCGGATCAAACGTGTGCAGCCAGCCGGACATTGCGGCGAAGTTGGGGCCGTAACCGGATTCATTGCCAAGCGACCACATGATCACACACGGGTGATTCTTATCGCGCTCGGCCAGGCTGATGGCCCGGTCGAGAAAGGCGTTGTGCCAGCGCGGATCATTCGCCAGAAAACCGCGCGTGCCTTGCGCTTCGAGGTTCGCCTCGTCCATGACGTAGAGGCCGTAACGATCGCAAAGCTCATACCAGCGCGGGTCATCGGGATAATGGCAGGTGCGGACGGCGTTGACGTTCGCGCGCTTCATCAACTCGATATCGCGCACCATGCTCGCCAGCGAGACGGTGTGGCCGGTGTCGGGATCCGACTCGTGCCGATTCACGCCGCGCAGACGGATCGACTGGCCGTTCAAGAGAAATTGACCGCCGCGAATTTCGATTTTTCGAAATCCGACCTGGCAGCTGTCCGCCTCGACCACTTCGCCGCGCTCGTTGTTCAAGGTAAGGACGAGGGTATAAAGATTGGGCGTCTCGGCGGTCCACTTGGCGGGGTTGGGAACTTTGCCTTCGAGCCACGCAAATTTTACTGGCCCGCGTTGCGGCGTGCGGTCGTCGAGAATCTTGGCCTTCCAATCTCGGTTTAGAATTTCCGCCGCGTCATGGCTCAGTTCATTTTGGAAAACCGGTTTGCGCTCCCCATCGAAAAGCTGCGCGCGCACCGTCCAATTGGTCAGGGTGCGTTTGGCGTAATCAGCCAGCACGGGTTTGATCTGCAGGATGGCGTCGCGGTAATCCGCATCCAATTCCGTCCGCACGGTGAAGTCACTTATGCGCGCAGCGGCCGTCGAGTAGAGAGACACGTCCCGAAAAATCCCGCTCATCCGCCACATGTCCTGATCTTCGAGATAGCTGCCGTCCGACCAGCGATAGACTTCAACGGCGAGTTGGTTCGTGCCGGGTTTCAAAAAATCCGTCAGATCAAATTCCGCCGGCGACCGGCTGTTCTGGCTGTATCCAACGCGCGCACCATTGACCCAGGTGTAGAACGCGCTTTCCACGCCATCGAAGTGGATGAAGACGCGCCGCCCGCTCCAGTCCGCGGGAATCTCAAAGTCGCGCCGATATGAGCTGACGGGATTGCGCTGCGCGAAGGCGGTATAGTTCGTCGGCGGTTCGCCCATGACGCGCGGCGGATCAATCTTGAACGGATACCCGGAGCTGACGTAGATCGGCGTGCCGTGGCCCTCCAGCTCCACGCACGAGGGAACCTCAATCGTCTGCCAGGCAGAGTCGTCGAAGTTCGTCTGAAAAAAATTCGCCGGTCGCGCGTCAGGATTGGGAACCCAGTTGAATTTCCAGGTCCCGTTCAGGGAAAGGAAATACGGCGAGCCCTCGGCCCGGCGTTCCAACGCACCCGCCAGGTCACGGAACGGCACAAAGGTCGCGCGCGCCGGCTCGCGATTGATCTGAACGACCAGTTCGTTCTCCCAGTCCGGCGCGGAGTTTCCCGGCAAGCGGAAAACCAGCAATCCCAGCAACGCGAAACCGGCAGACCATTTTTCAAGCGCAGACATTTGTTTGGCGGAGAGTTTAGAGATTTCGCCCACCGTGGCAACTGCGGCAAATCAGTCCCAGGTAGGCCGCACCACTCCGTGCGCGCCCGGGGCAACAACTTCGGGGCTGGCGCCGCGCACGGAGTGACGCGCCCTACCCCGGTAGATTTTCCCACTCACAATCTGATTGAAAACTCCCCCGCCCCACGCCAAGCTGGAGGCATGACGAAATCCGTTTTTACCGGGCCGGTTTATGTGGTGCGCGACAACATTGACACCGACCAGATCATCTCCGCGCAATACCTGAACCTCGTGCCGACCATCGCCGAGGAATACGAGAAGCTTGGCAGCTACGCGCTCGACGGCCTGCCCAAATCGCTCTACCCCGTGCGCTACGTCAAGGACGGCCAGCTCGACAGCGACTACCCCATCGTCGTGGCCGGACGCAATTTCGGCTGCGGCAGCTCGCGCGAGCACGCGCCCATCGCAATGGGCTCGGCCAATTGTGAAATCGTCCTCGCCGAAAGTTTCGCGCGCATCTTCTTCCGCAACTGCGTCGCCACCGGCGAACTGTATCCCTGCGAAATGACCGAGCGCCTCTGCGAAGTTTTGAAAACCGGCGACGGCGTGACCGTGGACCTCGACACCGCCACCGTGACGGTGCAAGCGACGGGCAAGGTGTATCACTTCAAACCGCTGGGCGACGTGCGTCCCGTGGTGGACGCAGGCGGGTTGTTCAACTTCGCGCGCAACAGCGGGATGATTGCGAAGTAGGCTTTACCCGTGAATCTTCTGCCAACTCCCCGTTCGCTCCAAAGGCGTGCGGGGAAATTTCTTTTTCCAAAGCAGCGTCCGCTTTCGGCAATCAAGGTCGTAAAGACCCGTTCCGCGCCGAACCATCCCGAAGGTTACGCGCTGACGATTTCCAAAAGTGGAATTGAGATCGCCTTCGGCGAAACCGGCGGCTTGCGCGCGGCCACGGCAACCTTACGGCAATTACTTCGCGAATACGGTCGCCACCTGCCCTGCCTCAAGATTCGTGACTGGCCGGACTTTGCCCGCCGCGGGGTAATGCTCGACATCTCGCGCGGACGCGTGCCGAAGCTGGAGACGTTGCTCGATCTCGTCGAGCGGCTTGCGGATTTCAAGATCAACGAGTTTCAACTCTACACCGAGCACACCTTTGCCTATCGCAATTACAAATCCGTCTGGCAAAGCTGGGGCGCGTTGACGGCAGCCGAGATTCGCAAGCTCGACGCGCGCTGCCGCGAGCTGGGCATTGATCTGGTGCCGAACCAGAATTCCTTCGGCCACCTGCGCTACTTTTTGGAAGACCCGCGTTTAAAGAAACTGGCGGAGATCGCGGAACCTTACGAAGACCCGAGCGGCGAATTTGTCCGCCGCCCCACCACGCTGGCGCCAAACCATCCCGGCACCCTGCCCTTTCTGCGTGGCCTTTACGACGAGCTGCTGCCGAACTTTTCCAGCCGTTTCTTCAACGTCGGTTGCGACGAGACCTGGGACCTGGGGCGTGGCCAGAGCCAGAAGAGTTGCGCGCAACGCGGCAAAGGGCGGGTCTATCTCGACTTCCTCAAAAAAATCCGGCGCGAAGTTTCCGCGCGCGGGCGGCGCATGATGTTCTGGGGTGACATCCTCTTGAAATATCCAAAGCTGATCGGGGAACTGCCGCCAAACCTCCTTGCCCTTAACTGGGGTTACGAGGCGGATCATCCGTTTGAAAAAGAAGCGGCGCAATTTGCCAAGGCAAAGGTGCCCTTCTACGTCTGCCCTGGCACCTCGACCTGGCAAACGCTCGTTGGCAAGCACGACAACGCACTTGCCAATCTGCGCGCCGCCGCGAAGGCCGGAAAAAAATTCGGCGCGCTCGGCTATCTGAACACGGACTGGGGCGACGGCGGGCATCCGCAACCACTGGCCGTGAGTTGGCCGCTGTTTGCCGCCGGCGCCGCGCTGGCGTGGAATGCAAAGGCGCTCGACGAAAAAAAACTTCTCGGCGCCTTAAGCCGGGATGTGTTTGAAGATGCGACCGGCCAGGTGGCGGCGGCGGCCTTCACGCTCGGTTTTGCCCATCGGAAATTCGGGGTGAAGGCACCCAACGAAACACCGCTGGGCAGCGTCATCGCCGCGCCGAAGCCCGCCGACCGCGAACTGTTTTGCCGCAATGGCCTGAAGTGGTTTGCGAAAATCCCCGCGGGGAAAATCCGCGGCGTCTCGCGGGAAATTCAAAAACAGCGGAGCGCCCTGCGGCGCGCGCTCCCCGGTTCCGTTTCCGGAAAACGTCTCGCGGCGGAACTGGATCTGGCGGCACGGATGGCGGCGGCCTCCTGCCAGTTCATGCTCTGGCAGCAGGCGCTGGCGGAGGGAAACCAGCCCACGGCCGCGCGCTTGAGGAAGTCGGGCCTCGGCGAGTTGCGCCGGCTGACTGGGGATTTCAACCAGCTTTGGCCCTTGCGAAACAAGGGCACCCCCTCTAGGTCTTCCGCGTTTCTGCGCTGGCGGATGGCGGATTACCGCCGTGGCGCGCCGCCCCTGCAGTCGGCAAGCGGGTAGTTCGTGCAAACGGCGGGCCAACCGCGTTTGCGGCTTGCCAAAGCACCCGCAATTCCCAATGTTGACCCGATGCAATCCCATGAATTATTGCGTGAAGTCTTCCAGAAGTGCAGCGCCAAGCAGGTGGCCGCCGAAATGGATCTTTCCTTGTCCACGATTTACAAATGGGCCGAGCCGGATGACGGCACGGGCAGCGGCACGGCCAACCCGCTGGACCGCATCGAGGCGCTGATCAAATGCACCGGCGATCCGCGCCTCGTCCAATGGATTTGCCAGCACGCCAGCGGCTATTTTGTTCACAACCCAAAAACAAAAAATCAGCCGCCGAATTTGATGACGGGGACGAATGAGATCGTCCAGGATTTTGCCGACCTGCTGGCCGTCATCGCCAACGCCACGGCCGACAACCAGGTCACCCGCGCGGAGGCGGAGGCCATTCGCGCCCGCTGGGAGGAACTCAAATCCGTCACGGAAGAATTTGTGGTCTTCGCCGAGACGGGGAACTTCGCCAACTTGAAAGCGCGGCTGCCCAAATAATTCGCCGGGGCCCGCCTTCGGGTTCGATTCCTGCCTGACCTGAATTCAAACCCACCGGCGCAACCGCCACTTCAGTTTTGCCCGATTCTGCCGAAACAATGGCACTGTACTCTTGGAATAAAATCCAATTCCCGGGCGCCTGCCCGCCAGCCTATCCGCCGCCGGCGAAAGGGCGCGCCTGTATGATTCCCGTTCCCTGCCTCCTCGCGATCCTCCTGCTTTGGTCCGCGCCGCTGCGGCTGCCGGGACAGCCGTCCACGGAACTGATGTTCGCGGATTTCAACAATCAGGGAGCCTTCAACAATTTCTCGGGCGATTTTGGCACGCTGGCGGCCAAGACGGCGGCGATCCAGACCAGCTTTGACACCCGGGTCTTTCACGGGACAAACGGCTCCGCGCTGCGGATTGATTACGCGGTGCCGTCCGGCTTTTGCGGGGTCTGGAATTCGCTCGTCGGCAAGGATGCCTTCCACAATCAGGCGCTCAATTTCACCAACCTTTACGGACCGCTGCGCAACAGCGCGGGTAATCCGTCGCGGATTGAAAACATTCACGTCACCCGGTTCACCTTTTGGGCCCGGGGCGGCGGCACGGGCGATTTCAGCCACGCTGTCAAAATCGAATTCAAAAGTGCCGACGGTCAAGTCGGCACCAAATTATTTTCCATTCCCGACCGGTCCGACTGGACGCGCTACGAATTCCCTGTCACCGCGCTGGGCGCCAGCGACCTGACGCGCATGAAGGAAGTCGTCTTTGTCATTGAAGACTGGCAGAACGCCCAGCGCACCAGCCATTTTTTCCTGGATGACCTGGCCTTCACCACCGACGAAGTGCCCGGCGACCCCGGACGCTTGAGCGATGACGAAATGCTGGATCTGGTTTCGCACCGGGCGTTCGCCCATTTCCTGCGGTTTACCGATGATCTGGGTTTCGCGCTGGATCGCTCCACCTTTTCCGATGAAGTCAGTGTCGGGGCCATTGGCTTCCAGCTCGCCGCTTATTGCATCGGCCACCAGCGCCACTGGGCGGACCCAGCCGAACTGGAAAACCGGGTCGTCCGCATTCTGCAAAACCTGAACCGTCTCCCCATGGGGCCCGAGCCAGGCAAAAGCCAGGCCGGATATCGCGGCTTCTATTATCACTTCCTCGCCGCCAACATCGGCACGCGCATGGACGACAACGTGGAGCTTTCGCCCTACGACACCATGCTGCTCCTCTGCGGCGTGCTGACCTGCAAGGAATATTTCACCAACAACATCCGGGTACAGGCCTTGAGCGAGCAACTCTTCAATCACGTGGACTGGACCTGGCTGGTGGATCGTTCGGCCGGACCGAATGCCCGGCGGTTTCACCTCGCTTGGAAACCGGGGCCGATCGAGGCCGGAACTTTTCTTGGTCATGTGGACGGCCAGACCGACGAAGCGTTGCTGCTCGACATCCTGGCGCTGGGCTCCAAGACGCACCGCGTAAATATTGACACCTACTTCGCCCGCAACCGCGTCACCGGCGCCTACCCGGCCGCCAACCCGGATCAGATTCTCGCGTCGTGGCAAGGTTCCCTGTTCAACTATTTCTTCGCGGACTGCTGGCTGGACCTGCGCCGCCGCGGCGCGGACCAGCATCCCTCCGGCCCCCGCGATCTCTGGCGCAACGACCGGCTGGCCGTCATCGCCAACCGCCAGTTCTGCCTCGACCACGCCGGCAAAACCGTGGGCGGCTCCAACGGCACCTACACGACTTATGCCGCCAACGCCTGGGGCCTGACCGCGTGCGACAATCTCGTCCGGCCTGGTTTTGGCACCCCGAGCGAATATTGTGTCTTTGGCGCCCTGCCCACCGAGGAAAACATCACCTTCGGCGTCCGGGCCCTGCACGCGGGAACGCTGGCGGTTTATGGCGCGGCCAGCTCCATCAATTTCCTTCCGGCCGAATCTCTCGCCGCGCTCCGGCATTATTTTGAAATTCCCGGGCTGTGGCGTCCGCTCTTTGGTTTCGGGGATGCGTTCAGTCTCGACCCGCATTACGTCCAGCATGTCTATGACGCCAAAGGCAACCCGCAAATCATGACGGCGGACTTCCTGAATGGCCCATGGATCAACAACATGACCATGGGAGTGGATGTGGGGCCAATGCTGCTTGCGCTCGAAAATTATCGCAGCGGCCTGATCTGGAATTTGACCGGAAGAAACCGTGAGATTCAGGCGGGACTGGACCGGATTTTCGGCGTGGAAAAAAGCGGCAAGACTGCAGCGGCGGCTCCGTGAACCAAGCCTGAGCGCAACCAGACGCGCGCGGCGTTTTGCGACGTTGCGCCAAAAGTCTGCTTACTTCAAAGCCGCGCTGCTCAACTTCACTTTCAGCGACGAACTGCCTCCCGGCGGCAAGGTGAGCTGGTTCGACTTCACGTTGCCGGATTCCACGCAGACCACGCCGCGATATTCCTCGTCGCCAAAGTCGGCCATCTGCTGCGCCTTGGTGATCCACGGATTCCACACCACCGTGGAGGCCGAGTTTTCCTTCTCCACGCGAATCACGCGGCCGAGCTTTTCATCGCGGATTGCCACCGCCGCCGCCGTGTCGAAATAAACGCGGTCCACCTCGGCTCCAAACCGGATCGCCGGTTCCTGCTCGACCCGCGCCGCAAGATTCGCCAGGTTGTCGAGATAAGCCACACCCTGGAGGCCGGTCACGGAAACCGCGCTGATATCGCCCACGGCGAAATACGTGTGCAGACAATTTTCAAAAGCCAACGGGTCCGACGCGGATTTGTTCGTCACGATGAGTTCCAGCGTCAGCTCTTCATTGACCGTCACGACGTATTCGACCAGACACGGCGGGAATGTGGCCGCCTCGGGACAAGCGGGAAAACGAAACCGCACGCTCACACTGCCGTCCGCCGCCGGAAGAATCTCCTTCAAGTCCCAGGCCTTGTTCCGCGCAAAACCGTGCTGGCCAAATCCCTCGCGCGAACCGAACCATGGAAAGATAATCGGCACCCCACCGCGAATGGGGCGGCCGGATTCAAACCGGCTGCACTGGCTCAGAAACAAGAGCGGCGGCTCGCCGTTCTTTCTGAAATGGGTGACGTGCGCCCCGTGCCGGTAAATCTCCGCCGTGCTCCACGCCGTGCTGATTTCCACCATGGGCAAGTCGCCGCGCCCGTCGAGAAAGGTCACCCGGCCGGGCGCGCCGGCTGGCAGGGCGGTTTTGGAATCGCTGGTTTTCATGCTGGCCTCAGAGTTCCTACCTTAGCAACTCGCCAGAGCGAGTCACACAAATAATCGCCCCGACAACACTCGCACATCCAATCGAATGACCGTGCGGCTCGCTTTCCGTGGGGCCACGTCGCCGGGGCACCAGCAGCTACCAGATGGTCTGGATGGGCCACGCCTGAACCCGCCGAGCCGTGGCGCTGCCGCCGTGGGCGCGAATTTCCAAGGTGCCACGGGCATCCAATGGCGCCAGAGTTTTGGTGATGCACACGGTTTCGTTGGCGAAAACTTCCAGCACCGAACGATCCATGAAAATGCGCAGGTTCAACCTTCGCGCGCCCTTGGCCAGCGGCAGCGGGGCGGTTGAATCCAACACCTTGAATTGGGAACCGTCAAAGCTCAAGGTCACGGACGGGGTGCCTGGGCCCGCGCTTTGCAACGTGAGGTCGAGGCTTTTCGCCGTCCCCAAATCCAACTCCGCCGTGATCTCGAGCGTGTTCGTTCGCGGCAGCATCAGGGTCTGGCCGCTGCCCTCCAGGCGGAGGTTCCGCCACGCCACTGGTTTTCCGCGCAGCTGGCCCAGCTGCGGCGCGGGGTTTTGCCGGAGCTGGCCATCACGCGACAGGCTGAGCTCGCGCGGGAGACTCAGGCAGCCGTTCCAGCCGTGCCCGCCGGGAAAACCGTTCAACCAGCCCCAGACAAGGCGGCGGCCGTCGGGAACCTGCATCGTGTTTGGCGCGTAAAAACTCGAGCCGTAATCCAGCAGCCCGCGCGTGCGCGCCTGAAAGCGGCAGGTCGCCGCGTCAAAATCGCCGACGAAATATTGCACCTGGCCGTAGGGCGACACGAAGAGCACCCAGTGCTTGCCGAGTTTGAAAAAATTCGGGCACTCCACCGTGGGCGCCCCGGCGTCGGGATGCTGAAACAGCACGCCGCGGTGTTTCCACTGGGTCAGTCCGGGATTCTCCGCTTCGTAAATATTCACCGCCGCCTGGCGCTCTTTCGCCAGGTGGCCGCCCGTGACGAGAAATGTTTTTTTTCGGTCTTGAAAAATAAAAGGGTCGCGCCAGTCGTAAATCTTCCTGGCCCCGTTCGACGCGTCGGACAGCACGGGATTAGCGGGAGCTTTGACCCATTGGATCAGATCATCATCCCCGATGGCGGCCCATTGGTCGGCATGATCAAAGGCCGGTTTGTCGGGGCCGATGCTGGTGTAAAAACACATCGGCTGGCCCAGACCGTTGATCGCGCAGCAACCGGACCAGATTTCCGTTTCACC
Organism: Verrucomicrobiota bacterium; assembly: GCA_031423695.1. Lineage (GTDB taxonomy): Bacteria > Verrucomicrobiota > Verrucomicrobiia > Limisphaerales > CAIQOK01 > CAIQOK01. The sequence goes on from JANPGB010000133.1 coordinate 25,279, forward strand.
CGCCTCGCGGCTCGGCCAGAGTGCGATCGGCAGCGGCTCCCATTTCGCCAGGTCCCGACTGCGGACGTGCCCCCAATATTTCGGGCCGCTTTCATCGCTGAACGGGTGGAGCTGGTAGAAAAGATGATAAAACCCCTTGTGGAAAATCGGGCCGTTCGGATCATTGATCCATTGGGCCGGGGCGGTGACGTGGAAAACCGGGCGGGCGGGGTCGGCCAGGGCACGGGGTGCGGCCGCTTGAACGGCGGCCGTCGCGCGGGCAATCGCTTCGTTCGTCAATGCGTTGTGCGCGCCTTGTGGAAGGAGCACCAACGCGAGTAATGACACTGAAAGTTTTCGCAGCATACAAATGGTTCCACTTGGCGCGCGGCGCGAGGATCAGTCCAGAGTCAGGCCGTGATTCCAGAGCCCGGATGCGGAGCGTTTGCTCAAGCCCAGTCCGCGAGGGTCAACTCGCCACAGCCGTCCGACCGGCCGTCATGAAGGCGATGTAATCGATCAGCTGCTGCTTCATTTCCTTGCGCGGGACGATGGCGTCAATGAGCCCGCGGTCGAGAAGAAATTCCGCCGTCTGAAATCCGGGCGGGAGATCCGCCTGGGTGGTGTCCTTGATGACGCGCGGCCCGGCAAACCCGATCATGGCCTGCGGTTCGGCAATGATCAGATCACCCACGCTGGCATAACTGGCCATCACGCCGGCGGTCGTGGGATGCGTCAGGACGCTGATGTAGGGAAGCTTGGCCTCGGCGTGGTACGCCAGCGCGCCGCAGGTCTTTGCCATCTGCATCAGGCTGAACATGCCCTCATACATGCGCGCGCCGCCGCTGGTGGAAATGATGATGAGCGGCAGGTTTTTTTCCGTGGCCTTTTCGATCAGCCGCGTCAGCTTCTCGCCGACGACCGAGCCCATCGAGCCGCCAAGAAAGCTGAAATCCATCACGCCCAGGGCGGTGCGGTGTTCGCCGATCTTGCCAATGCCGGTGATGACCGCGTCCTTGAGGCCGGTGTTTTTTTTATGCGTCTCCAGCTTGGAAGCGTAGGAGCCGACGCCTTTGAAGCCCAGGATGTCCACGCTGGTCATGTCGGCATCCAACTCCTCGAACGTGCAGGTTTCCACCAGGGAATGGATCCGTTCGCGGGCGCCGATGGTGAAATGATGACCGCACTTCGGGCAGACCTTCAGGTTTTCATCCAGCTCCTTGTCGAACACCATCGTGCTGCATTTGGGGCATTTGGTCCACAGGCCTTCGGGGATCTCCCGCTTGCGCGATTTGGAGGAACCGACCTTCGGTTTCTTGGCGAAGGTGGTGGCCGTGCTGCCGGGCGGCGGCGGCGGCGGCGGCGTCACCGCCGGCTCAATGGTGTCAAAGCCCAGTGATCCCAGGGTTTTTTTGGTGAACGAGGTGGTGGACATTTCTAAAAAGTTTCGAGTTTTTGGTTTCCAGTTCCGCGCCTTCGCTTCGGGTGCCTCGTGCCGCGGAAACAGTCATCTCAATCGGCACGTCCTAATATCTAAAGTCCGCGCGCCACTGTCCAGACGCAAACTTCGACCGCCCCGGCCTCGCGCACCACCCGCGCGCAGGCGCTGGTCGTCGCCCCGGTGGTGAAAACATCGTCCACCAAAACAATCCGCGCCCCCTTCAAATCGAGCCGGCCCGGACGCAAAGCAAACGCCCGGCGGACGTTGGCGGCGCGTTCCGATCGCGTGAGCCGGGTCTGGGTGCGTGTGGGTTCGACCCGTTTGAGCAACCGCGCATTCAGCGGAATCTGGGTGGCCGCGGCCAGCCGCTGCGCCAGGCGTTCGGCCTGGTTGAATTCGCGCTCCCGCTCCTTGGCCGGATGCAACGGCACCGGCACGATCCAATCCCAAGGCGCGCCACGCAGCACCGGGCCCGCTTCGCGGATGAGGAGATCGGCTAGGAAGGGTTCAAACCAGAGCGCGCGCTGGTATTTGTAGCGATGGATGATTTCCAGCACCATGCCGCCGGCGGCCACGGCCGACCGAGCGGAAGTGAAATGCAACTCCATCTCCCGGCAGTTGCCACATTCAAACACGGATGACAGCTCCCCTTCAAACGGCAGCCCGCAGCGTTCGCAGTACGGCGGGCGGATGAACCGCACCTGCCGCCAGCAGTCTGCACAGACCATTCCCTCGGCCGCAGTCGCCCGTGCTTCCCGGCAGATTTGGCAGAACTCGGGATAGATAAACGCGAGCGCCGCGCCCAGATAATCCTTGAAGCCTGACGCCAGGGTGCTCATGTTCGCCCCCGACCGCCCCCGGAAACCCGTTGAGGGAACCAAGAGCGTGGGCGGGATAGCGTCCTCGAAACCCTCCCCTGGCGATTCATCCGCATCCGAAAGATTCGCATGGGCTGAAGATAAAAAGCCCGCCGCCGCAAGCCAAGGGCAAATCGCGGAGCCGTCTTGGACTGACAGCCGCGGGAGATCGCCCGGATGAAACCAGTTGGCGGCGGATAGCATCCGTGTTAAATAGGAATCCATGGCGCATCGAGCCGACAGCCTTCAGCCGAGTCATTTGGCGGCCCCCCAGCCGTTCGGCCGCTATTATTTGCGCGAACTGATCAACAGCGGCGGCATGGCGGAAATTTGGCTGGCCACGGACGCCAAAAACAAATCCTTTGCGGTGCGCCGGATGCACGCCCGCTATCGCTTTAATATTTTTGCGAAACGCCGCTTCCTCAAAGGCTGCGAGTTCCTGGCTAACATCCCCGACCACGACACCATCATCGGCTACGTGGAGCATGGCAAAGTCAAGGGCCAGCCGTATCTGGTGATGGATTACGTGGAGGCTCCCAATTTGAAGGAGCTGTACGCCGCGCAGGATCCGGTGCTGGCCGAGCACGTGGCGCAAATCCTGATCGACATGGCCACGGCTTTGGAACACATGCACGAGAACGGCTATATGCATCTGGATTTCAAACCGGAAAACGTGCTCGTGACGCGCAACGCTGCCGTGCGGTTGGTGGATTTCGACCTGACCCAGCCCATTTCCGACAAACCCATCAAGTTGAAAAAGAATCCCGGCACGCCCGGCTACATGGCGCCCGAGCAGTTGCGGGGCGAAGCCATCACCCATCGCGTGGACATCTGGGCCTTTGGTGTGGCCGCGTTTGAACTGCTCACCAATCACAAACCCTTTCCCGGCGAGACGCCGGCGGAAATTCTGCGCTGCCAGACGGATCGCTCGGAGTTCATCCCGCCGCGCCAGCATAACCCGGACATTCCCCTAGGCCTGGAAAAGGTCATTTTGAAGTGCCTCGAGCAGGAGCCGGAGCAGCGCTACCACTTCATGAGTCTGATGACGCGGGAGCTGCGGGCGGCGCTCTACGTCTGACTCCCGGTTTCCAATTCACCAGACCGCCGCGCTTTCCCATCCCCGCGCCAAAAGGCGGCTTACTTGCCGCCTGCGGCTCGTTTGGGTCGCCAGCTGGTTTTGGGATTCCCGCCCAGGCGCGCGAGCCCCGTCAGCACTTCATTTAAACCGTGCCGGATGTGTTGGCGCATCGCCGCATCCGCCTGCGCCGGGGTGCCGCCAGCCAGCGCATCGGTCAGGCGGGCGTGAAAATCAGAGCCGAGCAAACGCCGCTCCACCGCCGTGTCAAAAAGCCAGTTGAAGATCAACACCTGCTCCTTTTCGATGGCATCGCGCAAGGCCGCACAGCGCGCGCATTCTGCAATGTGCAGGTGGAGCTTCATGTGATAGGAATTCACCGAAAACAAAAAGTCGCGATCCTCAGAACTTTTCTCACCAGCGGCATACAGCTGGTCCACCCGGAGGCCCATCTGCCGCAATTCCGTTTTCTCTGCCGCCGTGGCGCGTGCGGCAAACAAGCGGGCCGCCTGGGTTTCCAAGGCTTCGCGCAGCAGGCTGCGGTCTTCGATATCCTGCCGGGTCGGGACGCGGACGCGCGTGCCGACGCGGGGCTTGCTTTCCACGAGTCCGTCGCGCTCCAGATGCTGCAACGCCTCCACCACCGGCGGCACGCTGATCTTCAGTTCGTCCGCCAGTTTGCGGCGCGAGAGCGCCATGCCGACCGGCAGCTCGCCCTTGAGAATCTGATTGCGGATCTCCAGGTAGGCCCGCGACGCCAGTGAATGCCTCCGCGCGGGCGGAGCCGCCGCCGGCGGGCTGGACGAAATGGCCGGCGGAGTTTTGCGGCCGGCGGTGCGGTTGTTTTTTTTGTTCATGGCTTGACACCCAGTCTATCTGATATATCAGTATCGTCATTCGAAATCTGATGCCGGAATAAACCAGACCCAAAACCAGCCCGCCATGAAAACTTTTCCACGGCTTGTCATCCTCGCCGCCTGCCTGTCGGCGGCCCGCAAGGGCTGGTGCGTTGACAGCCCTGCCGCTGGCGCGACCAATGCCTGGGCGTATGCCCCGGCCCTGCTGCCCGGAAAAGGTCTCGCGCAGCATCCGTTTCTTTACACCGGCGAATGGGATCATCGTAAAACCAACCAGACCATTTTCGTCGTGCGCGAGGGCAAGGTGGTTTGGACTTACGACATTCCTATCAAGGACGTCGACGGCACGTTGCAAGAACTTGGCGACGCCACGATGCTTTCCAACGGCAACATCATTTTTTGCCGCAAAGTCGGCGCGAGTGAAATCACACCGGACAAAAAAATCGTCTGGAACATGGAAGCGCCCAAGGGGACAGAGATTCATTCCGTGCAGCCGCTCGGCCTGGATCGCGTGCTCGTGACACAAAACGGGAATCCGGCCAGGTTGATGATCATTGAGAAAGCGACCGGCAAAATTGAGAAGGAGCTTACGCTCCCCGTCCCGCAACCAGAGAAGGCGCACCTGCAATTTCGCCGTGTCCATCAAACCAAAGCTGGCACATTTCTCGCAGCGCATTTGGACAACAACAAAGTCGCGGAGTATGACGCGGAGGGAAAAGAAATCTGGTCGTTCGCCGCGAAAGGCCCGTGGTCCTCGACGCGTCTAAAGAATGGCAACACGCTTATCGCGTCGTTTCATTCCACCGTGGTCGAAGTCAACAAGGAGGGCAAAGTTGTCTGGCAATTTTCCGAGAAAGATATTCCCGAATACAAATGCTTCATCTTTCAAGAAGTGAACCGGCTCGACAACGGCAACACGGTGATTTGCAACTGGTGTCCGGTTGACATCAAAGACCCGAAGAACTGGCCCGGCTCGGTGCAGGTGCTGGAAGTGACGCCGGAGAAAAAAGTCGTGTGGGCCTTGAGTGAATGGAAATCTCCTGATCTCGGCCCGGCGTCGTCGATTCAACTGCTGGATGAACCCGGCGTCGCGGAGAACGGCGACTTGCAGCGGTGATGATTTCGCAAACGCCATCACCCGCGGAAGCCCCCCACCGCTCCATGGTGCGCTGGTCCATCGCGTTTCTGGTCAGCGCGGCGATTGCTATCAGCTATCTTGACCGGCAGACGTTGCCGTGGGCGATCAAGGCGATTCAGGTGGACATCCCGTTCAGCAATCAGGTCAAGGCAGGTCTGGACTCCGCATTTCTGCTCACATACGGGCTGATGTATGTCGGCGGTGGTCTGCTGCTGGACCGGCTGGGAACGCGGCGCGGGTTTTTGTGCATCATGGTTTTCTGGTCGCTCGCCTGCGCGAGCCACGGCCTGGCGGGCGGCGTGATCGCGCTGGCGGCGAGCCGCCTGCTGCTCGGCGTGGGCGAAGGCGGCGGATTTCCCGCCGCCACGCGTGCGGTGGCGGAATGGTTTCCCGTCAACGACCGCGCGACGGCGATGGGCATCATCAATGGCGGCACGGCGGTCGGCGCCGTCGTTGCGCCACCGCTGATCGCACTGGTTTTGACGAACGTGCACTGGTTTGACTTCGCGCCCTGGCGCTGGGTTTTCTTTCTGACGGGCGCGCTCGGCTTGCTGTGGACGATTTGGTGGTGGCGGAGTTATCAGACGCCGGAAAATCAAAATAGTTTTTCCGCCGCTCAAGTTGAAATAAAAATTTCCCTTGCTCAATTGTTGCAGCACCGCGAGACATGGGCGGTCATCGGCGCAAAGTTTTTGAGCGATGGCGCGTGGTATTTTTATCTGTTCTGGCTGCCAAAATATTTGTTCGATGCATTTCAACTCGACATCAAAACGGCTGGCAGCATCGGCTGGATTCCTTACGCGGCTTCGGGCGTCGGCTGTCTGGTTGGCGGCGGATTTTCTAGCTGGCTGCTCAAGCGCGGCGTATCCGTGAATGGGTCGCGCAAACTCGCGCTCGGCGCGAGCGCAGCGCTGATGCCGTGGGTGATGTTCGTGCCGCAATTGCACTCCGTCGGCTGGGTGATTCTTATTTTCAGCCTCGCGTTTTTCGGCCAGCAATCGTGGTCCACGCTCGTGATGATTCTGCCGACGGACATGATTTCCAAACGCGCCGTCGGCACACTCGCCGGCCTCGTTGGTTTCGGCGGTGCGATGGGTGGCGTGTTGCTCGGCCAGATCGTCGGTTGGCTGCGTGATCACGGTTACAGCTACACGCCCGCACTCATCCTCTCGGGATCAATGCACATCGCCGCGTTCATGTTGATTTGTCTCGTCATCCCGAAAATTCAACCGCTCAAAATCTGAACCACGGAGGGACACGTATGAACACAGATGCCAACCAAAGCCAAAATCTTTTACGCGAATTTCACGAATTGCCGCGAATTAAAATCGCAAATGAATTGGCGAAAATTAGCGCAATTCGCGTAAAGGTCTTGTCCGTGTCCGTCCGTGGTTAAAAATTGAAAAAGTAAACTATGAAAATCAAAGAAATCCGCACGCGCGTCATCGAATGGCGCGGCAAAACCGTCCCGCTCCCCCCGCACTTTTGCACCAACCCGATGGACGCCGTCTCGCCCATGCTGACGAAATCCACGATGGGAACGTTCACGTTTCACAGTTGGCTGATCATAAAAATTGTCACCGACAACGGCCTCGTCGGCATCGGCAACGCCGCGCTCTCGCCGCGTGTGACCAAGCAGGTGATTGATCTGTTTCTGAAACCGCTACTCCTCGGGCAGGATCCTTGGGACACGGAATTTCTCTGGCAGCACATGTATCGGAAGACGATGGCGTTTGGCCGCAAAGGCATCGGCATGGTCGCCATCAGTGCCGTTGACATCGCGCTCTGGGACATTCTCGGCAAGTCGGCCAAGCAGCCGGTGTATCGCCTGCTGGGCGGGCGCACGAAACCGAAAATTCCCGTCTATGCGAGCCGGCTGTACTCAACGCCGCTCGACGAACTCGCGCGCGAATCGAAGCGCTATCAGGACGAAGGTTACACCGCCATGAAGATGCGTTTCGGTTGGGGACCAACCGACGGCCCAGCGGGAATGCAAAAAAATCTCGCGCTCGTCCGCACCGTGCGCGAGACGGTCGGCGACGGCGTGGACATCATGGCCGACGCTTACATGGGCTGGAATCTGGATTACGCCAAGCGCATGATCCCGCTGCTGGAAAAATACAATCTGCGCTGGCTCGAAGAACTGGTGATCCCCGATGACATTCACAGCTACGCGGAATTGAAAAAGTGCGGACGCATTCCGATTTCCGGCGGCGAACATGAATTTACGCTCTACGGTTTCCGCGAACTCATCGAGTCGCGCTGTGTCGACTACATCCAGTTCGACACCAATCGCGTCGGCGGCATCACCCAGGCCCGCAAGATTGCCGCGCTGGCCGAGGCGCACTCGATCCCGGTGATTCCGCACGCCGGGCAGATGCACAACTATCACATCGTCATGGCCAGCCTGAATTCACCGATGGCGGAATATTTTCCGCCGGTGGACGTCGAGGTCGGCAACGAGCTGTTCTGGTATTGTTTCAACGGCGAACCAACGCCGGTGAACGGCTGCATTGATCTCGATGAAAACACGCCCGGCCTCGGCCTGACGGTGAACGAGGAGAAGCTGAAAAATTTCGAGGTGATCGAATGACGCGGCTCGTCCAAATCCAAAACGGTTCAACCCACGCCGTGGCGCGCGTGGAAGAACCCCGCCTGCGCTTGGTCGACGGCGTGAACTCTGTTTTCCAACTGGCGCAGGAAGCCGTGGATTTGAACATCCCGCTCACCGCGTTGATTCAGAAAAAAGCAACGGGCGAGTTTTTGGATTACGACTCTATTTACGGTGGCAAATCGCCGTGGCGTCTGCGGTCGCCAATCCATCATCCGACCGACCCCGCGCGCTGCCTCGTGTCCGGCACGGGGTTGACGCATCTCGGCAGCGCCAAAAACCGCCAGGCCATGCACAGCGCCAGCGAAGCGGAGTTGAACGACAGCATGAAGATTTTCCGCTGGGGCGTCGAACGCGGCAAGCCCGCGCCCGGCCAGATCGGCGTTGCGCCAGAATGGTTTTACAAGGGCAACGGTTCAATTCTTCGCGCCCCCGGTGAACCGCTCGATGTCCCGCCC
>JANPGB010000134.1:0-2424 GCA_031423695.1 Verrucomicrobiota bacterium
GCGGCGGTCGCGCTGCGCGTTGCTGATGATGTCCTGCGGCATTTCCTCGTAGCTGCCCTCCAGATCGTAGGCGAACCAGACCTGCCAGTTTTCTTTCAGCAGCAAGGCGGCCTCGACAAAATCATGGCTGAGAATCTGGCCGCCGAACGGCTTGCGTCCCGGCAGGTGCGGCAGATCGCAATACTGCATGAACGGATCGGTGCGGATGATGGCGTTGTGGCCCCAGTAATTGCCAAAGCTCTGCGTCCATGAATTCAGACCGGTGATGAAGATCGGCGCGTAAAGACGGTTGGCGAACTGCTGGATGCGTCCGAAGAGCGATTCGGAATTCACGAGCGCGGGCATGGTCTGGATCAAGCCCACCTGCGGATGCCGCTCCATCAGCTTGACCAGGCTCACGACGGTTTCACCGAGCATCATGCTGTCGGCGTCGAACACGATGAAGTAGCGGTAGCGACGGCCCCACGCTTTTAGAAAGTCGCTCACGTTGCCGCTCTTCTTGCCCTCGTTCAACACCCGGCGGCGGTAATGAATTTTTCCGAGCGCATCCAGTTCAGTGACGAGTTCGCACCAGCGCCGTTCCTCCTCGACCCATTTGCCGGGCTCGGTCGAGTCGCTCAAAATGAAAAAGTCGAAATGCTCCAACTGCCCAGTCTGCTCAAGCGAAAGATACGTGGCACGCAAGCCTTCGAGCACGCGGGCGACCTCCTCGTTGTATGTCGGGAAGACAATCGCCGTGCTGACGCCGGCGATGCTCGTGGATTGATAATCCGCCATCTTGGTGAGGCGGTCGGGATCACCAAAAAGCCGCAGCACAAAACCGAAGGTGCCCAGCGTGCAGCCGATGGCGATGAGGAGAAACAAGATTACGAACAGCACCATCAAAATCGTGGCCGAGCCGCTCCAGCCGCTGCGCCAGAGCAGATCGGCAAACAGCAGCGAGACCAGGCCCGTCAGCAAAAAAGCCGCCGAGAAAAAGATGAAGAGCCGGAAGCCGCGTCGCACGGGACGATGCGGATAGATGGCCAGGTCGGGTTTGGATTTTTCGGCGGCGGCCATGTTCAGCGGAGATGCAATAGAACGAAGATGATCACCAGGATCAGCGCAAAGAGAATCCAAACGGTCGCCATCTTGCGAACGGAACCCATGCTCAGACTGGTCAGCGTGGCCACCGGCCCGAGGTCCAGCGGGCGCGGCGTCATTTTGGAAAGTTGAAAGTCCGGGCCCGCGCGCAGGTAGGCTTCCCGCATCGCTTTCACGAATGCTTCCGGCCACGGGCCGGGCCGTAAAAATTGATCCTGCCATTTGCCCGGCATGTCCACGATGAGCAGGGCCAGCCGGCCCCGCGTCGTGAGCATGTGATCCGCGCCGCCCGGCGGCTCCTGCAAAACTTGCGCGAACCATTCGGTCACGACCAGATCAAGTTCCTCGGCGGCGAGTTCGGTGGTGGGGCGCGCGGGTTCCAGATCAGCGCGGCGCATGGCGCGTTTCAAAACTTGGATGACCAGCCGGCCAAGCAGCACCTTGTTGCGGATGCGCAGCGCATGGAAATAACTTTCCACCTTGGTGTAGGCGGCATTCCAGTCTTCCATTGGCCGGCCCGCAATGGAGCCGGATTGTTCAGCGCCCGGCGCGCCGCCGCTCAGGGCGGACTCCAGAGATACGTCCATGTTTCGCCTAGAACCTCCTCGCCTTTTTGCAGGGTGCAACGGATGTCCACGGCATCTTTATTGCCGGGCTTGGGTTCCAACTTGAGCATCACCCGCCAACTGTTGTTGAACGGATTCCGGAAAACCTGGTTCTCCACAATCACCGCGTTGGTGCTGCAACTGGCGATGGACTGCGGCGGCGTGTTCTCGGGAATCGCGTTCAGCTTCGGCCCGGAGAAATCAATGGAGAACTGCCGCCGCTGCGGATCGCGCGGATCGGCGCCGATGCGGGTGGCGAGCACTTTGTTGACGGAAAGCTGGCGGTCCACTTCGCGCGTCCAGTAAAGCGTGTAACCAAACCGATACGCCTGCAACGGCTGCGGCTTCACCTTCGGATCCCAGAACGCCACGATGTTGTCCAGCCCCTCGTAGTGCGTGGCCAGTTCGACGAGATTCACTTCCCCCTCGCCCCAGTGACCATGCGGCTCCACCCACACGCTCGGCGTCTGGTGATAGTAGTTGAACAAGTCCTGATACGCGTAAAAGTCGCGCTCGCGTTGCAGCAGGCCGAAGCCGCGAATGTCCTTGGCGACGAACCGCTGGTGCCGCATTTCCTTGGGATTGCTCAGCGGACGCCAGAGGGTTTCGCCGTTGTCCATCTGCATCAGCAGGCCGTCGCTGTCATGCACCTCGGGGCGGAAGTCGTCGAACTTCCGCTCGGACGCCTTGCCGAACCAGAACATGCTCGTGAGCGGCGCGAGGCCGACGGATTTGA